>CAZJEA010000051.1:0-15461 GCA_964544895.1 uncultured Bacteroides sp. | reverse complement strand
TCGTCAGCCTTCACGAAGAAGAAGTCGCTCTCCTTGCCGTTGGACACGTTCGGAAACTGCCCCGCATTGATGGCGTGGGCGTTCATCACGATACGGCTCGACTGCGCCTGGCGGAAGATGCGCGTCAGTCTCACCACCGGAATCTCCTCCGAGTCGATGATGTCGCGCAGCACGTTGCCCGCGCCCACGCTCGGCAGCTGGTCGATGTCGCCCACAAGCACCAGTCGCATCGTCTTCGGCACCGCCTTCATCAGGTTGTAGAAGAGGATGATGTCAATCATTGAGCACTCGTCCACAATCAGTGCGTCGCCCTCCAGCGGATTCTCGTCGTTGCGCTTGAACCCGTCCTGCGGATTGTACTCCAGCAGGCGATGAATGGTCTTCGCCTCCATGCCCGTCGCCTCAGTCATTCGCTTGGCTGCACGTCCCGTCGGGGCAGCCAGCAGAATCCTCATTCCATGCGCCTTGTAGGCCTCGATGATGCCCTGCGTGGTCGTCGTCTTGCCCGTACCGGGTCCGCCTGTCAGCACCATCACCTTCGAGCTGAGCGCCTTGGCGATGGCGGCACGCTGCACCTCGTCATATTCAATCTTTCCCTTCTTTCCGTAGTCCACGCTCTCCTCGGCCACGTTGGCGCACATGCCGTCGCTGTTCACCAGCTCACGCAGCAGCTTCGCAGAGCCATTCTCGGAGTGGAAGAAAGGTGGCAGGTAGATGACTCCGCCATCCACGATGATGTCCTTAGCCGTCACCATGCTCTCAATCTCGCTCCGGATAGCCGTCTCCTCCGCCTCGAGCAGCGTGACGGCAGACTTCACCAGCTGTTCCGGTTCGGCATACACGTGACCCTCTTCGGCAAGCTGATTGAGCGTGTAGAGCACACCGCTGCGGCATCTCTGCGGACTGTTCTTCTCGTATCCCATCTTCGAAGCTATGGAGTCGGCGGTCTTGAAGCCGATGCCCCAGATGTCGTCCGCCAGACGGTAGGGATTCTCCTTCACGCGGTTGATGGACTCCTTGCCATACTGCCGGTAGATTTTTGCGGCGTAGGCGGTGCTCACCCCGACGCCCTGCAGGAAAATTTTACCCTTAGGCTATACGCACTTCATGATTGTACCATCACTCGAAATGTCGGATGACCCTTAATTTTGATGAAACGTAGAACCTGTATTTAATATAAAAGCAAGCAGTCATAACCACTTGCTATTTATTTTATATTAAGCTAACTTAGCCTTAAACATAAGAGTTTAAAGTACTTGCTTAGATTCTAAATTATTATCATAACTTTACGACTAAGTTATCTAATTCCTTATCGATATTGTGCATAAACTCAGCATCTGAATAATTATCATGTGCAAGTTTAGACAATTCCGAAAGTCGTACATGAACCGTATTAGTGCTATCGAACCTTGGGATATTAATATCTGGATCGATTTTAAAAGTTCGAGTATCAGATGAACTAATAATATACTGTGAAATAATAGGCGCATTAAGAACAGCACAAATATAATGAGCTTCATCGTAGCTAATAAACTCTCCATTAGTATTTTGAGAAATACTGACCGCGTGGTTTTGAAATTGCGGTCGTTTTAACTCTCCCCATGGAGTTTCTAATGATGATACTACACATGCGCCCCATTTTGTATTGTCTCTAAATGCAACATAATATGGCGCAAATGAGTATGTACCAACACGAGCCAATGCATAAAATTCCGTATTGTTCTTTTCTCCTATAATTTTGGCATTATAGTCCGTTTGTGCAGATATGATAGTTTTAAACCGATTAAAGTAGCGAGCTAAAAGAGGAGACTGTTTAAGTAAGTCTGTTATTTTAATTGGCTCTCTATGAAGTGTCTCATATGGGAAAGGCACAACTAACCCAGATTCTTTTAAGTGAAAACGTTCAATTTGTACGCCCTTAACTAAAGGCTGTAAAAATTTCTTTTCCAAAAAAAAAGTTTCTACGAGAATCTTGTATTTAGATTTTTTATTTTGGAAATTACGAACGGCTACGCAATCGCCATTCGTAGGTATATCTTTGTCATAATGGAGAAGAAATAATTCTTGAGGATAGAATTCAATTCCTTCTCTTCCTTTGTATGACATGTTACCTACAATTTTTCTAAAGTTCTCTAATTGTACCGAGTCTGTACAAATAGAGAATTTAGTTAGATCATTATGTGCCTGACCTGCTATAAGATGGTGATCAGAAAATATATGTTTTACTTTTTCAAAAGTAGTTGTATGCGCAAAGTCTGCGAGGTTAAAACGTAAACGCTTTATATATGAGACAAATGGAATTCCTTCTATATAATTTGATTCCGTAAAAGATAGAAAATACGCATAGAAATTTTGTGTTACTGGTGCAAACGGATTGCCGGATTTTGACCAATTGATTATTCTGTTAAAGTATAATTTCCTATCTAAATCAAGTGATAGACGTCTGAAACCTTCATATGTTTGTTGCACAAGTATCGTATCAGGCATTAGGAAACCTAACACTCCGTTATCTTTCAGCCAATTAGCGGCTGCTACATATGTAATAAGGGCACATATATTTAGGTTAATGCCGCCTGTTACGCCATCTCCCGAAAATAAATTTCTATCTATACATAATCCTTTAATTCTCTCTCTATATCCAGCAGGAAGACTTTTCCAATCAATCCATGGTGGGTTACCTACAATCAAATCAAATTTGCCTAATGCTGCTGTTGTAATAAAGTTTGTGACTATTCTCGCCCAAATGCCATTCCAATTATTTTGCTCAAGGAAAACGAACTTTTCTGCCAATGCTGACACATTTGCAAGTATATTTTCAGTCTGTTCAGGACCGGGAATAAGCTCGGTAATTCTATCAACGATACTATCAGTATCCCTATTAAGAATATCTTGCTCAATGCTAGTCATCATTCGAGAAAATGCCAAGATGTCGTTACATACACTTTTAGGTAAGACTATGTTTATCGGACCTCTTGCTGTTTGAATGCTATAACTTAAGCATTGTATATTATCCACATAAACATTTTCTGGCACATAAGAAGAATCTCCTAAGAAAACTGGAATTTCAAAAGTATCACCACTTGAAATTAAATGTGCGATATTTACAAAATAGTTAATACGGGTTGACAACACCGCTAATGGATTCAAGTCAATAGCAAAGACACGAGAGAGAACAGAATGTAATCTTTCAGATTTACTTAATCCCGCAGTATCCTCTAATACTTTTCTAATCAAGATTGTTACGAAAGTCCCAGAACCGCTACATGGGTCAATTGCTGTCCAACCTTTTCTATTATCAATAAGTTTAATTGATTCACTCACAAGATTGTCCGCAAGCCATGCAGGTGTGTAATATTCACCTAAACTATGTCTAACCTTTTCAGGTATAATACTCATAAATAGGTCTTTGAATAAATCCTGTACCTGCTCGAATGATTCAAACATTCCCTTGTCTTCGTATATCGAAAGAGTCTTGAAAATCTGCTTAATTTCTGACGCTATATCTTCAGACCATTGAGATTCATTACTGTACCAGGAGAAAAAATCACCCTCTAACAAATTTCCCACACCGATAGACCTAAATATAGCACCATCTTCCAATGATATCATTTGCTGTAAAAGGACATCAGATCTGCTATTAGCTAAATTCGCGAAGTCTATTAACGGTCTATTAAATTGCAATTTAGATATAACCTTATATGCTATTATTTTAACGATAATAGCATAGGTTGTTTGTATCGCATATAAAGCTTTATACTCAATGTCATTATTGCCTTCCGGAAATTTTTCTCCAACAGCTTCTTCTAAAGACGCTTTTCTCTCAGCAATGGCTTGCTGTTTAGATTTGTCATCATGAGCGAGTCTAAACAGCTCTTTCCATTCATTGAATAGCATGTCTGACCTTCCAGTTGCGGAATTCTTTAATGTCGTAAACAATACACGTGAAAGTGTTACGGCTATTGAATTTTCATCACTTGCAAAATCTCGTACAAGGTTTTTAGGCGTTAATGCGACCTTCTGCATTAGAACTATTGCCTTTACTAACTCATCTAAGACAGATGATGATAAATCAGTAAATGCACCTGCGCATATTTCACCATCTCTTAGAATAACACGCCTACATCTAATGCCATCTGTTACTAAACCATAGTAATCTTGCTTTGTCTCTTCATAAAGACCTTGCAAATATGATATTAGCTGCGATGATGCTTTTTCTTCTTGTTGATTAGTTCTTAATGCCGATGGTTGTTTAAATTCAATTACAAGAGCACCAATTTTACTATCGATTCGTCCCTTTGCAACATGAAAATCAGTGTCAACGGAAACTTCTTTTTCAGGGAAAAATTTTAGACCAAATATATCTCGAATAATTGAAAATATTTCTATTTCAAATATAGATACAATGGTAGCCTCATTAGCAGCAGATATAGATTGCTTTCTAATGGATTTTGCCGCATCTGTTAGTGCTGCGGAATATTCTTTTGTTTCAAATAATAGCTCTATATTCTTTTGTAACAGAGCGTTTCTAATCGAACTATCCATATAATTAATCTATAGTATTCGCTCAACAAATATGCCATAATTACAATTTTAAGAAGAAGCAAGATTCTTTTATATTAGCGATTATGCACCGTGTTTTAAGGTTAATTTGTCGAGCATTTCTTTCAGTTTAGTGCAAAGGTAACACTTATTTTTTACAATTAGATTAATTTTACTGTATAATCATTGAATGAATCATTGAATATGGAGCATTTGATTGTAATAATGCTTAATTAGAAGCACGCTTTTCAAAGGTAGGGATGAAACTTTATATCACATTTTAACATAGTGCAGTGCGTGAGGGAATCGCGAATTTCAAATCGCAGTAATTTGCAGTAATTTGAGGTGAATTGAAATAAATCTTTGCTAATATTAATCCGATTTCAAAATTTAATCGTAACTTTGCATCGCATCAGACAACGAAATGTTTTGATTTTGCTTAGTTGGTTGCAATGGGTATCTTTCTCGATACCGCCAACATCCAACATCGCCATCCGTTTTTAGTAGAAGTCGTGAAGACTTCTCCGTTTTTTAAAGGCAATCAGCCATAGATGAACGATACCAAATAGCTCATCAGCCGATAGCCATTCGACAGGAACCTTTTGGGAACAATGCCAATTGGGGCAAACCTAATTATCCTGAAAATCAGTAGACTAACTTTCTACCATGTACCACCTTCCGAGGTACTTTTCGATACCATAGATGGTTGCCGGCATCACCTCCTCGTAGCTCTCCACCACGAACTGGTTGCCGTACTTCGAGTCCACCTTCCAGCCCCCGCTGACCAGCAGCACGCTGCCCACGGGCACGTCGAGCATGGAGCCCACCAGCGTCACGAGGCTGTCGTACCCCTTGACCTTAGCTCTAATCACCGACCATCCGTTCTCCGGATTCTGAAAGGTTATTCCCTCTATGACGCATCGAAGTTTAATCATACAAGCTATCTGATGTGAGTTTATAATGTAGTTATGGTAGCGCAAAGATAGTGGTTTTATCCTTGCGCTACAAAATGATAGGAGCGGAGCAAATGTACCAGATACTCTATTCATATGATAATGATTATTCGGATTTTTCGATAACCATATTTTGCTTACGAAGACGACGGTTAGAAGACATACCGTCTTTTATCGTATTAATCCATGCGCCAGATGCATCAATCTCATTATCCGTCATTACTTTCGCAATGTAGTACGACAAGGAACCATACCATGTGTTTGTGTCAACGTCACGTACCTCGCGATTTACTTGATAAGAACGGCACGCCTCTATAAACGTAACAGGAGATTGACCATCGTTTGTTGAGACTGTGAAATAGTCATTCGTTTCCGATGTCATATCTGGTGTGTATTCTTTCCCTGAGCAGGTAAATCCTACACGTGTTCCCCTTATATGGTCGTCGTCTCCTCTTGATGCGGTTCCGCTATGACACGCATCAAGTACTACAAATAATTGCCCATTTTTGCCAAGCTTGCTTCTTAGGTTGTTAAAATAGATCTCTAGCTCATCATCAAGAAGGTGATTCTTCCCCTCATATTTGCCTTCGGTATATTGCATTTCCGCATCAACTGGTATAAGGGCTTCATCCCAACCGTCTTCTTCATCACCATTCAAATCTTCAAATGGTTGACCATGCATCGAAAAATGGATATATATTAAATCCCCACTTTTACTGGCTTTTACGAGCCTTTCAAGGGCTTTCGTTATACCGGAATGTGTCGCTTGAGAATCTATAAGACTTGTTACGCGAAAACCTTGTTTCTTAAATAGTGGTGCAAGTATGGTTACATCATTCGCCCCACTTATGTTTGCCCATTTATATGGATCTTCATCCGCATTACCGTAGTCGGATATTCCGATTAGTAATGCCCTCTTGGTTTCGGCATGAGTACACACAGTACCTAACAAAAACACAATAATGAAAAATGATTTCAAAGTCTTAATGTAGTTCTTCATCTGATTATTTATTTAGTTCCTTTCTTATATCATCTCTTATTTTATCTAATCTGTAACCCTCAACATAGTCATTATTTGGATCTTGTTTTAAAATGATTCCAACAGGAATAACGTTTTTATCTTTATAAAGCCACAAACCTCCTCCACTCATACCTTTAATACCATCAACTCTTGGAATATTTATACTCTTCCCTTGTTCCAAATTAAAGGCGTCATTGTTAGAAAATGTAACTTGTAACAAGTTCTCATTTATATGATCGTTATCTTTTATTGTGCACTCAAACGAACGAAATTTTTCCACATCGTCTTTTTGTGCATATTTGGGAAATCCTGATATAATAGCTCTCCTGTTTTCGAATGTATCTATAGGAGCATTGGTTATGTTAAAGAACTTTTTCCCAGCTTCATGCAGATGTCGTATCATCTCATTATTTAAATAGCAAAAGCAATATTCTGTATCATCGTTAAATGTCGCTTCGCCGTGTTCGTACTCAGTAGTAGTAAATACAAGCCCGGACATTTTTTCGTTGATAAGAAAATATTTATAACCATCATTAACTATCTTTTTTGCGTAAACACTATCAAAATCATCATGTGGAATTCCGTCTTCATCATGGTCGTTTTCAATCTTTAGCTGTTCTTCCTCTCTGTCAAAAACGTGCAATGCGCTGATTAGAAAGTATCTATTATCCAGATAAATGAGTATACCAGAACCAATAGGCTTGTATGCTTGACAGAATTCTGCGTATAAGCAAATCGTGTAACTTTCTATTTCTTCATTCAACTTCATGATCATCGTATTTTGTTGATTATATCTTTAATTTAATGCATCCAGCAATATGAATGCGGCCCAATACTCAGGACTTGAATATTTGGGAATTTCCCGAAGCCATTGCTGGGCGAGTCTTAAACTTTCTTGTTTTGATTTACCGGATAAGTAATTTCTGTAGAACTCTGACATTAAAAGTCGAGTTGCGGTATCGTCAACTTTCCAGAGGGACATTAGTAATGTATTGGCTCCCGCAAGCTTAAAACCACGCTGCAGGCCGAATACACCTTCTTCTGAGGTCTCTCCAAGACCGCTTTCACATGCTGACATTACCACCATATCAACATGCCCTAGATTCAAATTTGATAATTCTAATGCTGTAAGAACTCCGTCTTCTACATCGTCCGGAAGAGTTTCACCTCTTAAACCTATATTTGCACCGCTAAATAATAATCCAGATCGAGTGAGTGCTTTGTCCTCTTCGGATTGCATGTTTATGTCGGCGGTGTTCAAAAAAGTAACATATTTGCGTTTTTGGGCATCTTCCTCACTCCAAAAGAAACCATGTGTTGCAAGGTGTATAATGTCAATAGGCGTTCCGACTAATGATTTGAAGGATTCCTCTGTCCCATTTATATCAGTAATCACACGTGGTGAACTATCAAACCTCTTGGAAATATCTTGGACTTCTTTTAGTGTTCCAGGAAGATATTTTACTCCATAGCGTAGATCATTGCTCGAGAATGCCCTTGATGCTGATTCTGCGTGATAATCTCCTGCACGACTTTCTGCAATTAGACTATCTTTCCCCATATCATATCGTAATCCGCCATATAAGACTGCAGCATTCTCGACTTTGCGTTTATTCTTATTTTCCGTCAGAATACGAGTAGATGATAAACGGTAAATATTATATTGCTCACTTATATTTTTGCCATTAGACATTGGAACATATTCTATGCCTATTTTATGAAGTTTCCCATCTGCAGCAAAGTATATATTGCTCACTCCGTTTAATTCGTCTATTATTGGTGCCCAGATTAGGTTATACATTGAGTCTGTCTCATATATATCTTCCTCTTCAAGATTATTCAATTGGGATTCCTTGCAGAGAGGAATAATATGTGGATGCTCGTAATTCTTCTTTATAATCGCAGCGTAGTATCTTGGCTCTCTATTCGGATCGCAAATAGAATCAAGTCCTATAGTAAATGGTATATTGTAAAATTCGACAGCAATGTCATTATTCGATATCGCATCACGAACATCGGTCCAGCATATATTGCTACTTTCCACAAAGTCTGCATAGGCACTTATGTTACGAGTAAGAATCTTATCAAGTCGGTCAATCTCTGTTGTTATGTTGACCCTACTTAATGAATCTGTCTCTTTTTGAAGCCGTATTTTTAAAGAGTTAAGCGTATCATATGTCTCTCGGTCGCTCTTGTTGTCAGATTTTAGTATAGCATCTCTAATTTTATTGGTCGAACGCAGTAGTAGTCCTTTGTATTCAAGAAGATTATCGTAGATTGTACCGTAATTGCGAGAGTCTCCTCTTTCATAAATAACAAGATTTAAAGCTGGAAAATATTTTTCATGCTTTCCCCAATAAATTAAGCGTTCATTTGAATTTAGAAAGGCAAACATGTCTCGAATATTTTTCCTCAATGATGATGATACTTCGCAGGCAAGCGATGCGGCTTTGTCATTACATGAAAGGTAAAGCCCTAAAACAGTATTCATGCCGACTTCGTCTTTCTCATATGGAGTTTTACATAAAGAATAACTCTTTAGAAGCCATTCTGTGCCTTGAGTAAATTTTGACCTGAAAAAATACTGCATACCAAGGTTACAATATGGCACAGGATCAGTCAAATGATATTCATCTGAGACCTCAACAGATTCTTTTATGGTACGAATAGCATCAGAATGATAGCCTAACTTGAAATAAACCATGGAAGCATTTGATAAACGTGTTACATAAGGCGATATAATGTGGCTTATGTAATATTCATTATAATCAATGGGCTTATCTAATGATTGATTGTACTCATCTACTTGTTTCCTGAAACTAATTGTGTCTGACAGGTTTTTCTTGGCTTGATTCAGTGCTATATCAGTATACATTTTTGCAACTGTATTATATCCTAAAGCGTATTGAATCATGGCTCCATCAGAAAGACATCCGATATAACCTTCACCGAAATCAACGGCTTTTTCATACATATACTTCGCTCTGCCATTGAATAAATTGGCTTTGTCGTAATTCTGTAAATGAGCATATAATTCACTAACCCCATTAAGGCAATCTCGATAAACTGCTTCTTTTTGAAGGTTATGTGATTCTAAAATGTCCAAAGCTGAGAGAAAATTAAGCTCGGCGTTATTATAATCTCCGGTATACATGTATGCCACAGCTAAATGCTTAGTCCACATAGCTAAATCGCTATAATCATTTGAACGGCTTGTCTTACAGTAATCTATAACCTTAAGCAATAGTGGAATTGCTCTTTCGAAATCATTGACAAAAAGAAAATTAACTATGTCAGAAAAAAACTCTGGTGCTGGCTCTGAATCATTTAGAGAGTTTAAGTCTGATATAATTTGTGCGTATAATGGATTACTTGTAGCATTCGCTCTTTCATAAATGCTCTTTGCATGTTCAAGTTCCTCAATGATCAAATCTTTATTCTTACCCAATCGTGAATCTATTTCTGCTAAGATTTTATAGGAACCCAAAAAATCCACAAACAATTTAAGTTGCTCGCCATCAAGTGTGCCTATATGAGAAATTACATTGAGAAGGTACTGGCGTGCATCTGCATATTGTCCGCTCCTATATAGAATAGATGCGCAAAGAAAATTATGGATGCATTTAATATCTTGGTCAACTTGACATAGGACTTCATTAGACTTAAGGAAAGACAATGCTTCTTCATACTTTCCTCCTTGGATCAAGGAATCGGCATGCGAAAGTATATTCATTTGTAGAGTATAGCCGTTTTGTCCGTTTACTGTAGTCGGTAAACATATATACAATAACAGCACAAGTATCAAACCCATAATGCGTCTCATAAATCTCCAAGTTTATTATCAACTTCGGTAAAGTAAGAATAGGTCCTCTCATCTACCTTACCATTTACTTTCTTTTGAATGATTATTGATTTTAGAAGGAGGTCCTTCGCTTCTTCTAATCTGTTTTGCAGCTGATAAGCACGTCCTTTATTGTGTAGATATATTGCATAAATATAAGAGTTTTTCCCGAATCTATTTAAAAAATATGTACCGACTCTCTCCAAATCATTATCAATGCCTTCTAATTCATTAGACCTCAATTTCGCGACAATAATATCATTTAACGCATAATAATGGTATTCTTCTGGGAAACTGGGAGTTGAGACGTATCTCGCCTCCTCTGTGGCATACTTAAAAGTTTTCTTATATTCACCTCTATTATAAGCGTTGTTGTAAAGATTCTTAAGTACCCAGTATTGAAAATCGCATCCTTTTGTTTGGTCAGATGAGAATACTTCGTACATACTTTCTAAAACTTTATCACTTTTGTCAATATCGTTCTTAATAAGATAAGCATTTGCTAACTTTTGTGCTACATCAAACCATGCATCAGAACCTTTAGAATAGCTATAAAAATGTGTTTCTAACTCTGACATAGATTCTATGACTTCTTTGTCGTATCTGATATTTTCCGCCAACTGTTTTATCCTGTCCATCTCTTTTTCTGAACAGTTTTGCTTCAATAATTCATTGATGTATCCTAAAGCCTCTGTATAGTGACAGCGATTATTTAATGTAGATGCTACAGAAAATAGTGCATTCTTGTAATTATCTGGATTATTCGTTCGGTTACTATATTCCTTGTATTCTTTTAATGTCTTTTGGTATTCGTCTTTTCTGTCTGTAGAGACTAATTTCATTAATAGATTTCCACAGATAGAACCATATATTTCTTCAGAGTCTTTCTTGTTAGCTTTTAAAATATATAGTCCTTTGCAATATGTGTCAATAGCTTCAATATTTTTGCCCATATTAGATAATATATTTCCCCTCATGTATAGCTCTTCTGCCATTTCTGGATGTTCTGCACTAACCTGTTTTGTGATGAACTCAATTATCATGTCGCTAATTTTGAGAGCTTTCTCATACATTTTATAACTGCTATAGAATAGTCTCAATGACCATAGAGGATAATAGTTTATAGTGCAAAATGGTTGTTCATTTTTCGTCCAAAATTCCCAAGCATCCATTAAATGTGCAGGGATTTCATTAAACCATCCCTTGTACTCATAGCATTCCTGTACTCCAAGAATAAGGGTTCCAAATTTTTGTGGTGCACTATTTCTAATTGCCATACTCTTGACAATAGCTTCTCGATAAATAGAGAGAGCGTCATCATACTTCTCCATTTCTATGTATTCACTACCCAATTCATCCATTATTTCCATATAGCCAACAGAGAGCGTGCCGAGTGATGTGTCTGATAAACGTTTTGCTTCTAAGAGATGGTATAATCCCTTTTCATGATTAGGGGTTTCGGTTAATTCGCAATTAACACATGCACCTATGTAATGATAATCAAATAATGCGCTATCCTGAAGCTGCGCTAAATCAGCATCCGTTATGTTATTGTACAACCTTGTGAACATTATCGTATCTTCTGTCTCTATTGCACAACGAAGCTGCTCAGGCAACGTAGTCTGTGCAATACTTAGAAAGGCGCAACACAACGTTGGCAGCAGAACTGCCAATCGTTGTGCTAAAGTTGTTGTCAAGGACCAGTTTATCATATCTAACAAGTAAATATTTAAATTCAACTGAATCGGAACTGTAATATTAGTTTGTAAGTATTACAAAACGGTTATAGACTGGTCCACGGTTTACTATACGGATAGTGTAACGGCCAGTCCATGCTGGAATCCAGCGGACATAGCAATCATCACTATAGTCATCATCCCTCGTGATTAGATTACCATTTGAATCATAAACATAAAGGTCAAGATCTGTGTCGCCGTCTCCTGATACAAGAACCTCCGCTAACTGATTAGCTACAAAACTTGCAGTATAATCAATATAACTTTTTCCATTTACAGCTGCGTAGTCGCGTGATGGACCATTTACATTGCCGCGTTGAGCTCCCTTCGCTTCTGCATCGATGTTGTCAATAAGTGCCAGGAGATTCTGATCTCCATCAGCAAACTTCTTTGCATCTGCCAATACGGATTCATAGTCAAATGACACATCTGCTTTTTTACCCTCATTCTTTGTTTCATCAACTGCATCACCTTGCTTAGTCGCGTTGAACGGTTGCGTAGGATTCTCCGAGAATATCTGGAGAGCATCAAGCAAAGCAAGAGTAGATTTGTTTTCATAGCCGTAGCGTAATACTTGATTCGCAAGTTTAACGGCTGCGAGAGATTCGGATGTCTGACCCGATACATCGGGCTTCTCTTCCACGGTTTGTGCCATGCCGTTAAATGTAACGGTTAACATGGACAATAGAAAAAATAACTTTTTCATTTCTCGATAATTATTTATTTAGTTAAAATAAGTACAACAAAGCCCTCATACTGTTTGATCCTATCCGTAAGAGAGATTGTAGATGTTTGAGTCTCTGCTTTCTCATCTAAAATGATTTCCTCCGGACATGCCTCCATAAGGTTTTTAAGATATGAAGCCTTTATTGCGTAATTTACGTTTTCTGACTTAAAATATTCTCTGTTCAGTCCTGAACTTGTTATGCCTACGACGTTACCACCCATATCAAATAAAGGACCGCCACTGTTGCCTGGTTGAATTGGAACAGATATTTGATAGACTCTTACATCGCCTCCAATGCCGCTTTTTGAACTTATCTTTCCATCTGTAAACTTGACCTCTGTACCCATAACGTCTGCTATGGGATAGCCCATTGCAAATACTTCGCTGCCTGTATCTTTTGTACGAGTCATCAAACCGTAAGGCAAGGCAGTGTTACAATTGAATGACGTATCGTCAATCTTGATGATTGCCAAATCGTTTTGTGGGTCAGTTACGACAACTGATGCCGGATACGATTCAATCTTTCCATTACGCGTGAAATTCGCTTGAAGCGCTGATGTACCTTCAACGACATGATAGTTTGTAGCGATATAACCTTTAGGATTCAAAAAGAAGCCAGAACCATTGCCTTTCCATCCTTCTGAATCATTTTTTTCATCCGGAAGATATTCTTGCGCAACATTACGAGGATCTACTACTTCTTGAACCGTCAATTGAGCTGCATCCATAACAATTGGGGATGATGAGCCATTATACAATGAAATTCCGCACAAAGATCCGTCATAATATATTCGACCAGTCTGCACAAGGGGCTCATTGTTGACGTACATAGTTATCTTATCTCCATTATTTACCACAGTAAGTGTGTTTACATCAGACTTGATGGCCGTTGATTCCTTCCAATCATCACTCTGTACAACTACGCCATTTTTCTTGTACGTAAACGAGTATTTGTTACCTGCTATTGATAATGCACAAAGGTTGTCCCAATCTTTGTAGCCGAATAGAAACGTTACAATTCCTTGCCCGGGATTTCTTTGATTGGTCACAATACTAATTATATTGTCGCTCATAGGTGCAAATCCTGTATAAATGCCTCCTGAAATAGAGCGCTCAGGGTTTGCTTGCATGGATATTGACTCGGAATCATTGACTTGAACAATGCCTGGCTGTCCTTGAAATTCCCATTTGTCTCGATTACGAGAAAAATCTTCGTTGTATACCAAAAGAACCATTTGGTCTTCTGTTATTTGAAGATATTTGCCATTATGTAGTTTCCCGTTTTCGTACTTTGCAACGGAAGCAAGTTTCCCATTCGGGTA
Source organism: uncultured Bacteroides sp. (assembly GCA_964544895.1). Taxonomy (GTDB): domain Bacteria; phylum Bacteroidota; class Bacteroidia; order Bacteroidales; family Muribaculaceae; genus CAG-873. The sequence goes on along the minus strand of CAZJEA010000051.1, from coordinate 1,322 downwards.
ATATTGAATCATGTCTCCATTTGGCGTCCCCATATTCCAAGAAGATTCAGACTCTACTGTCCCATCTTGATAGTATTGTGTATATGGACCATTGGGTAAGTTGTTGTAGTAGTACCTTACAGCTGAGACTTTCCCGTTTTTGTGATAAAATGTTTGCTTGCCTTCCATGAACGCTTTCCCCTCATCATCATAATCTATGAAAATGGGATATTGCTCAGATTGCAATTCTCCGCTTATATAATAGTCTTTAACTACTCCATTTGGCTTATTAGGCGCAGAGTATGTGATAAGACGATAATAAAAAGCCTGCTTTGGTTCGCATCGATTCCAGTTCTCGTCAAAGTATTCTCTTACTTGCTTACCGATTTTGGGTGAGTATCCAGATCTTGCTTCGTTGATGCGTTCCACCGGTTCAGTCCTTTGAATATAAGTTACTTCGCCTGAATACGAAGTGTATTTGCCTGTGTAGGGAGCGTCATTTACAAAATAACCGACGAAAGTGGAACCATTGCCCCATTTCAATACCCCGTTACCATGTAGACGATAGTTTATGAAGTCTCCTTCGTAATAATCTCCATTCTCGCACTTGACAGTGCCCTTGCCAGTCAATTGACCATTAACGAATGTTCCAGCCTTGACACTGCCATCCATATGTGTGAATGTTCCTCGTCCTTCGCGAATTCCGTTACGGTATGTCCCTTCGTACTTTGACTCGAACTTTCCATTCATATATTTTGTAGCAACACCTTGACCGTTGGCTTTCCCGTTAACTACACTTCCTGTCCAAGTAAAACTTACCCCCTCTGTATAGTAGGGGTCTAATAGCTGACAATTTTTTCCACAGTCAACCCATTGCTCACGTAGAGTATAATTATCTGCCCGCACATTCAAGAATGCTATGGAAAGCAGTACAATTGTAATGATATACTTTATCATAATATTAATTTTTAGATTTAAAAAGTTTAATCAAATAATCAAAGCGTAAAAATACAACAATCATAATGCGATACCAGAACTTTAAAATTACAATGTCAAATAGCTCCATGTTTACGCTATTGCAACATGTTTGTCATAATGTCGACGCACAAAATTACTAATTTTTATATTGGTTATATTTGCATTGAATAACTTTTTTTATATTACAAAACCAAATAAATTAGAATTAAGTCTTGTTACATTATAATATACCAATTTTAGAAAAAGGTAAATGATACGAATCCGCTTTTATTTACAAAATAAATAAAAGGTCTTCATAAAGCAGTTTTCGAAAATATTTTTGTATTTTTGCTTATCTTTATTTTAATATAACAATGGAAAGCAAT
>CAZJEA010000050.1:0-15472 GCA_964544895.1 uncultured Bacteroides sp. | reverse complement strand
GTGGTCGTTGGCGCTACCTCACACAAGAGGAAGTTAACTACCTCAAAATGGGTTCTTTCGAATAATTAGAGAAAGCTAGATAAAAATAAGCGACCGGTGTATGAGCATCGGTCGCTTATTTTTATAATAGGTGGAGAGTAGCTTAATCAAATACTTTGTCGTTTTTGATTTTGTCAGCCAAAGCGTCGCGGTGTTTACGAGCATCGCGCGAGCAAAGGTATTCTCTGAAACATTCAGTGTGACGAGCTGCGTGAGTGTCTGTGCCGATGAAGTCTACCATATTTTTTGAAATCATTTCTTCGGCAACTTTTTTAACCTCTTTGCCGTAGTATCCGGCAAGGCTAAGTAAGTTTACTTGGAAGAGTACTTTTTCGTGCAGCTCTTTGTATCGTTCACGTTTTAAGTGATAGTATAGGTAGCGCTCCGGGTGAGCCAAAATAGGTTGGTATCCGCGTATCTGCAAGTCAAAAATAATTTGCTCGATATCCCACGGCTCTTGAACGAATGAATTTTCGATGAGTATGTATTTGTTGGGGTAGGCTAGGAGCGTATTATTTTTCATGTTGTTTTGCAACATGTCGTCAATGCGGTTTTCGGCTGCATGAGTCACTTTGATATCTGTCATGCCGTGAGCTTTCATGGCAGCATCGAGCTCTGCTTGAGCGGCATCAAGTATTTCGGGGGTATTTTCAAATGTGTCGCAAGCAATGTGCGGAGTCGCTAAGATGCGTGTTATGCCAAATTCGGCTAGCTCACTAATTAGTGACACCGATGTTTCGGCATCCGGTGAGCCGTCATCAACTCCGGGGATGATGTGGCAGTGTATATCTGTTGAAAACCAGGTTTTTATTGGATCTTTTGATTTGCTGAAAAAGTTGAACATTTGCTATTTAAATTTGTGCGATTGCAAAATTACTATTTTTTTTGGATAAAAATTATAGATTTTTTTCCGTATTTTGAAAAAAATACAATATCTTTGCGTTTAGTCTGAAAAAGACTACTGAAAAACAAAATATTTACAATCTCGTAAAACTTCAACCTAAAAACTAATTTATAAATGGAAAAGCGTAAATTAAAAATTAGAGATTTAACGCTTCGCGATGGACAGCAATCGCTTTTTGCTACTCGCTTGAGCCAATCTGAAATTGACAAATTGTTGCCTTATTACGAAAATGCCGGCTTCTACATTATGGAAGTTTGGGGTGGCGCAGTGCCCGATTCTGTAATGCGTTATTTGGGCGAGTCTCCTTGGGATCGCTTACGTTCTTGCTCAAAGGTGATGAAAGGTAAATCTATGCTTTCTGCCTTATCTCGTGGCAGAAACTTGTTCGGATATGTCCCTTATCCCGATTATGTGCTCGAAGGCTTCTATAAAGAAGCTATAAACAATGGCTTAAATGTAATGCGTATTTTTGACGCTCTTAACGATATTGATAACGTCAAAGAGTCTATACGTATGATTAATGAATTGGGTGGTACTCCCGATGGCGCTGTATGCTACACTGTCGATCCGAAGGAAGAGCCGAAAGAAGAAGCTCCACGCGGATTTTTCGCTAAACTCTTTGGCAAGAAACCTGCTGCAGCTCCGGCTCCTGAAAAGATATTTACCGATGAGTACTTCGTATCTAAAGCTAAGAAGATGGAAGAACTCGGAGCCAAAATCATTACTCTTAAAGATATGGCAGGATTGGTAACTCCTGACCGTGCTGCCTCTATCATATCTAAACTTAAGGCTAATGTCAAGGTGCCTATTGACTTCCACACCCACTGCACTCCGGGCTATGGATTGGCTTCTTCAGTGATGGCTATTATCAATGGCGTTGATATCCTCGATACAAATATTTGGTGGTTCGGTGGCGGATCAGCTGCTCCCGCAATTGAACTCGTTTATCTATTCTGCCAAAAATTAGGCGTAGAGATTGATGTAGATATGAAAGCTGTTGCTGAGATTCACAAGCACTTGCGTGCCGCTCGTGAATCTTTGCGCGACTTCGATTTGCACAAAGATAACTTCCCGAAAGACTTCAATCCGCTCACCGACGAAGTCCCTGCTGAAGTTGAAGCACAACTCAATGCTGCTGTGTCTGCTGCTAAATCTAACGATTATGCTACTTTGTTGGATGCTTGTCACGCTATTGAACAATACTTCGGTTTCCCGAAACCTAATGAGTTGGTTAAAAATGCTGAAGTGCCCGGAGGTATGTACTCAAACATGGTCGCTCAACTAAAACAACTCAAGGCCGAAGATTTGCTCGACGAAGCAATGCGTCTAATCCCGATGGTGCGCCGCGATGCCGGTTTGGTGCCATTGGTTACTCCAACTAGCCAAATCGTAGGCTCGCAAGCTGTTATGGTTGCTATTGACCGTCGCGGTGGTAAACCCGATTATTCAACAAAATCAAATCAATTTATCTCGTTGGTTAAAGGTGAATACGGTCACACTCCCGTAGCCGTTAAGCCCGAATTCCGCGCTCAAATCACCGGCGATGCTACAGAAAAACCATACGATACTTCTTCATATAAACGTCCCGAAAATCCAACTTTGCCCGAGCTCGGTGGTGTTAAACTCGCTGCTAACAACGAAGAAATGTTGTTGCTCGAATTGTTGCCTAGCGTAGCAAACGGATTCTTGAAACGTAAACGCACCGAAGAATATCAAGCCGAGCAACCCGCAAAAGAAGAGACCAAAGTTGAAGCTCAAGAAGAAGCTCCAATCACAGGCCCGACTCTTTGCGCTCCTATGGGCGGCCGCATCATTGAAGTAAGAGTGAAACCCGGCGACAAAGTTTCTAAGGGCACTGTATTGCTCGTTTACGAGGCTATGAAGATGGAAAATGATGTTGAAGCTGATAAAGATGCAACTGTAAAACGCATCTTTGTCAAACCCGACGAAGTTGTTGGTACTAATGCCGTACTAATTGAATTTGAATAGACCTTCATAAAATTTTTCTGTTCTATATATCCCTTGGCAAATCTTACCGTTTGTCGAGGGATTTTTATAGTAAGAGTAGATTTTATGATAAAAAATTTGCGATATCATATTTGGTTGATTAACAATAAATTTATAATTTTGGGCCATGAAACCAAAATTACTACTCCTAATAGCAGCAGCAATGTCCTTCTTCGGGGCGCATGCTCAAAAATATGTCGGTGGAGATATCTCTTTGCTTCCCGAATATGAAAATGCTAGTGCAATATACCTTGATAACGCAGGTAATGCCATAGCCAGTCCATTAACTTTCTTCAAAGAGCAAGGCTTAAATGCTATGCGTGTTCGCATATTTGTAAATCCTTCGCAATATACAGGGAGCGACAAAGATGCTAATGCTTGCCAAGATTTAGACTACGCCCTTTCGCTAAGTAAGCGCATTAAAGACTCGGGCTTTAAACTTTTGCTCGATTTCCATTATTCTGACACTTGGGCTGACCCTTCTAAACAATGGACTCCGGCAGAGTGGGCTAATCTCAGCGATGCCGAGCTCTATGAGAAAATCTATGACTATACTAAAGATGTTCTCACTAAGATGGTGGCTGCAGGCGCCACTCCCGATTTCATTCAACCCGGCAATGAGATAAGCTACGGAATGTTGTGGGGCGCTTATGGCACTGCCTCATCATCCTTAAAAAAATGCTATACAAGCTCTGATGCCAACTGGACTCGCTTCCTTACCTTGCTTACGAAAGCGATAAATGCCTGCCGCGAAGTATGCCCGAAGGCTAAAGTTATTGTTCACTCCGAGCGCGTGGCTCAGCCTGATGTGCTCGAAGCATACTATAACAAAATGAAAGATGTCGACTACGACATTATCGGTCTTAGCTATTACCCATATTTCCATGGCGCATTAAACGTGCTTGAAAATGCTTTAACACGTCTCACATCAAACTTCTCTGACAAAGAAATTATGATAGTAGAGACCGGATACCCTTACGCTTGGGCAGTTAATGGCACTACATTCGATTATACGAAAACCTATCCATATTCAGACGCCGGACAAAAATCATTTACTGACGATATGATCACCGTGCTCAACCGATACAAGCAAGTGACCGGTTTGTTCTGGTGGTGGATGGAGTATAATCTATATAAGGCAACTATTAGTGGTGCGTGGTATAATGCTCCGCTATTTGATAGCCGCACTGGTCGCGCTACTAGCGCATTGAGCTCACTTAAAAATTTTAATACCGATGCCGCAGTAAATGATATATTTGTAGACACCAAAGCTACAACCGACACTCGGTGGTTCAACTTGCAAGGTCAAGAAGTGCAACAGCCTTTGAAGCCCGGTCTTTATATAAATGGCGGCAAAAAAATAATAGTGAAATAACAAGAAATCTATCTACCAATAATTGTAATGAGGCTAGTCTTTCTGATGACGCCTCATTTTTTTTTGCCCGTGCCGCCCACACCCGTGATACGGCCGCCTCACCCAAGGTCCGAAATGCCGCGTAGCGCCTAACCCACCGCCTCACGGCCCTGGTTTGAAATGCCGTGTAGCGGCTAGCGCACCGCGTCTCGCTATCCCCGTGCCGGTTAGGCACGATTTTGTAGGTAACCGCGGAGAAAGCGCGAGGTCACGAGCGCGTCTCCGTGGACGTGGCCTCCTCTCACCATGTGTGCCGACTAGGTACACATTCGTGATACGGCCGCCTCTCCCCAGGTTGCGAAATGCCGCGTCAGCCAATGCTATGCGCATCCGTTCATTACTAGGTTGCGAAATGCCGCGTGGCGGCTAGCGCACCGCGTGGCGGTGCTAATAATGTAGCCTATGGCAAGGCCGGCAGAGCCGCCGCAGCCATAGGTATGCGTATTCCCCCCCCCACACCCGCGCTCCGCGTAGCGGTGCGTATAAAAATGCATATAAAAAAAGCCCTTTGTCAATTGCGACAAAGGACTTTTGGGGAATAGTATATCAGAATCTCTTACTTGATGACAACTTTTGAAACTTTAGAGCCTTGACGTTTGATGTAAAGACCTGAAGTTAGATTGCTGCTATCAACGCTAACACCATTGAGATTAAAATATTCTACTTTGGCGTTATTGTCGTCAACAGTGATATTGCTAACACCTGCGTTAGAGGGATCGTTATCAAATATCACAGTGAAAGTGCGTTTGTCAGTGGGATTTGAAGTGTAATAGAATTCGTAGTCAACTTTTGCGTAGCCAATAGGCTCAGTGACATTGCTGCTTTTTATTGAACCGGTTATTGCGTGTATGCCGAGAGAGAGTTTTCCATAACCGGGGAAATTGAAAGATTCGCTGATAGTAGTGGCGCCGGTAGATAAAGCGTCATTACATTCAGTACCTTCAGGACACACTTGGTAGCCGTAGTTTGTGTCATCATCTGCGCCGACATTGACGAAGTCGCCCACACGGGTCGCTGTGTATGTTATTGCGCCTTTTTGAGTGCCATCGATAAAGAGTCGGGGGTCAAATTCAAAAGTGTAGCCGTATTTTGCGTTTCCGTCTTTTTCAACTTCGCGCACTGTGATAACAGAGCCATCGGTTACTTCAACATACGTATCATTGTCTTCGTCAACGTTCTGATAAATCTTAAGCGATTGAGCAGACGCCGTAGCGAAACTAATGAGGGTGAGAGCTAAAATGTAAAATTTTTTCATATAGAGATATTTAGTTGATTATTCTTCTGTGATTTGCACATTAACTTCGGCTGCTTGAAGCACGCCATCGTTATTGTATACAAATGCTACAACTGAAAGGTTTTGCGGTTGCCAGTATTGTTGAAGTGCAACAGAGTGATTAAACGTGCTGAATATATTTGCATTTAATTGTATGGGCTCGCCTTGTGTTCCGTTAATGGAAGTGCGGAACACGTGGTTGTGTTCATACTCATATTCTTTTTTGCTTCCGTTTTGTTGCGGAGAGATAATTTTGCTTTCAACGAGCCAAAGTTGCAGGTTGCCGCTTAGCGATTGATATGGCTCTATAGTTGTGCTCACGTTAACTGAGTTTGATCCTTTATCGTACACCGCTGAGAGTTCAAAGTTGAGCGGAGCCTCTTTTTGCAGCTCTATCACAATTTGTTCTGCCCAGCTGAAGCGGTCGAGCACGCCCGATGTGCGGTTGAATACGCCTTGAGGATAAGTGCTGAAATCCCACATTTGAGCATATACGTCTCCTTCGTCTTGTTTCAACCCTTGGTCGTCTATGGCTGATGAGTTAGATGCCGGTATAGCGTTAGCGTTAGAACCGGCGTGTATGCTCACCGGGATGAATGCATCGCCGTATTGCTCCTTGAGTTGAGCGATAATTTGGTGCGCTGCGGGACAGTTGCGGCAACGTTGTCCGGTAAATTCCTCAAGCAAAACCGCGCGTTTAGGCGTGACTTGCTCAACAGTGACAAAGCGCTCATCCTCTTTAATGTCGTCGCACGATGCAAGCAACAATGAGACGAGTGGAATTAAGAATATTGTTTTTTTAAGAAAGTGCATATAGATTAGAAATTATAGCTGTATGAAATTTGGAAACCGTGAGTAGCGGGCACTTCGCGGCAAACGCCACCGGTGCAGTTGTAACCTTGGCGAGTGCGACCATACGACAACATCAAGCGGTTAGCTTTGTAGTTGCCCGTGATTGCGCCCATGTAGTAGTGAGTCTTAGATGATCCATTGTTCCACATATCGCTGAACGAGAACATCAAGTACGGAGCGACTGAAAGTTCTGCCAAACCATGGCACCAATCTTTCTCATAGTCGTTTGTTGCGAGATATTGCAATTCGGTGCGCAAAGTCAGCTTTTTGCTTAGACGATATTTGCCATCGTAAACGAAGATATTTGAAGCGATATATTCGTCCATATTGTAGAATATGCGTTGATTCATGTACATGAACACAAAGCTGAAATCTTTAGTCACTTTTTTATCAACTTGCACGTTTATATCGTGGTAATATTCATCGCCCATGCCAAAAAACGAGTGGCCGACAGTGTTAGCGCCCATAGCCGACGTCAAGCCGTTGAGTGTGCTTTGCTCATTGTTGCTGAGCCCTTTTATATATGAAGCGTTAACATGAATTTTTGTGCCATACTTGCCACCGAGAGCTGTCTTGCGCTTAAATGTGTAAGAGAATGCACCCTGAAATGCCCATTCGCCGGTAGCTGCTTGAGTCGCGTATGGATAGAGAGCTGCCAAGGCGTATGTGTGCTGGTAAGAGAATGCCGGCATATTGTTTAGCATTGCCGAGGTGCCGTTTATGCTTCGTTGCGAGCGAAACGACATATTTTCGCTGCGTTTTGCTTGCACTAAGGCGCTGAGACCCGATTTTGAGTAAGAACCTGACAGCATCACGGCGTTACCGTTGCCATAAGTGTAGTTGTTGTCGTATGACGGATCTTGACTCTTCCACGCAAATTCACCAAGCAAGCCAAAATTGTTTTTGCTGAAATGCGAGCGCACATCAAAAGCGCTTACGGCATTGGGCAAATTTAAGCGGTAGTTTGAGCCCGGCACCAAAATATTTTCGTCGTCTTCTTTTTTGAGCACATACGAAGCGCCAACCATCCACGAAACATTGTGGTTGCGCAGAGCTGCCGAATATTCGTCAATGTTTACCTCTGCGTCAGCACCATAAATGCGCGAGTCGGTGCTCCAGTCCCAGTAGCGACGTTGCACACCGCCGAGAGCTGTGAGGCGCAGTCCTTTCACACTGTTCACTTTGAGACGCGCACCGCGAATAGAGTTATCTACGCCCAATGTGCGCTCTTCGTAAGTGCGGAGTATGAATCCGCTTCCAAATTGCTCGTAGAAATCGCCGGCTGTAAGTTCGAGGCCTTTAAATTTACCTTTTACATAAATATTGGGCACACCCCAACCTTTAAAGTCTGATTCGAAACCGGGGAGCGGTTGTTGCATATATTCTACGCGCAGACCCGCGTCTATATATTTGCTAAGCAATTTAAGGTCGGCATAAGTGTTCGATAAAACCTTGTCGCTATATGTGCCGGTGCCAATTTTCTCGTCTTCTTCAGGAAAAAGTATGTCGGTTTGTATGCTACCGTGTAAAGACACTCCGTTTGTGCTTTGAGCGAACGAAGCTAACGGTGCGCATGCAAAGATACCCGGAATAATTATATTCTTCAGTTTCATTTTCTAAAGTCTAAAAACTTATTCGTTGAGGTTGCGAATAAACTCAATGATATGGCTTTCTGAACCATCAATGTAGCCACTGTGTTGGTGTGCTATTTTGCCGTTGCCGTCAATTATGAGTACGAATGGTATTTGTTGCCCGCCCAAAGCGTGAAAGAAGTCGCTGTTGGGGTCGAGGAGCACTTCGTATTCCCAGCCTTCGCTATCAACCAAGGGTTTCACTTTTTGTGCGTTTTGCGCCTCGTCTATAGATACGGCAATGAGTTTTACTCCGGTTTCGTCTTGCCAATCGGCATAAACTTCGTGTATCGCTTTTAGCTCGCGGTTGCATGGTTTGCACCATGTCGCGAAGAAGCTAATGACAAAAGGTTTCCCATCGTTATTTAATGTGGCAGTGTCGATAGTTTTGCCGTCAATATTTTTCAATTGCACAGAGGGGAGCTGAGCGAAACCGCTGAGCGCCATAAACAAACAGAGTAGAAACGTGGTTAGTTTTAGAAGTTTCATAGGAATGTATTAAAAACGTTAGAAGTAATAATTTCTGCAAATGTACTAAGAAATAATGAATAATTGTTAGTATAAACGAAAAAAACATACAAATAAGTAGTGAAAATTACATAGTTTTGATTAATTTTGCGTCAAATTTGATTAGAAACGACCTAATGTCACAAAATAGTGCCAAAAACTGTACTTTTTGCTACGAATCCATTTCTAAACTATCTTATTGAAAAAACTATTTTTATTATAAAATCAACAAATGAAAAAAATCTCATTATCTCTGATTGCTGCCGTAGGTAGTGCTATCTTTTCTGTAGCGCAAACTACTTCGGCAACAGCCCCGACAATGGACTGCTACAGCGACGGTTACATGATAGTCTCAGTTACTCCTAACGGTGAGTATGCTGTCTATACTAATCGTGCTGAAGAAGACGCCGTCACTAATGGTGGACGTATTGTTAACCTCAAAACTAAAGAGGTTACCTATGTTACTACAGATGACAACTCTACAACTTATGGCTCTGTTGTAGGCATCACTGCTGATGGCTCGAAAGCAGTTGGCACTTATAAAAATAAACCCGCTTATTGGGAAATGGCTACTCGCACTTGGACAACTCTCCCAATGTACGACACTACTCAAAGTGGTGAAGTCTATGCCATTACCCCCGACGGTAAGTATGCTGTCGGGCAAGAAACTTTATACGGCAGCGAATACTACTATCGTCCCGTCTTGTGGGATCTCTCCGCTAACACTATCATCGATTTGGATAATGTGCCAAACGTAAACTTGAATGGTGAAGTAGTGCAAGATAACCGCTTTAAAGCTATTTCTCCTGATGGCCGTTATGTCTTTGGTGAGTTGAGTTACACAACTTTCAACTATGTTACTTACTACGTTTACGACCGAAATACGTCTTCGGTAGACTATATCGGTTTCCGTATGAAGGAAATTGACGGTAAGTACTATTTTGGCGCGAACGCAGAAAATCTGCACCATGTTGACTATTTGGCATACAGCCCAAAAGGAAAATATGTCACCGGTACAGCGTATATAGTAAGTGACGAATCAACTGATGATGGCGTTTATGCATTCCTTTACAATGTTGAAACAAAAACATTTGAGGTTTACAATGACACTGACGTTGACGAAGGTTTCCGCGGTTTTGCTGTCGACGATAACGGCACAATTTATGGCGGTACCGATGACAATGAACCAACTCGCGACGTGTACGTGCGTAGCGGCAAATATTGGTATTCACTCGACAAAGTCTTCAGCAGTCGTTACGGTATTGACATCTTAGGCGTAAGCGGATTTGACAATTCCGGCACACCAACGACTGTTTCTTCCGACGGTAGCTACCTTGGCACTCAGGTTAACCCCAGCACCGGTTCTGGCATCAACTACACCTTCAACGAAGACATTCACACTGCATGTAAGTCTGTCGATTTGATGTCTACTTACAAATTTAGCCCTAGCTCAGAAGTAGCATTCTCGCAACTTGGCAATATTGTAATTACTTTTGACCGCGATATCAAACTTGTAGGTGACAATCAAGAGGCTGTGCAATTGCTCAACTCTAAAGGCGAAGAAGTTGACACTTCTGTCGGCATCACAATCTCCGGCTCTCAAGCAACAATACAGTTCTTCCCTCAATATTTGGAAGTAGGTGAAACTTACACTGTTCGCATTCCTGCAGGCACATTCTCAATGAAAAATGACGATGACGTAGTAAACCGCGAAATCACAGCTACATACTACGGACGTGCCGCTCAACCCATTGAGTATGGCAAAATCTATCCCGCAAACAATACTCAAGTAAGCAAGTTTGACGCTACATCAAGCTACCTCACCGTGAGCTTCGACGCTTACATTAAACTTGTCGACGATAAAGCTACCGCTAAAGTTTATCGCAACGATGAAGAAGAGCCTTACGAAACTTTTGCTCTCTACACCGTTGGTAACACCTTGGTCGCTTATCCCATAACTACTGTATATTTCTTCAAAGACAATACTTATCGCATCGTTATCCCCGCCGGTGTCGTTACTGACTTGGGCGGTGGCGAAGAATCGCTCAACAAAGAAATTGTGCTTAACTACGATGGCGGTTACGAGCGCGAAATTAGCTCTGACGACAAAGTGCTCTTCAGCGACGACTTCAGCAGCGGCCTCTCAAACTTTATGATGTATGAAGGCGATGCTCTCAATCCTTCTGACGAAATGCAGGGTTATAATTTCACAAAGACAACCACTCCGTGGCAATATGCTGGCGATAGTGAAGAAGACCCATACATGGCTGCTATGTCTCATTCAAGCTACGAAACTCCCGGTCAAAGTGACGACTGGTTGGTTACTCCAGCTATCTATCTCCCCGACGAAACTTGCTACCTCCAATTCAAAGGGCAAGGCTTCCGCAAAAACAAACAAGATAGATTGCACGTATATGTTATCCCCTCTGAAACTAACTACAACACAATCTCAAATGCTGCTATTACCGAGTTCAAGGCTAACCGCGAATTAGTATTTGACGAAGTGCTCGACCCCGGTGAAAACGAAGAGACATTGGCAGGCGATTGGACTTCTTATAACGTTTCGCTCGCTAAATATGCCGGTCAGCAAGTTTACATCGCTTTTGTAAATGAAAACTACGATCAAAGCATCGTCTTTATTGATGACGTTGAAGTTGTGCACGAAATGCGCTACCTCGTTTCGCTCGACAACGAAACCACAGTAGTCGCTCAAGACGAAATCGACATTTTTGGTAGCATAGCTGTTGATGCCGAAGGTGTCTCTTACACCGGTGCTCATCTTGAACTTTATGACACTAACGGTGATCTTCTAGACACCATCGATGAAAGCAACGTTACTTTAGATTCTAACAACTCTTACAGCTTCCGCTTCAGCAAACCATTGCCTTTGGAAATTGGTGTTGAAAACGAATTTAAAATCAAAGTGCAACTCGGCAACGAAACCAACACATTTAAACGCACCATCACCAACGTCGCATTTAACACAACAAGACGTGTCGTTCTCGAAGAGTATGCCGGTGCTACTTGCAAAAACTGCCCGTTAGGAAACTTGGCTATTGAAAAATTGCAAAAAGAATTGCCCGACAATTTCATCGCTATTTCAATTCGCACTTATGGTAACGACCCATTGAGCTACGGTCTTGATTCATATGTTACATATCTCGGTTTGTCTGGCGCGCCTCGTGCAAACATCGACCGCAAGTACACTGATGTTGCTCCCATGACTCAAATCTCTGCTACTGAGTATGGCTATTCTGCTCCTGCCGGAGAAAGCCCCTTATGGAGAGACGTTGTGTATAGCGAACTTGCAATTCCTGCTATTGCAGACATCAACATAACTGCTGCTAAAAACGAAACAACAGGCAAAATAAATTCGCAAGTCTCTATCAAATATGCACTCGACAAATCAAATGTCAATGCAAAAGTATTCTTTGTAGTTCTCGAAGACAACCTGCTCACAAGTCAATCAAACGCCTTCTACAACTCAATCGCTGACGGTTTGGGCGAGTGGGGCAAAAATGGATTCTACGGCTCACAAGGTAAAACTGCATACGATGTCCCGGCTAATGATGTCGCTCGTGCTATAATCACCGAGTTGAACTCATATAACGGTACTGCCGGATTTGTTGATTCATCTGTCAAAGCCGGTGACGAGTATGTCACAGACTTCGCTTTCGAAGTGCCCACTCGAGTTGAAGACCTCTCTAACGCTCGCCTCGTTGCTATATTGATTGACGACAACACTGACCAAGTTATCAACGCAAACCAATGCAAAATCGAATTGCCCGACGGCGTTAACGATGTGCTCATCTCAGGCGCTAATGCAACTGTAAGCGTAGCAAATGGAAACATCATAGTCAAAGCCGATGCGCAAAGCAACGTCACTGTCTACAACGTAGCCGGCACTGCTATTGCTAATGCTAATGGTCAAGGCGAAATCTCTGTCTCTGCTAACGGATACGCAGGTGTCGCATTAGTCCGCGTAACTTCTGCCAACGGCACCACCGTGCAAAAAGTGGTTGTGAAGTAAGCCAACATCGCACACATTATTATATAGGGTGGGGGTTGCCCACGGGTAATCCCCGCCTTTAAAATAAAATGCTTCAAAAACAAGAATTAGTAAACAAATTACTTTTTACGTATCATTAATACAATTTCGTATGAAGAGTTTTTATCTCAACCTTAAAAACTACAACCTATGTAGGTTACTATTATTGGCGGTAGTTAGCTTCGTTGGCTTATCTGCAGCTGCCGAGACAATCGATCTTGGCGAGTTGGAGTTGGATAAGTCTTATTCTATCCCTAAAGACAAAAATTACTATGTGGGTCACGTCACTGCTCCTCAAAGCGGTATCCTCACATATTCAAACTATGCCACCAGCTTTTATGCTTATGCCGATGCCGATCTCACTACGGAGCTCGAAGGAAACTGGGCTGGCTGGGACAATGGCGCACGCCTCTACTCTCTAAACGTCATAAAAGGTGAGGTTTACTACTTCGCCTATGGCCCGTCGCTCGACGAAGGCGTTTTCAAAGTGTCTATGTCTAATAAATTGGAACTTAAAAGTACCAGTGTAGCCGAAGGCGCTTCAATTTCTGCTGCCGGCGATGGAACTATCGTTTATCAATTTAACCAATCTATTGTTGTTGAAAGTGTAACCCTCAGCAGCGGCTCAAACTCTGTTGCGCTCAGCCTCTCATCAGGCCAATATCGCGTTAGCGGTGCTAGCCTCGTTGTAAATTACAGCGACGTGCTCAAAGACTGGTACGAAAGCGGTGCTGTTGTCCCAGGCGACAATGTGCAAGTGTCTGTAACCGGCTTGGCTTCTGCTCTCGATGCAAAAGTGCTTTACAATGGCACCGGATTGCTCAATGCCGTATATGTTGCCGCAAACAAGCCCGTAACTTTGGTTAGCGCTACAACTGCCGACGGTGCCACCGAGCTCGTTAACGGCAGCTACGCTTCGTTCAAGTTCCTCTCTTATTTTACCGAAGACAACCCCAACGGTAAATATGTGTTCACTTTCTCTGACCCGTTGAGCACCACTCTCCCTGCAAACCAAGATGCTTTTGCTTATCTCATTGTCGGTGAAAACAGCGAAACTTACGATCCCTACAAAGAAGCCCTCGACGTCGTTTTCAGCAATGACAACAAAACAATGACCATTGACTGCACCGAAAAACTTCGCACTCTTGAAGATATGCTCGGCTCTAATCCCGGCGGTACAATGACTGTGATTTTGCGCTTGCAAAGCTTGAAATCTGCCGACGGTCAATCAGTCTACACCGGCACAAATGCCAGCCAAGGCACATTCAGCTTCCCATTCTACTACGAAGAGGCTACAAGCAGCGTTGGCGCACGCTTCCGTCCCGCCGACACTTTTGGCACCAGCGAACAGCTCACCATTCAAGTCACCGGTTACGACCAAATCAAATTTAACGGCATCAAATTCGCTTGGCGTGCACAAGGCGCAGCTAAAGAAGTCGTTGTTGATAAAGAAGATTTGTCTATCTCTCTAGTATCTACCGCTGCTACAATCAAGGTTACTATTCCCGAAGAAGCACGCACTGCAAAAAATGTCACTGTTTCTTTCGACGGCATCAAATTTAACGATGGCGTAGACCACAGCAGCGTCTTCACCAAACTTTACAACGAAGGCGAATATGCTGTCTCTGAAAACTGCGAGGTTGAAACAGACCCCGAAGATTTGTCAGAAGTTGAAGAGCTCACCGATATGCTCATCACTTTCACCGGTCACAGCTATGTTTACTACAACGAAGGCACTGCTTACGTTTCCGGTCGTTTGATGAACGCGCAACCATTGCCCGCTCCTACAGCAAGCAAACTTGCCAACCGCATGAACCAATCGTTTGGCGACCTCCTCACTGCTAACGACCACTACACCGTAGTCTTCCCTCAAGGTTACTTCATATTCGAAGACAACACTGTCAACGCCGAATTCTCTGTCTCTGTTGCTGTCAACAAAGAACAACAACAAGGCCCGGAAGTTGGCGCACTCAACATCACATCAACTCCCGCCAACGGCTCTACTGTTGAATCATGCGAAAGCATCGACATCATCTTCAACGATTACGAAGAAGCCGGCATCGGTAGCGGCAAAGCCACAATCTCTAAAGACGGTGGCGAAGCAGTAGCTATCAACGTTGACGCCGTATATGGCACAGCTTGGAACGAAGTCCTTCAACCGCTTGAGTCTGCTTTGACACCGGGCACCTATGTTGTAACATTCCCCGCAGCAATGTTCATCCTCGACGATGAAGACAGCCCCGAATTTAGCATCACCTTCACCATTGGTGCTGCACTCAACATCACATCAACTCCCGCCAACGGCTCTACCGTAGCATCATGCGAAAGCATCGACATCATCTTCAACGATTACGAAGAAGCCGGCATCGGTAGCGGCAAAGCCACAATCTCTAAAGACGGTGGCGAAGCAGTAGCTATCAACGTTGACGCCGTATATGGCACAGCTTGGAACGAAGTCCTTCAACAGCTTGAGTCTGCATTAGCAGAAGGCACCTATGTTGTAACATTCCCCGCAGCAATGTTCATCCTCGACGGTGACGACAGCCCCAAATTTAGCATCACCTTCACTGTTGACGCTTCTGCAGCTGTTAGCGACATCACTGTTGTTAGCGACGACGAAGCTCAATATTTCGACATCAAAGGTGTAAAAGTTAATAATCCCGTTCGCGGTGGCATATACATCGTGAAACACGCTAATAAAGTAGAAAAGCAAGTTCTAAAATAAACTTATAACACATGTAAAGTTGGCGGCTACGGTGAGTGATTCATAGTAGCCGTTTTTATATCCCCACACGCC
>CAZJEA010000049.1:0-15720 GCA_964544895.1 uncultured Bacteroides sp. | reverse complement strand
GATCGGCTCAATAGAGCTATGGGGTCAAAACAAAAAATTATGGTCTACGGAGACTACGACGTTGACGGCACTACAGCCGTTGCGCTTGTCTATCGCTACCTACAAAATTTTTACTCAGAGATTGAATATTATATTCCTACGCGCTATGATGAGGGATATGGCATATCTATTGCCACAATCGATGAGGCTGCAGAGCGTGGCGTCAAGTTGATAATCATTCTTGACTGCGGCATCAAAGCCATAGATGAAATAAAGTACGCTGCCGAAAAAGGCATTGACTTTATCATCTGTGATCACCATGTGCCCGACGACGAGCTACCCCCTGCAGCAGCAATACTAAACCCAAAACTTGAGGGTTCGACATATCCATGCAGCCACCTGAGCGGATGCGGAGTTGGATATAAATTTATGCAGGCGTTCTCAATTAGCAATGGCATTGGCACCGGAGAGCTAGAAAATATGCTCGACTTAGTTGCCGTATCTATTGCCGCCGACATCGTGCCAATGGTTGACGAGAACCGCGTGATGGCATATCATGGGCTTAAGCGATTGAATTCAAATCCGAATATGGGCTTACGCGCCATAATTCGCACGTGCGGATTGGGCGGCAAAGAGATAACTATTTCGGATGTAATATTTAAAATTGGCCCACGCATCAATGCCAGCGGACGTATGCAAAGCGGACGCGAGGCAGTTGAGCTATTGGTAGCTCGCGACATCAAAGACGCAAATGCAAAGAGCCTGGCTATAGACCAATACAACAAAGACCGCAAAGAGCTCGACAAGCGCATCACCGACGAGGCAAATGCCATACTCGAGGCACAAGGAGCTATGCAGTCGCCTAATAAGTCAATTGTAATTTACAACAAAGATTGGCACAAAGGCATCATCGGCATAGTTGCATCACGTTTAACTGAGCTATATTACAAGCCGTCGGTAGTGCTGACCTTAGCTAATGGCCTTGCCACCGGGTCAAGCCGTTCGGTGCAAGGATTTGACGTGTACAAAGCTGTTGAGTCGGTGCGCGATCTTCTTGAAAACTTCGGAGGCCACACTTATGCAGTAGGCTTGTCGATGAAAGAGGAAAACATACCCGAATTCACACGACGCTTTGAGGAATTTGTTGCCAACAATATTTTACCGTCGCAACTCACACCGCAACTTGATATTGATGCTATAATCACATTCTCAAAAATCACACCGGAATTCGTGTCAATGCTTCGCCTATTTAACCCGTTTGGTCCCGGCAACCAAAAGCCGGTATTTTGCAGCCGCGGGGTAAAAGATTTTGGCACCAGCAAACTCGTTGGTAAAAACCTGGAGCACATAAAACTGGAGTTAGTTGATGACACTAGCGGAAAAGTGTTTAACGGCATAGCATTCAATATGGCAAAATATTTTGACAGCATACACGAAGGAAAAGCTTTCGATATTTGCTATACTATAGAAGAGAACAAACATCGCAACGCAACCTCAACGCTTCAGCTACTAGTTAAGCAGATTCACATAGCAAAATAGCATAACACACAATTGTTATGACTCCGCACGAGGTATTAAAGAAATACTGGGGGTACGACGCATTTCGTCCATGCCAGTATGAAATAATCCAATCAGTGCTCGATGGCCACGACACCCTCGGCTTACTACCTACCGGAGGAGGCAAATCGATAACATTTCAGGTGCCGGCAATGATTTTGCCGGGCTTGACTGTTGTTGTGACTCCACTAGTGTCGCTGATGAAAGACCAAGTTGACAATTTGCTGGATCGAGGCATTCGCGGAGTATACATATACTCAGGCCTGACACGACGAGAAGTACACCTGGCATACGATCGTTGCCGACTAAAAAAAGCGAAGTTGCTATACGTTTCGCCTGAGCGCTTACGCTCACAATCGTTTATTGACGAGATGCGACGCTGGGACGTGAGCATGATCGTTGTCGACGAAGCGCACTGCATATCGCAATGGGGTTATGATTTCAGACCATCATATCTGAAAATTATTGAGCTTCGCAAAGTCGTAGGCGAAAAGATACCCGTATTAGCGCTCACAGCGAGCGCCACGCCGATAGTGCGCGACGACATAATGACGCGATTAAACTTTGGCGAAGACCACCGAGTCTTTACCCTGAGCTTTGACCGCAGCAATTTAAGCTACATCGTTAGACAAACAGATAGCAAAACCGACAAACTTCTCGACGTGCTCAAAAAAACTTCGGGCACAGCTATTGTCTATGTGCGTTCACGCGTTAAGACTCGACAGATAGCCGACGAGCTAAATGCCGTCGGAATAAGTGCATCGTTTTACCATGCCGGACTTGACGTGGAAGTGAAAGCAGACCGTCAGGAGAAATGGAAATCGTCGCAGGTGCGAGTCATGGTAGCGACAAATGCGTTTGGCATGGGCATAGACAAGCCTGATGTACGCGTGGTAGTGCACATGGATGTGCCGCCATCACTTGAAGAATACTATCAAGAGGCAGGGCGCGCCGGACGCGATGGAAAACCGGCATTTGCTGTAATTTTAGCATCGAATACAGATAAAGGCATAATTACCCGCCGACTTAACGAAGCATTCCCCGATCGCGAATACATACGCCGCGTATATGAGCTGGTGGGAAACTTTTTGAATGTACCCGTAGGCGAAGGCTACAACAATGTTTTCGAATTTGATATAAACAAATTTTGCACCACATACAAACTGCAGCCGGCTCCGGTGCGCGGAGCATTATCACTGCTTACACAAGCCGGATATATAGAGTTTGTAGACGAGGCCCCTACCCAATCGCGAATGATATTTTTATGTCGACGCGAAGAGCTATATACACTCGACCTTGACCGCAACGAGGACAATGTACTGATGTCGATAATGCGACTCTACACCGGACTATTCAGCGAGTACGTATATCTCAGCGAAAGCCGCATAGCCGCAGCAGCGAATGTCAGTGAGCAGGAAGTGTATCAAGCTATGTTGGCATTATCGCGAATGCACGTGTTGCACTATGTGCCACGCAAATCGATACCGTACATATATTACACCACGTCACGAGAGTTGCCCAAATATATAAATCTTTCGCCGGAAGTGTACGAAAACAGGCGCAAGTTAATGGAACATCGTCTTGATGCTATAAGACGTTTTGTATTTAACTATGATGTATGCCGCTCGAAAGTGCTGCTGGAATATTTTGGAGAGACAGAGGTTGAAGACTGTGGCAGATGCGACGTCTGCCGAGCCAAACGCAGCGCAAAAGCAGCACAATACGTTGACCCGGCAGATGCTATTGTTAGATTAGCCTCAAGCCCTCAGGGCATCGACGTTGACGAGCTTTGCCGCATAATTCGCATAAATCGCGAAAACCTTTCGGAAGTGCTACGCACATTAGTCAGCGAAGAGTCCATTACGGTTATTGGCACAAGAGTATTCAAGTTATAAATTATTGACGTTGAGCAATGCGTGTTGTGCGCGTAGAGCCATCAGCTAATTTTTCGACCTTAATATAGAGGCCCGGAGATAGAGTTTCACCTGAAACGCGAACACCTTGCAATGTGTAATATTCGACACTGATAGGCTGAGCATCAGCATCAATATCTGTTACAGACGAATTAACTGACGTATTTTGGGCAATAGTGAACGAACATCTTTCGTCACTTATAAAGGTACGATCTACTACAACCATGTAAAAATATGAATTGCCCGGTTCAAGTTCAGAAAGTTCACCATCCACATTAACGGTAACAGTCTCTCCTTCATTAATGAAAACGTCAGACAACTTTAGCATTGCAACACTTGTGCCTCCGGATGGAAGGAATATATAGGCAGTTATAGTGCCTGAGAAATATCCGCTAGAGTTAGTAACATCGAAAGAAAAGTGAACATTATTAGGATCAACAGCTTCACTATCTTGAACAACCAAATTTGAAGCAGATAGGCTCGCTGTTGCTGCAGTATTAGATATTCCTTTATCAACTGTTACAGGATCTGTTAGCGTTTTACTATAAGAATATGCTTTTAATTTGCTGTCATAAGTTAATTCTACCAATTGCACGCCGTAACTGTCAGAAGAAACCGATTCAGGCAGAGTACTAAATGAACCAACATAATTAAGATCAATTGAAGAATTAGCAGGAACAGTTACCGGAACTATCTCACTAAGATAATCGGTTAGAGTTTCTTTGTTAGTGAGGTCATATAATGCCATAGCTACAAAGCCACTATACTCATAGTCAGTAGCATTAGTCAATGTAGCGTTAGAGTCAAAATCTGAGTTCAAATAAATCGGAGTATTTATTTGAAGGTCTGAGCCGGTTATTGAAGCAGAATCGCCGGCAGATAAAGTGCAAACACCGTCTTTAACTACCATAGTGTAAGACTGCGTACCCGACACTTTAACCAAAGCATCATAATAAACTCCGTCAACAGCATAAGCCGGAGTAAGCGTATATGTTCCATCAGCTAAACTTTCCGGGATAATCGTAGTATAATTTGAATATCCATAACCTACTTTCAACTCAGGATCTGAGTATCCGGTAGCATAAACAGCATTGCCGTTTTCATCAGTAATCTTAGTTAACAGTTGAACAGCCATGGGGACCGAAGATCTATTTTTCAAACTGGAAGTAGTAGTCAATTCATTACCAATCTCAGTTGTTGTTTCCTGTATTTGATATGAATCAGAGACCATTTGATATGTTGCCACAGAGCCTTCTTTTTCAGGTTGGACATACAGCATGGCATGTTGAGACCGGTTATAACCATCAGCCGTAGTGATGTTTTTATTTTCATAAGTCAGGGCAGACAATAGGAAATATCCGTTACAATAGCCACCCCAGCCCCAGTTGATATGGAAATAGCCGTCATTATAGCCATCGCAAACAAAAGCGTGACCGCCTTGTTGACTTTGACCACCATACATAATCGGGCCTACCGACAAAGCCTCGTAAATAAGTTTTTCCCAATCGGCAGCAGTATAATAATCGCGTTCGGCAAAACATATACTTTTGTCGACTTTCATATAGCTATAAACCGACATAAATGCATTTGTACCGGCACCACTCGATTGTCCATAATCCATATTAAGCAAGATACCCAACGCCTTCATAAGCTCAGCTACGGCATCTTTTTGCTCATCTGTAGCCTCAGTATTCTCATACTCATTGAGCATGTTATCCCAGTCGAAAGTATTAGCATCGAAATCGTAAGACAATGTCGTTGTCACATTGGTATACTTGTTTTTCCATTCGTAAGAATAAGTTCCGGTGCCTTGTTTCGGATAATTAAAATATTTGAGAATTTGACCGATGGCAGTAGCCATACACCCGGTAACAGAACGAGAGCCTGACTTATACTCCGGACATTTGTTATTATACGGAGCCTCTTGGTCCCATAGAGTTTGACACATAACCGGGAAAGTCTTATATTTTGCTCTAGCCTGTTGTTTCAATTGAGGATTTTTACGAGCAAAGTCAATTTCATCGGCATAACAATCTAGCCAATAAGAGAGATCGGAAGGCAAATTATTAACATCAATAGAACCTTCATCACAATAGCCAAGAATAGCATCGGTAGCATCATCTGCAGAAAGCACCATATATCCGGCATTAGAGCCTCTGTCAAAAAGATAAACAGCCGGTTGCGACTCGGCATTAACAGTTTTCACCAAACGTGGTGAAAGATAATTTGCGCCCTTAATGTGGCGCGATGCATTAGAATTTGTTGCACGCGAAAGTGCCTGTTCAGGTGTTAGCACTTCGGCATAAGCACTCGTTACCAAAAACGAGCCAATAAGAAGCAGTAATAATTTTTTCATAATCAAGTTATTTTGATATAATTCGATAAGAAAATTTAGAAGTTAAATAGGCGTAAAAAATCGTTTATGTGTGTTTTCGGCAAAGATATAAATTAAATTCAAAAAAACATATCACAATCTGTCTTTTAACACAAAAAAGTGACAGTTGTGTTACAAAATAAGCGATGTATCATCACGACACACCGCCTAACAAAGTTATGAAAAATTTATCTACTTTAACTGTATTCTTGACGAATTGCGCGAGCCATCAGCGCGAGTTACAACCTTAACATATATGCCGGGTTGTAAATTAGCTGAATCGGTAATCACGCCTTGCAATGTATAATATTCAACTTTAACGACATCAGAGTCAGAGTCGACGTCGTCAATGCCGGTTGTTTGTTTTATTTCATCATCAGCCACTGTAAGCACAGTCATCACTCTATTGCCACTAGCATTT
The DNA here is from genome assembly GCA_964544895.1 of uncultured Bacteroides sp. GTDB lineage: Bacteria > Bacteroidota > Bacteroidia > Bacteroidales > Muribaculaceae > CAG-873. Next base: position 9,476 of record CAZJEA010000049.1, on the reverse strand, counting down.
GTCAAGAAGCTATTGCTATCGCCATCTAACAATGCTAAGAAATAAGAAGTTTTAGCCTCTGCATCGGGAAATTCGCCTGTGATAGAAATGGTTTGTGTTTCGCCTTCATTTAGGTATATATTGCCTGAGCAAAGGGTGCCTACAGAATTGCCGCCTGTAATTGGAAATACAAAAGCGCTAATACTTTTATTGAAATAACCGCTATTGCAAGATATGTCGGCAGTTATACGAACATCGTGTTTATTAACAACCGAGCTATTTTCGACAGCGAGTTTAGAGGCTGTGATAGCATACGAAGGAGTGTCGGTAGAAATGCCTCGTACGACATCGTAGGCATCGCTGATAGCATCGATAACGTAATATTTACCTGTCCACATATCGTAGCGCATAGCTAAGAGCTGCACACCACAATTGCTATAATTATATGTGAGGTCAGAAAAAGTGCCTTGATACTCGAATTCTATTTCAGAATTAGCCGGAACCGTCACAGGCACAATGTCGCTTTGATAAGAAGTGTACGATTGATAAGTATAATCGTATAAAGCCAAAGCTACGTAACCTGCAAACTCTTCATTAGAATCATTAAGGAGCGTAAGGGTAGCATCAAAAGACTGTCCTTTATAAATAGGAGTATTTACAGTGACATCAGTAGCGACGACATTTGGAGTAGCATTAGCAATCAGCGAAGCAGTGCTATTAGAGACTGTCATTGTGTAAGATTTTACACCGGCAATTTCGCAATTAATATCGCGTACGACACCGTCTTCAGTTTCAAATATAGGAGTAACCTTATATGAACCATCTGATAAATTTGAGGGCAACATTACCGAATAAGCATATCCGGTTTTGCGAGTTGGAGCATCGACAGTACGTCCGGTAGAGATATATTCTTTTCCGTTAGAATCAGTGATCTTCACGCCCAAAGTTATAGCAGAGAGGTCGGTAGAGCGATCTAACACGTAGCTGGTAATACTAATCCACGAGCCGAGATATGCAGACGATTGTGAGATATTAAAACTATCGCAAGACACGTTGTAACCCGGGGTAGAGCCGGCTTTTTCGGGTTGAATATAAAGCACAGCATGTTGTTTAGTGTTGTATCCGGCAGTAGTAGTGACATCAGTGCTCGATTCGCTGTCGAGAGCTGAGAGCAAAAAATATCCGTTGTAATATCCGCCCCAGCCCCAGTTGATGTGGAAATATCCGTTACTGTAACCATCGCAAACAAAAGCGTGACCACCGGCGTCACTTTGTCCTCCATACAAAACAGGACCGACAGACAGTGCATCGTAAATTAGTTTATTCCAATCGGCAGCAGTATAAAAATTACGCTCCACATAAGTCATACCGGGATCAAGGCCAAGGTATGTAAATGTATTTAATGCCGAATAACCCAAAGCACCGGAAGAAGAACCGTAGTTCATATCGAGCACAACACCGAGAGAGTACATTAACTCTGCAACTGCATTAGCTTGAGTTTGAGTGTACGAACCGTTGTATGAGTCGAGCATGTTATCCCAGTCAAAAGAATTAGCATCGAAATCGTACGAAAGAGTTTTCGTTGAGTTATTATATTTGTTAGTCCAGCTATAAGAATATGAACCCGAACCTTTTTTAGGGTAATTAAAATATTTCAAAATCTGAGCCAAAGCAGTAGCCATACAACCCGTAGAAGAGCGATAACCGGAAGCATACTCCGGACACTTATTATAAAACGGTGCGGCTTGATTCCAAATAGTTTTACACATGGGTTCCAACTCACCGAAATAGTCGGATTGTTTGATAGCCTTATTGTGAGAGGGATGCTCACGAATATATTCAATTTCGGATGCATAACTTTCCATCCAATAAGACAGGGCCGGTGGAATATTATCTGCATCAACACAACCTTCGTCGCAAAAGCCAAGCATAGGTTGTGTAGCATCATCAGCAGAAATAACCATATATCCTGCCTCAGAGCCACGATTAAAAAGATACACAGCGGGCTGCGACTCGGCGTTTATAGTTTTGATCAGTCGAGGGGTAGAAGTCTTGAGTCCAGGCATTTTATGTGAAGAAACAGAAGACTCGGCACGCAAAAGGGCGTCAGCGGGCGATAAAACTTCGCCATAAATATTAAAACTGGTAGCTGTAAGAGCTAAGAGAAACAAAATATTTTTCATTGCTGGCATTGATAGATTTAAATTTTTGTGAATCTGGTTTATTATTTCTGAAGTATTTTCACAAGAAGAGAATTCAGATGCGACAAAGTTAATATTATTTTCAAAAGATAGTATAAAAAATATCGTTTTTAACTCATTTAACACACAATAGTTAAAAATAAGCGACATATCAACACGACATATCGCTTATTAAATCACAGAATGAAGAATGTATATATGAAGAGATTATTGTTTCACAAAGATTCGAGATGCACGGTGTTGACCGTTGGCAAGCGTTTCCACTTTTATGTAAAGACCCGGACGGGTTACATTTTCGCCAAGATTAACACCTTGCAAGTTGTAATATTGAGTTGCAACCACAACACTTTCATCGGCAGTGACATCTTGCACACCGGCAGGATTTCCGATAGTGAAATAAGTGGCACTATATTTATCGGCTTTATTTTTCAGGTATTCTTGATTAGCCACCACGTAAGCTTTATATACTTCACCGGGTTTAGCATTTGGCAATTCGCCATGCACAGACACGGTTTTAGTTTCGCCTTCAGTGAGAGTGATATAGTCAGAGCCAAAATCGCCAAGACTAGGGCTAACAGCTTGATTGTTATTGTCAACGCCAAATATCGAAAACCAAAAGTGCTTATTGAAATAGCCTTCAGTGCAAGTAACTTCGAAAGTAGCCTTAATTTGGTATTTATCGACATTATCCACATTTTCAATAACCGGACATTCGACAGTTATAGAATAAGTTGGAGAATCGGCAGTAATTTTTGCTGGGATGAAGTCGCTAATGTAGTTGCCACTAGCATCGATAAACGCAATTTCGTAGTTAGCTTTAGCGCTACCTTTTGTAAACATATCGTTATAAGTGAAGTCGATAGTTTCACCGGCAGGGACATACAGCGGAACATAATAGCTGTTAGTATAAGTAGTGCGAGTACCTGAATTGTTTTTTACGAGGGCAAGTGCGATTTGACCACTGTAGTCAGAGTTAGACGTATTGGTAATTTTAGCCGATACGCCAAACAACGAATTGACATATATAGGAGTGTCTAGAGTGAAATCAGAAATAGAAATAGAGCCTTTACCAACAGACTTAAATGTAGCTTTGCTGCCTGAAACAGTCATAGTGTAAGCTCTAACAGCAGAAGGGCTAACATTTGCATCTTTCCAGTCGTCACCATCAGCTTTAAATGCGGGGGTAACCGTATAAGTGCCTTCTGCGAGATCTTTAGGCAAAAGCACAGTGTAAGCGCCTGTGCTCGACTTCAATGCTACATTGCTGAATTGATAGCTGCCGACGTAGCGAACAAGATTGCCTTGTTGGTCGCAGATTTTAATACCGAGTACGCCAGAAAGGGGCTCGGCAGAATAATTCAACAAACTGCTGGAGATGCTGATAGTGCTGCCAAGATTTTGACTCATTGTAGCAACAATAAAATTATCGCAATACATCTGAGCAAATACTTTAGAGTTTTCTACTGGAGGTTGTATGTAGCACACGGCATCTTGATAGTAATTGTAGCAATAGCTTGTAGTGTTGTAACCGGCATTTTCGGTGTTGAGAGCAGATAAGCGATAGTAGCCATTATAGCCTTTACCCCACCCCCAGTTGATGTGAAATAAGTCATCAGAGAGGTAGCCGTCGCAGACGAACTCGTGAGCATAGTATAAAGCATCAGTTTGGTAATATGTGCCATTATACATTATCGGGCCGGAATTTTTAAGAGCATCATAAATTAAGTCGTTCCACTCATTAATGCCATAATAGTTACGATTATAATATCTAATGCCTTTATCTAATTTCAAGTATTTTGGGCCGGTGGTGAGCAAGTTTATGGGCCAAGCGCCACTACCACCGGAAGCATAATTCATATCGACCACTACACCACAAGCATACATGAGTTGAGCTACGGCATCTTGTTGGACGTCGTTGCTCTCATCATCGGAGTAATCATTAAGCATGCTATCCCAATCGAACTCATAGTTATCAAAATCGAAAGAAAGCTCATCATCGTTCCAAGAGTATGAATACTTGCTTTCGCCTTGCTTAGGATAATTGAAAACTTTGAGAATCTGCGCCAAACATGTGGCAACACAACCGGTTGGCGTAGAAACATAACTTGTTCCGCTCTTAACTTCGGGACACGAATTATTGTATGGAGCATCTTGCGACCAAAGTGTTTTACACATTGGTTCAATATATGCACGTTCTGTCTTAGCTTTAGCGGAAGATTTAACCGTAGATGGATGTTTGCGCAAAAAAGCAATTTGATCGGCGTAGCTATCGAGCATAGCCTTCATAGCGGGCGGCAAGTTATTAATATCGACTTCGCCATCGTCGCAAATGCCGAGAACGGCATCAGTAGCATCATCGGCAGAAAGCACAACAAGACTACCATTATTGCGACCGAAAAGGTACACAGCCGGCAAGTTATCAGACGAAATTGTCTTTACCAAAGAAGGATTATTAGATTTTAATGCCTTAACACGGCGAGAAGAAGTCGAGTCAAAAGCACGGCTGAGCGCTGCATCAGGAGTCAGCACTTCGGCAAAAGCGCTACAGCTTAATAGAGCTGAGGCCAATAAAATAAACGACCTTTTCATAGGGCGGTTTTAGTTTTTTACGGTAAATCTATAAATTTTAAAGATTTGGCAATAAAGATGCGCAAATTTATAATTTTTTTCGCTAAACACGAAAGATATAAACTATAAATTTTACAAAACAAATAATAAATATCTTTAAATATTATTGAAAATGATTTTTAGCAGGAAGAAATCAGTTCGCAAATTGACCACGATTCTTTACAAAAAGGACACTGTAATAGACATATTATTCGTACTTTTGCCACACGTTTTAAACTTACACAAATTAGCTAATCATAATTTCACATTACCTTTTATACGATGAAGTTACATTCGATAATAGTATCAACAACGATACTAACACTTGTGTGTTGTTGCTGTAGCCGTGGAGACGAACAACAGAGAGACAACACCATACACAGTGTACTCGTTGTAAAGCCAACAGCATCAGGCTCTACAATAACCAAGAACTATTCGGGAATAGTTTCAGAGAGCAAATCAATAAGCCTCGGATTTAAGACCGCAGGACAAATAGCGAAGACATTGGTCAAAGAAGGAGACTACGTGCGACAGGGGCAACTTCTTGCCGTGCTCGACGATGTAGACTACAAACTTGCAGCCAAAGAAGCACGCATACAGTACGACCAAATGGCAAGCGAGATGAAACGTTTGGAGTATCTATTCCAAACAAACAATTTAGCCGAAAACGACTATGAAAAAAGTTGTGCCGGATTTGAACGGTTGAAGGTGAATTTGCAAAACGCACAAAATAGGCTAAACTATTGTCATCTGTACGCACCGGTATCGGGGTATGTAGTTAAACTCTGTTTCGAAAAAGCAGAAATGGTAAATGCGGGCACCCCGGTGGTAGAGATAATGGATAATTCATCGCTTGAAATTAATGTAGACCTACCAGCCGAAGCATATCAACATCGCAATAATTTTAGCGGATTTATAGCTAGCGCAAACGGACAATCATTTGACGTGAAGCTATTGAGCATAACACCTAAGGCAGATAACAACCAGCTTTACAGCATGCGACTGTCAGTGCCGTCAGATGCTTCTAAAGTTTTTACGGCGGGTATGAATGTTGACATCACAATAAACCGCACAGACAGCAATGATAGCGCAGAAGGACAAGCGCCAACGTTTGTTGTGCCCTTACACAGTGTATTTTACGATAGCAACAACAAGCCATGTGTATGGGTGCTCAGTGCCGACTCTACCGTAGTAGCCACATCGGTAGCTCTTGGCGACAATCTGGGTAATGGCAAAATAACTATCACCTCCGGATTAAAAGGTACAGAGACAATAATTCGCGCCGGAGTGAATTCGCTGCGTGCTGGAGAAAAAGTGAAAGTCATTGATGAACCTAAAACCACAAATGTTGGACGTTTGCTATGACTCGCATTGCTAAATTTTTTATGAGCAGACCAACATTGTTTTGGTCGCTTATGATTGGCATACTGTTTTTGGGAGCAATATCATTCTCCCGGATGCCAAAGCTAGAAGACCCGGCAGTGGCGGTAAAACAAGCCATGGTCGTAGTGCCATATCCCGGAGCGAATGCATATCAGGTAGAACTTGATGTAGCTCAAGTGATGGAGGATGAGCTTCGCACCCTTCCGGATATACGCAAAATCAAAACCGAGTGTAAAGATGGCATGGCCATGTTTACAGTTGAGTTTCAAATGACAGTGCTACTTCAAGACCTCGAGCAACACTTTGACTTGCTACGGCGCAAAGCCAACGATGTAGCATCGAAATTGCCACAAGGATGTTACTCGCCTATTGTAGTAGACGACATGATGGATGTTTATGGCGTATTTTTCGGACTCACAGCCGACGGCTATGAGTATCCGGAGATGTATAAATATGCAAAATTTATACGTCGCCAACTGCTTGAAGTGAAAGGAGTGAAACGCATAAACATAGTAGGGAATCGCGACGAGGTAATAAACATCACGCTATCAAAAGAGCAAATTGCACGTAACGGCATTATACCGACAGAAATAATGGCAGCGCTGCAAGGGGCTAACAAAACCGTTTCGGCAGGCAAATTGCAAACCGGAGAAGACCGATTGATGATAGAGGTAGACTCAAGCATTAAAGACGAAAATGACATAGCAGACTTACTAATCAAATCGGCAAACGGCAAGCGCGTACGTCTTGGCGACATAGCAACGATAAAACGAGAATACAAAGAGCCACAGACAAACGGATTTTTTGTTAACGGGAAACCGGCTATTGCTATATGTATAGCGATGGAGAAAAATGCCGTGGTGCCTGATGTAGGCAAAGCTATAGATGAGAAACTGGCAACCACTATGAAAAATGTGCCTGTTGGTTTTAATATGGAGAAAATATTTTACCAACCGGACAAAGTTAGCGAAGCTGTTTCGTCATTTATGTGGAACTTGCTAGAGTCAGTACTCATTGTTATAATAATGCTTATTTTCACAATGGGATTTCGCAGCGGTGTCATCATTGGCTTTGGGTTGGTGCTCACTGTTGCCGTATCGTTTCCGATATTGCTCACCATGGGGACTACTCTGCAACGCATTTCACTAGGAGCGTTCATTGTAGCCATGGGTATGCTTGTGGACAATGCCGTTGTGATTATGGACGGAATACTAATAGACAAGCAGCGCGGTCTACCGCAAGATCAATATCTGTGGCGCATAGGCAAAAATACGGCGATGCCACTACTTGGAGCAACAATAATAGCAGCATCGACATTTTTATCGAGCTATCTATCGCCGGATAGTGCCGGAGAATATTCGCACGATTTATTTCTTGTGCTATGCATAAGTTTGCTTGCAAGCTGGGTGTTTGCACTTGTACAAGTGCCAATCTGCGCAAAATCATGGTTACCGGCAGCAGCAAAGGCTTCAGACGACAAGCCCAAACAAGTGATGAACTCACCGGTGCACCGTCTTGTGCGCAAGTTTGTTGCCACTGTAGTAAGATATAAAACTGTATCGTTTATTAGTGCGTTTGTCATTTTGATAATATGCATGGCCGGGATGAGCAAGGTTAAGAACTTATTCTTCCCCGACTTCGATTATAAACAATTTATAGTTGAATGTTATTTTCCGTCACAAACTAACCCCGATGAGGTGCGCGACCGCTTGCTGGCAATGAGCGATACACTGCTTAAAGATAAGCGAATAGACCGCGTGGCAATGAGCATGGGGTCAGCTCCGGCACACTATTGTTTGGTAAGACCAATGACAAACGGTGGAGACTGCTATGGTGAGCTAATGATTGACTGCGACGACTATCAGTCAGTGCTTGAAGTTTTGCCGGAAGTGCGCAAGAGACTGCGTATGGAGAATCCGGATGCCTATATCCGCACACGCAAATACAACTTTTCGATCTCAACTTCGCACACAGTAGAAGTAGAGTTTAGCGGACCGGATCCGGCAGTATTACGTCAATTAAGTGCCAAAGCAGAAGATATAATGCGCAACTGCAAATACATTGACGCATATTCAGTAGAAAACAACTGGAAGCCTCTAGGCAAATCAATGGTCATAAACTATTCAGAGTCGGACGCACGACGCGCCGGCATCAGTCGCAGCGACATCGGCAACGCGCTCAATGCCGCCGGCGATGGAATGACAATTGGAGTGCTCGCCGACCAAGACAATATGGTTATGCTCAATCTACTAATGCGCAATGCCGACGGCACACGCATAGAGAATCTCAGTGACATACCAGTATGGAGCACGCTCAATATGAACATCAATGATGACGATGTTAAAGGCTTGATGACAGGTGCCACATCGACAGATCAACTTGCAGAAAATATGTCGCGTTCGACAACTCTTAGCGCCGTTAGTGCCAGCACGAACATAGAGCCGTCAGAGCAAGTTATCATGCGCTACAACGGGCAACGCGCCATAGAAGCAGAGTGCGACCCGAATCCGGATATCGATGCTGCGACACCGACAAAATGTGTACAAGAGATACAAGAGGAGATTGAGGCTATAGCATTGCCAGATGGATACTCAATGCGCTGGGTTGGCGATGGAGAAATGTCAGGCGAAGCTATCGGCAACTTGTTGGTATTTGTACCGCTAATAATCTTTATAATTTTGCTAGTTTTACTGCTATTGTTCAATAGCTGGCGCAAGTTGATAATAATACTGCTTTGTTTGCCATTTGCATTTGTGGGCATCACACCGGCGCTATTGTGCACAAACACGCCATTTACATTTATGGCAGTGCTGGGCATGATGGGACTTGTGGGTATGCTTATCAAAAATGCGATAGTGCTCATAGATGAAATAACGCGTCTTACAGACGAAGAGCATATAGACCCGTACAAAGCTGTAATAGAAGCGACAGCATCGCGTGTGCGTCCGGTGCTTATGGCATCGTTGACAACGATAGCAGGTATGATACCACTAATCAGCGACCCGATGTACGGCTCGCTATCACTCACCGTTATGGGCGGATTGGCAATGGGCACCTTGGTTACGCTAGTGCTACTGCCGCTATTTTACGCCACATTTTTCCGCATTAAAAAAACTGCTGACTAACAATGAAAATAAAAAACATATCACTATACGTATGTTTCGCTGTAGCGACAACGGCATCAGCACAAACGCTGACATTGAGTGTAGCCGAATGTAGAGAGCGAGCTCTTAACACCAGCGAAGACATACAAACGGCACGCATAGAGAGCGAACAAGCCGTGCTAGATCTCGACATAGCGAAACG
>CAZJEA010000048.1:0-15871 GCA_964544895.1 uncultured Bacteroides sp. | reverse complement strand
CACGATGATTGGATGAAGTTGTGGCATGATTTCATGCACGAGTTCGACAACTTCCGGATGAGTTCGCGTGGCAAAACCTACAGCGACAAGACCAACATTGAGAACAGCATCTCAACCTGTTGGGTACACTTTGAATCGAAAGGCGAAATTCCGCATTTACACGCTGCTGTCAGTCGTGTTGACATCAACGGCAAGACCAATAACGACCACAACATACACATTCGTGCGCAACGTGCAGCCGAAGCCGTAGCGAAGAAGCGCGGATGGAAGTCAGCCATGCAACGGCACAAGGAGATTGTGACGCAAATCAATAAAGATTGCGCAGACGTTCTCCGCTCGATGTCGAAGTGGGATTGGCGCAGCTACGTCAAAGGTCTCGAGGCAAAAGGTTATAACGTTCACATGCGACCGGACAAGAACGGCAACATTCACGGATATTCTTTGCAGATCGGTGAATCGGAATCTCGCTACAAGTCGTCAATACTTGGTGTCGGTCGCAATCTCATGTACAAAAATCTTGAGGCAACATGGCGCACATACCACCCCTCCGTTGAGCAAACACAGGTGAAGCGAACACCGCAATCCACTGTTGCACCATCGCCCAAACCGAAAGCTCCGGTTGTAATGACTGACGAAATGCGTTTTGCAAAACATTCGCAGTGGATGCCCAACGCACAGAAATACACCTTTGCCAAAGATGGCACGGACTACCGTTTCTATGTTCCGAACAGAGTTGACCGGATGTTCCAAGATGCCTTCGACTGGCGCGAGGTGAGCAACTGCGATGATTTGTGCAAATACGCAGCAGCCTTGTTCGTTGGACTTCTCAGTCTTGATGAAGCTCCGGTGAGCAGCGGTGGCGGTGGCAGCAGCAACAATGAAGGCTGGCGAGATAAGAAAGATGAAGATGATGTTGCGAGAGCCAACCGCTGCATCCACTTCGCAACAAACAAAGTTGGCATAACCAAGCGCACAGGGCGCAGATTACATTAACACATGAACCATGGGAAAGAATATATTCCGTAAGATACAAGCCGATGCAAAAAAGTTGCCGGACCCGGAGCTACCCAAAGATGGAGTGATACTCGTTGACCCGGTAACTCCGGAGCATCCTCTTGCAAAAGAGTTCGTCAAGATGGATACAGACGGTCAGAAGGATATGCTGTATGAATTTACATACTCAGCATCAGAGATGGCTGCAAATCGTGGCGTACTCAAAAGCTCACTGTTCTACATTGAGAAGTTATTGCCGAGGGTTGAAGATGCAAAAGAGGCTGTAACAACGAGTTTAGCTGAAATCAACACCGTTACAACGAGTTTATCCGGAGCGGTTGCAGAGGCTAAGACATTTACGTTCAAAACCGAACTCACACAAGATGCAATTACGCAGATGAATGGTTTTTACGATGAAATGGTCACAACGTATTCAAATAAGATTACCGAATACGGCAATATGATTGACGCTAAGCACCAAGATTTTATCAAGACGATGGAACAGCATGAGGAAAAGCTCAGCAACATTCTTGCAAAACCGTCAGACGGCATTTGGCTGAGCCAAGGCATGACATGGCTATGCCTAACGCTTCTCATCCTGCTTTCCCTCTTTTTCTGCTTGACAATCTACGCCAACAACGCCATCATCCATTCAGCAGAGTTGTCGAAATTTCTATGGACGTTCGGCCTCTCATTCGCTGCAATATTCGGCGCAGTTGTCTACGTCCGCATCAAGTTCTCTTAACAACAATCCCCGAAGCTCGCAACCGACCTCCGGGGATTGATATGTTGTTCTGTAATGAAGTAATACGGCGTGAATATGCCACAATAGAAACCATATTCAACTAAACCACTAAATCGCTAATTAGTGGTTTAGTGGTTTAGTGTCTAAGAAAATCGCATCATTGTATAATCCTGAATAATAGTCGATTAGCAAACCACTAAATAAATAAAACATTATTTAGTGGTTTAGCTGTTTAGTGTTTTATTGGAAAAAGTAAGCCTTTTGAGCAGTGAAGAGTGGCTGATGGAGTATAGATTTATATGCTAGAGATGAGAGTAGTATAAATATATGATATTTGTTGGATAAATCGACAATATTGCATACCTTTGTGGTAGTGTAAAAAAAAAGTATTGATAATATACGCCCCCCATATAGGGGCACGAGGGACGAGTGCCCCTCTGTTAAATTTGTAGTTTTTGAATTATGGATTTTGGTAAAATAGATTTAACTAAATTTGATTACGATGCTCTTTCTGCTGACGAGTATCGGGAGTTTCTTCAGGCTTGGTCGGATTACAATGGTCGACTTAATCGTGTCTCTGTGACGGAGTTGGAAGAGGAATTTGACCGGAAGTCTGATTATCTTCTGTGCGGTGAACATTATGAGTTGACTGAGCTTTACATGGAAGAGTTCGTCGAGTTGTTATTTGAGAGAAAGGTTTTTGATACTGGAGAGGATTATCTTCCTTTTGAGGAGGTTCAGAGTTATGAGTATCAGCTGTGGTTGAAGCAGAAGATTAGGAATAAAGCGTTGAATAAAGAATCTTCAGTAAGTGGTGAACATGATAAAATAGACTATAGTGGTTATAGAATGTGGAGATATAATCCCATTGTGTTTTATAAAGAAGGTAAGAAAAATGGGCATAAGTTGTTGCTTAAAGATGATGGTGAAAGTATTAGTTTCTTGGAAAATCGGGATTTTGCAATATTGTCTCCGGTGACTTATGTCGGTCGTACTAACTCTTATTTGAACGCTAGGTATCTTTATGCTTTTGCTATTGATTTGGATGGAGTGAGTATGCATGAGGTGAGAATGCTGTTGAGAGGTATGACAATGGGCGTTTATCCGGTTGCTAATATAATTGTAAATTCAGGTCATGGGATACATGTGTATTATCTGTTGAAAAGACCAATTGAAATGTATGCGACTCGCATAGCATCATTGAACAAGATGAAGCGTGGATTAACAAAGATTGTATGGTTAGTGTCGAAACTAGGAGCAGAGAAGGCTCAAGTACAGAGTGTAGTGCAAGGATTTCGTGTGCCTGGAACTAAGACAAAGTTTGGTAAGATAATTAGAGCCTTTTGGAATAGAGAAGCTCCTCTTCATACTCCGGAGGAACTTAATAATTTTTTAGGACATACCTATGGTTTGAGTAATGACGAGTTGATGCAGATAACTGATAGTTTTCCTCATAATCCAGCTCGTGTTACATTGAAGGAGGCAAAAGAACTTTGGCCGGAATGGTATGCTGCTCGTGTTATAGGACATAAGAGGGTTGGGAAAAAATGGAATGTTAATAGAGGCTTATATGATTGGTGGTTCAATATTCTTAAAGAGGGGCAAAAAGTGGAAGTGCATCATCGATATTGGTGCATTCTCACACTGGTTGTCTACGCCGTAAAATGTGGTGTGCCTCGTGATGAAGTTTTGAAAGATGCACTTTCATTGGTTCCTATATTTGATCGTAAAACAGAAACTGTTGATAATCCTTTTACGGAGGATGATGTAAATGATGCTATGAGAGCTTATGATGAGGAATATAATAAATGGCCATTGCGTGTTATAGAGACCACAACAGGAATAAAAGTAGAACGGAATAGACGTAATGGAAGAAAACAAGATGTACATTTAAGGAGAATTAGAATAATGCAGGAGGCAGATTATCCTGATGGTTCGTGGCGTAAAGGAAATGGAAGAAAATCTCAATATAAACTTGTTAAAGAATGGAGAGAGAAGAATCCAGACTGTAACAACAAATCATTGTGTGCCCGTGAGCTAGGATTGTCTCGACCTACCGTTCATCGTTGGTGGAATTAAGCGAATAAAATAATTAAATAAACCACTAAACAGGTAAACCAATAAATAGATAAATCGCTAAATAGATAAACAACTAAATAGATAAAACACTATATAAATAATTAATTATTTATATCTTTGTGTCATTAAATAGAAACATAACTCATTATTATTTCAAATGAAAGCTAAAATTATCGCAATAGCCAATCATAAAGGCGGAGTAGGAAAGACCGCTTCAGTTGCTTCGATTGGAGCAATTTTTGCTACTCGTGGAAAGAAAGTGCTGCTTGTAGATTTAGACACACAGGCAAATCTCACTCGTCACTTTATGGACACTATTCCACCAAGAATAATATACCATGCAATTCGAGAGCAAGCCGGATTGCCTATATATCCGATTCGTGCAAATCTTGACATTGTGCCAAGTGGACTTGATATGGCAGGTATAGACCTCGAACTTCAAATGATGTTTAATCGCGAACGAGTTTTGAAAACATTACTTGATCCGTATAGCAGCATATATGACTACATAATATTAGACTGTCCACCTGCTCTTGGTTTGATTACAATTAATGCGCTTACATCGGCAACACATTTAATTGTGCCGATGAAGGCAGATTTGATGTCAAATTATGGACTGTCAATGATGGATCAATTTTGTGTAAAAATGCAAGTGCTTAACCCAGGCATACATATTGATTATATATTCTTCAATATGTATGAAAAGGGTCAGACGATGACAGATGCTATAGAGACTGATGTGCGAACAAAATATGGAGATCGTGTGCTTGCCACAACAATTCGAAAAAACAACGATGTTGCAAAAGCAGCATTTGAATTCACAGATGTGGTAAGTTTTAACCCAGAAGCAAATGGAGCTAAAGACTTTCAAGCACTTGTCACTGAACTGGAAATAAAACTATAATAAATCACTAATTAGTGATTTATTAATTTAGCTATATGAATAAATCACTAAATCACTAAATAGATAAAACACTAAATCAATAAATAAACAACAAATTCAAATAATATGGCAACAAAAAAACTAACAGTTCCTCAGAATGGAACACAACCGGCAACTATACCCTCACCCATAGACAATATGATATCAACTTCTTGTAAAAAAATTATAACGAATCGCCGTCCCACATCATTTAATATAGATCAAGAACTTATGCTAAAATTCAAGACAGTCTGTGTACAACAAGGACGTCCGATGTCGAGCGTGGTTGAAGAATTAATATCTAAATTTGTTGATAGCGTATGCTAACAAATTATAGTAATATTGGTTGACCTCCTTTGTTTACAAGAATCAGTTGGCCATCAAGTATGAACTAATCTTGGAATCTGTGGAAGTATTTATTGTGTACCGTGCTAATAATATGGGGAAAATTAGTAATTTTGCAAGAAAATACTAAAGACTTGGCTTTTTCAGTTCTATAAGTTGTAATAAATATTGATTTATAGCTTGTAATGTGCTGAATAGAAACACACCACATATTATGAGATCACAATATATTTCACTAGTACTATTAATCTTATTAATATATAGCTCTTTATTTTCTTGTTCAAATTCTAATGAGCAAGAAAAGCTTGATTATGCAGAAACAATAATGGAAGTTCACCCAGATTCAGCTCTAACGTTACTATCTTCCATTGACAAGAGAAAAATATCAAGAAAGAAACAAAAAGCGCAGTATGCCCTTCTGATGTCAATAGCTCTTGACAAGAACTATATAGACACTACAACATTCGATGTGCTTCAACCGGCCATAGACTATTATCTAAAAAAAGGTACTCCTGACGAGAAATTGCGGACTTATTATTACCAAGGTGTTATATTCCATAACCAAGGAGATCGAGACAATGCCCTAAATTCATATGTAAAAGGGCTGCACATTTCTCATAATTGTAAAGACTCTCTTACAATCGCCCGTACTCTTGTGGCTCAAGGCGATCTGTATAATGATTTCTTTGATTTTGATAGTTATATAAGATGTAACCTGAAGGCTGCTATTATCTTTAAAAATTCAGGAAAAAAGAATAATGAATTAGGTTGTCTTCTGAATGCGCTTAATGGTGCGATTATTGCTGAAAATAAGAATCTTGGTGACAGTATATTGAATTGTATACAACAGTTCCCGTCACTAACTGAAAGCCAACAGCGCATACTTACAAGGCATAAACTGTCGTTTGCTTTAAAATTCGGCTCAGAGAATGAAGTCAAGGAGCTCGTTCATATACAGGAGGCAAATTCATGTTCTCAAACAGACAAAATGAATCTTGCTCTTGCTTATAATAAGATAGAAAACTATGTAAAGGCAAAGCAATTGCTTGACAGTATAGAAAACAGCAACCAAGACTACGATACAATCAGATTTTTAGCCATTTCTGTGCCAACATTTGAAGGATTAGGTAATTATAACGAAGCCTTGTCCTTGTATAAGACCTTCATCCAAAAACAAGATTCCATTAATTTATTAAAGTTTGAGCAAAAGTCCCAAGCTGTAGAAGAAAAACATAGAATCGAACTCAAAGCTCAAGATGACGCCCAACATAAATCTCGTATAATTTGGGGGTGTTTTGGTGGTATTGCCGTCCTTTCACTAGTAATTGTAATTTTATTTTTGCTCGTTCGTAGCAATAAGACTAAAAAGGAACTTGCACTTGAGAAAGTTAAGATAAAAGAGGTTGAAAATGAAAAGGTAAAAACAGAGAATGATAACTTAGTACTTAAAAACCATAATCTTCAACTTGAACGAGATAAGAAAGCGTTGGCAGCAGAGATTTTAACTCATCGAGTAGATGTCTTGGAAAATGAAATTGGTAATTTCAAAGCTCTCATTAATGACAGAGATGAACTCCCTTTGAATGTTCAGGGAGAAATAAAAATCCGGATTGAAATGCTGAATTCACTATTGGCCAGTTACATCACTAATAATGACCAATATGAGAAGCCTTATGATGATTGGATTAAGGAAATCACTGATAACAAAGATGAGTTTATGAACTCCAATCGATTGGCTTTTAAAGTTTCACATCCTCGCTTCATCCAATATTTTGAAGACCATAGCTTGACCACTGATGAGATAAATTATGTGTGTCTATACGCTATTGGACTGAGAGGAAAGGAAGTGGGCAATTACGTGAACAAGAGAAGCCATGTAAATACCAGCAGCGCCATACGGAAGAAACTTGGTATTGACAAGCACGAAACTAACATAGGCATATATGTAAGAAAACTTCTCAAAAAATTATAACTTCATCCTTGATTATGAAAGTATGTGTTTTCATAATCCAAAAGTTCTACTGTAATACATTCTATATATATAGTTATTAGCGTATTACGCAGTGTGTATCTGAAACTTTTAATTTCAAGATGAATGTTTTATGAAGTATTTTTGTAATAAAAAATGCCTCGTAAAGACATATCATTATTATCTCCGAGAGAGTTGGCTCTTAGAGTTCTCTCTAAATTGCTATATCATATAGTAGACAGATTTCCCGGCACGGAGGGAATAGTATTCTATCATAGAAATCTTCTTCAAGATTATCTAACCAATGGCCAAGACAATATCATGAATAGTCCGGCATTCTCTATTTATGATATTCCATGGGAGAGAATTCTCGATGATACATCAAATAGACCTTTTCTTAATAAATTGGCACATAAACATCATTTCTCGACACAAGAGATCCGATATATGTGCGCAATGCTATGTGGATTATCAGGAAAAGAATATGGACTTATTACAGGGTCGAAGAGCCACTATAATCTTAGTTGGTCTATTCGCAAAAAATTTGGGCTGCCTCACAAGTCCACAAACCTCCGCATTTTTCTTCAAAAACTGTCAGAAAGTGCTCTTTATGAAAGTCTGCCGCCTGAAATTCCAAATTAACTTACACGCCTTAATTGTATTTATCTGGTTTACTGTATTTAGGCTAAATAAAAAATCTACAGATATGAAACTTTTGATTTGGTGTATGAAAGTTTGCGATAGTAAATTTGCAACAACAAAATTAATTAAAACGCATATTGAAATGAAAAAAATTGTATCCTTCATTCTTGTAATTATGATGTTCGCGCTTCATGCGATGGCAGAAGAACCAAAGACAAGCAAATCTTCTAAAAACATTATGCTGGAGATTGCTCAATATAACGAAACTTCCGGTCGAGCTCGTGCCCCTATGCGCATAGGCATTGAGGCATGGTACAATGCCGAAACAAATGCTATTGAAATTTCACATTATGGCGAAGCCGAAGGAGAAGTATTCCTATACTTGAATGAGAACATTGTTGAATACGATTCTACAATAAACACATCTCTCCAGCTTCCATCTACTTCAGGACTCTATCGAATAGAGATTGTTAGTGAGCGCTGGATTGCTCATGGACACATCCAATTATAATAAACAACAGTTTATAGTACAACTAAAAATATACGATTGAAGTCGACATCATTCGCATCAGAGCATTACTGGATAGAAATGTATCTCAAACAACATGTCAAACTAAAACAAACAAGAAACAATGAACAAACTTGTTAAAGAACTCTCAATTAATGAGATGTCCCAGGTTCTTGGTGGAAAAGAGTCCAAGACAATCATCCGCCCTGACGGATCAATTCTGATCGTCACCACAGAGATTAAAGATGATGGCACTGTAGTCATCTCTCGTCAGGAGCCCTAATCTTGACGAAACAGACATAACGTCACTGAAGAAGGATGGCGTATTATCTCATTCATTAGTGGTACGCCATCCATCTTTCTTTTTGATTATCTTTTATAAAATAGTCTCATGGTAAGATTTATCTCTTTCATAACAATATGGTTAAGTGCCATTTATGCTTTTGGGAATTGTACAATTACCGGGCATATATTAGATGTAGATTCTAAGGATCCTATCATAGGAGTTTCTATTCTCATAAAGGATGTGGATGGCAAAATCATAAACTATACCACAACCGATAATCTTGGTTATTTTTCCATCCAAAATAAGATTAATAATGCTTTTTTGGAAATCTCAATGATTGGATATGCCTCAAAAATGTTTCAAGTTGAGACTATAAAAGATAACCATTTGACAATTTACCTTGAGCCTAAATCAACTCTTTTAAAAGAAGTAACAATCAAAGCTAATAGAATCCGGGAACAAGGAGATACCATAACGTATAATGTCGGCAGTTTTGCACAAGCTCAGGATCGCAATATCGGTGACGTATTGAAACGAATGCCAGGTATTGATGTATCGTCTTCCGGCAAAATTCAATATCAAGGAGAGGACATCAACAAGTTTTATATCGATGGTTCCGACCTATTGAATGGAAAATACGGTATAGCCACCAACGGTATAAACCACGATGACGTCGGCGCGGTCGAGGTTATGGAGAATCACCAACCTATGCAAGTACTGTCTGGTATCAGTTTTTCCGATAAGGCAGCAATAAATATCAAACTGAAGAACAAGGCTAAAGCCACATGGACTTTTCACGGCGATGCCGGAGGCGGTTACTCGTTGCAACCGGACGGTGCCGTGTGGGACGGTGAACTGTTCGCAATGGCAGTTATGCCAGGATTCCAAAACATCACAACTTTCAAGACCAACAATATCGGAGAGGATCTGTCGGCAAGTGCTACCGATTTCTTTGCCTCAAGCCGTGCTACGGGACTTAGCCAATATGTCAGCGTGTCGCTCCCCGGAGTGCCTGACCTGAGCCGCAAGCGTACACTGTTCAACCGCTCAGCGTTGGTATCAACAAATTCCCTTTGGAAAGTGAAAGATGGAGAGTTTAAGGCGCAAATTGACTATTCGTTTAACCGTGTCACGGCTCAAGCTGCCAATATAACCACCTACTTCCTTGAATCGGGTGACCGTGTGATTACCGAGAATCGCGACGGGCGCGACCGCTCCCACTCGCTGTCTGGAAAGTTCATCTATGAGATCAATCAAAAGACAACTTTCATCAACAACACACTATCCACTAATATCGATTGGGATGACGTTCAGCTCGGAGTCACCGGCTCGTTGCCAAACGATCAGTCGACAAAATTGCCCGACTACTACGTATCCAACAAATTCAAGATGATCAAACGATTCAATGGCAAACACCTCGTTACGTTCCAGAGCAACAACGAATGGGAATCGCTACCGCAAACGCTCAATGTGTCATTGGGCGGCAATAATATACATCAGCACATCGGCGACCATGCATTCTATACCCATGAGAGTGCCGCCTACGCTTTCTCAATCAAGGGAATAACAGTCAGTCTTGAAGGTGGAGTGAAAGGATATTTGCGTTCACTTAATACAGAGCTGCCTGATATGCCGGAAGAGATACCGGGAGAGACTAAAAATGTGCTGAATACAAATTATTTCACAGTCTATGCCTCCCCGAAGTTTGAATATTGGGTGAAGCGAGTGAATTTCACTCTCAACACCCCTGTCAGCTTCGCGCATTACACCTTTGACAAGGTGCTTGCCAACCGCTCCGAAGTGTATTTCTCCCCCTCACTCAGTATGAACTGGAAACCGAATAACCGCTTTTCAATGACGCTAAGAGGTGGGACAGGTCGCTCACCAATGAACCTGAACTTGATTCAGCCGGGCTACATCAGGACCAATTACCGCACATTTAAGCAGGGAGTTGATGAGTTTTACAACACTACCTCTCAGAACATTTCTGCAAGTTTCGGCTACAAGCATACGCGCCGCGGAGTATTCGCCAACGCAATGGTGATGCAGTCGTGGTCGCACCTCCCGTACACAATGGCGCAGCGGCTATATGGTGATTATATAGTCTATTCTTACACTGATGCCAAAAGTGACGGACAGAATCTGCTGTCTATGGGAAGTGTGGGAAAGACGCTCGACTTTATGCGTGGCTCAGCAAACGTCAACGGCTCATTCAACCGTGGCGAGTCGCATATCTTCTCCGAAGACAATGCAATTAACTCGGTAAGCCTCGGCTGGAGTATAGGGGCTAAGATCAATGGTGCGCCTCTCCGTTGGCTAAGTTTCGACTATTCGATAGCCTTTTCCAATAGTCAGCTCCGGATGAACGGAGTCAAGAACTCATGGCTCAGTGGTATGGAAAACTCCCTGTTCATCAATATCATGCCACACTCGAAATGGGAGTGGCACATAATGGGCGAGCATTACCGCAATGAACTTACCGAAGGTACATATAAAAATGTGTTCCTCCTTGATACCAAGTTGGTCTATAAACTTAACAAGCGCATCGAACTCTCCGCGATGCTCAACAACATATTCAATCAACGCACATACAATTACACAACTTACAGCCAGCTCTCATCTTTCGAGTCGCAACGGTGGCTCCGCGGACGCGAACTGCTGTTCACAATCTCCCTACGAAAATGAAAAAATTACTCACCTTCACAGTAATGTGCCTTGTGGCTATAGCCACAATTGCGCAAGAAAAAGCCAACATAATCGTTAGTTATGACTTTAGAAGTCTTAATTTAATGAATGGAAATGTTGATTTGAACAATCAATATTTACTTTCTGCAAATTCAAATTATTCTAAATTTTATTCTCCTACCACTCAGTATATAGACTCTCTTAACTGTACTTCAGAAGGGAAAGCTAAATTAAATCAGATGACAGAAGATGCTGTACTAAAGGGTGAATATGATAAAATCCCAGCTAAGGATGGGTCTTTCTATGTTGTTAAATCTTTATCTTCCATATATTTTTATGATGTTATCGGTACTGAAAAATATAAAACAGAAGATAACCGGATTAATATAAAATGGGAAATAACCGATTCTATAAAAAACGTGTTAGGTTATGAATGCATAATGGCAACCTGTGAATACCATGGCCGTATCTGGAATGCATGGTTCTCTCCTGAAATTTCAATTCAAGAGGGTCCATGGAAACTTTACGGATTACCGGGTCTTATACTTGAAGCAGTTGATAATCAAAAACAATATCATTTCACTGCTACTGGTATTCAACACGCAAACTGTATCATCACCCCCATTCCTATGATTCATGAGTATGAAAAAATTAATCGTCGAGATTTTTGGAAAACTAAGCGATCTTTCTTAGAGAATCTAACAGGAAGACTTAAAGCTCAGTTGGGGGAGAATGTAGAAATAATAACCGAAGATGGAGATACTCCTCCTACTTTTTCTTTCAATGAATCTATTGATTTTATTGAAACAGACTATAATATGTAAGTTATAACCAAATATTTATAAAAAATATGAGCTTTAAGGTATTTATGCAGAAAGATGCTATGCTTTGTGGAATGACATGTCTTAAGATGATTTGCCATTATTATGGCAAAGAATACTCTATAGATACCTTAGCTCAATTATGTCCTACAACAAAAGAGGGAGTTTCTTTACTCGGTATATCAATAGCTTCACAGAAAATAGGATTTAAAACTATTGGTGGTTATTCCTCCATTGATTCCTTAAAGGATACAACATCCCCTTGTATAATTCATTGGAATCAGGAGCATTTTGTGATACTTTACAAATTTCACAATAATAGATTTTACATCGCAGACCCATCAAAAGGCAAGGTCTCTTATAGTTCTGACGAGTTTAAGAAGCATTGGGTCACAACCCGAACAGAAGGTAAAGATATGGGCATTGTATTGCTATTGGAACCAACTGATAGTTTTGGTCAGTATTCAGAATTCTGCAATTCTGAACAAAACTCTATTCGGTTTATTTTCAAATATCTTAGAAGTTATAAAATCTATTTACTACAAATTGTACTAGGTTTATTATTAAGCTGTGTACTTCAACTTATATTACCTTTTTTAACACAATCCATTGTAGATATAGGCATAAATCATAATGATATTGATTTCATCTGGTTAGTTTTATTAGGTGAATTAATGATTGTGATAGGAAAGACAGCTACTGATTTCATTAGAAGATGGTTGCTTCTACATATATCTATGCGCATCAACATATCTCTTGTGAGCGACTTTTTCATAAAGTTGCTAAAACTACCCATGTCGTTCTTCGACACTAAGCTCATGGGAGACCTACTACAACGCATTGGAGACCACACCCGTGTACAGAACTTTCTGACCGGACAGGTTCTTAATATCATATTCACATTCCTAAGTTTCATCATTTTCGGTATTGTTCTATTTATCTACAATCCTCTAATTTTCGTAGTCTTTGCGATAGGCAGTATTTGCTATGGATTATGGATAACATCTTTCCTAAAAAAACGTAAGGTTCTTGATTATGAACTGTTCGAGCAGCAGGCCAAAAATCAGGACAAGACCTATCAGCTAATAACATCCATGCAGGAGATAAAATTGCAAGATTGTGAACAACGCCGCCGTTGGGAATGGGAGGATACGCAGGCCGACCTATTCAGCGTGCAAATGAAGTCGCTGAAACTCCAGCAGACTCAGGAAGCCGGTTCTATTTTTATCAACGAGGGCAAGAATATAATCATCACCGTGCTTGCGGCAACTGCCGTAATCAATGGTCAGATGTCTCTTGGCGCCATGCTCGCTGTCCAGTATATCATCGGTCAGCTCAACTCTCCAGTGGAACAGTTCATGTCGTTTATCTACTCTTTACAGGATGTAAAAATATCCCTTGAACGTATAAATGAGATTCATGAGGGCAAGAATGAAGAATCCTCTGAAAATCAAGTATCTGAATTTAATTCAGTAAAATCCATTGCTCTTACCAATGTAGATTTCAAGTATGATCCACACGCTCTTAATAAGACTCTGACAGATGTGTCCTTTGACATACCTGAAGGAAAAGTAACGGCTATTGTAGGAGCATCTGGAAGCGGTAAGACCACCCTTATAAAACTAATGCTTGGGTATTACTCTGTCATATCCGGTTCAATCTCAATAGCGGGAAGAAATATCAATGAATATAATCTCAAATGGTGGCGTCGACACTGTGGTGTAGTGATGCAAGACGGTGTGATATTTTCAGAATCCATCGCCCGGAACATTGCTGTTGATGACGGAGATATTGATGTAGAACGTCTTGAAAACGCAGCCCGAATTGCCAACATTCATGATTATGTAATGAGCCTTCCTCTGAAATACAATACTCAAATCGGTCGTGATGGCGTAGGTCTGAGCCAAGGTCAAAAGCAGCGCATCCTAATCGCCCGTGCTGTCTATAAGAATCCAGACTTTATATTCCTCGATGAAGCGACAAATGCACTCGACGCCAAAAATGAGAGAGCTATTGTGGAAAACCTCAATGAATTCTACAAAGGTAGAACTGTTGTCGTTGTGGCGCATCGACTATCTACTGTCAAGAACGCTGACCAGATCATAGTCCTCGATAGTGGCAAAGTTGTAGAGTCCGGCAATCATACCACTCTTATAGAAAAGAAAGGGGCATATTATAATCTCGTTAAAAACCAGCTTGAATTAGGAAATTGATATGGAGGCAAACAAAACTACACATGATAAGATTGAGCTCCGCTCCGAAAAAGTCAGACAACTCATAGGAGAGATCCCACCATCATTAGTTCGGTGGGGTATAGCAATCATTGCAATAGTTTTCATTGCCCTAATTGCTGCGGTATGTCTATTGCCATACCCTTATTCCAACGGAGAATCTATCCTCCAACACTTCGTAAATTGAATTTTCATACTAATAAACTGCTATAGCACAAAAACAATTAACAATTAAATCTTGGATCTAATGAAAACAAACAGATTCAATACAACTGATCTTGTAGGATGCAACATACTTAAGTCCATGTCCTACAAGAATGGGTTAAGCCCTCCCATTATAAAACTACTGGATAATGGCCTTACTTACACTTATGTGTAAACATACATATGTCATATTCTACCAGTCAGTTTAACATCTCTTTCGATTCATCTAGTCGATTTATCGCAATAAAAAAGTTTCAACTAAAAATAAACTTCATGAAAACATTAAAATGGTTGATGATTGTTCCAGCATTCTTCCTTTTACTGTGTACAAGTTGTGCATCTGAGGAAGAAGCAATGGATACAATCCAAGAGACTAACCTCTCTTATTCAAAATATTCTGAATATTCAGAAAAACCCTTAGTCTCGATTTTAGATTTGGCGCAAGGGAAAGCCTCAATTTCCAGAAGTGGAGATTATATCCTTGGTTTGACCGAGGAGGATGCAAACTATTTCAATTCTTTGGATTCAGACGGACTTCTTAACTTGAAAACAGAGTTAATGAATAAGTGGGGATTTGAGTCTGACGAAGATATTGAAAATGTTCTCGATCAAGTCTATGATGAGTTGTGTGAGAACTTAAGTGCCGAAGAGTTAGTTAAATTCAATGAATTCATAACTGAATATATAGAGATGCCAAGAGGTATAAACTCTATCGAAGCACTTAATGTTCTTCAATCAAGTTCTGATAACCCATACTTCAATGATGTCTGCATCTATGCAGCAGTTGGTATTGACAATTTTGGTCGCGTCCTTTGTGATTCATTATATTCATCTCGAGCTTCGGCCAGTGACTGTAAGAAAAATTTTGCCATCCGAATTGCTATCACAAGCGTTGGAACAATGGCTGGAATGATTCTTCCTGGTCCAGGATGGGCAGTTGCAGCTGCAGCTGTATGTGATGCAGCAAGCGCAGCGGCTGACTATGCCAACTGTTTGAATCGCGGATAATAAAATATTCCAAATGAAACGTATAGATATCAAAACCCAACGTAAGTTATATTTGCTATTCATCCCTTTAGTGGCTGTCGTTTTGATAGAAATGCTATACTTGTGGTTTAACGTAAATATACTTAAACTATGTTTTGGCATAAATATCGATATTCTGACATGGTGTAAGCCTGCGCTACTTATATCAGTATTCATTATCTTCATTGGATATTCTATAGCTGCTATAAAGCAAAAATGTTGGGGAGAACTAACTATTGCAATAGTTATTCTTTTCATCATGCTTTTCAACATGAGTAATCTTTTCATAGGCTTATAGGTCCGAACTATCTTGTTTCATATACGACCGTTTTTGAGACAATCTAAAAGGCAGGTTCCGGGTATCGAGGATCCAGCCTTTTAGATTATCAAAAGAAGTATCAAAATCAATGTTTCA
>CAZJEA010000047.1:0-15973 GCA_964544895.1 uncultured Bacteroides sp. | reverse complement strand
AAACCTCTTCTCTAATAACAAGTACGACTTCAACAATGTTGAAAGTTATCAGTTCAAGACCTTTAAAAAAGGTACTGCTAGCGGATCTGATTTCACTAATTTCACTACCACTACCGGTGATATCCTCTTCCAAGTTGGTGGCCAAAACGGCAATTTAACTCTTGAAGAAGCTAATAAAAGCACCCAAATTGTAGACTTTGGTCACTTCATGGGCAAATGCTTATGCGTTTATTCTAATAACTCAGGCTTTGCTACTTTCGTAAACGATAACTACAAAGCTAATGTTCCAACTGAAGTAAGCTCTTACGCTTCAAATTGGTTTAATATCGACTTCTTCTTCAAAGGTCTTGATTCATCAAAACCTGCACGTTTCAAGGTAGTTTATTCTATCTATAACTCTTCAGACGTATTCAATAAAAATAATCTAAAAGGGACAGGCGGCTTAGTTCAAGGCGATTTTACTCCTACAAATATTTCTGATAACGTGAACGCACTTCCCAAATTTGTTGAATACACCTATGATTTGGAAGCAGCAAACGTAGTATCAGATATGTATTACGAAATGCAGTTTAAAGCTGTCGAAAAAGGTATCATTATCAAAAGCGTTGAGCTGAAAAATATTGACAAAGCTGTATATACCTCAGGTGAATCTAGACCTTATACATTCGACGGTGTAGATGCTCCCTCTTTCGTAAATAAGACTTTGACTACTTATGACTCTTATAAAGCCGCAAATCTTAAAGTGCTTTACGCTATAGCTTTCTCTGAGGATACTCCTGACGCTTTGGCTGCAATTACCGATAAAGATTTAAATTATACCGAAATTATTACTAGCGAAGCTACCGCTGACGACGACGTTTGGCAAAAAGATGAAAGTAATGTCCAATTCAATAACAACAGCAGCAGCATAACCGCACCAGTTTCTCGTGCAGGAGGCGAAGTTCCCGTTGTCTTCATCAAAGCTGTTGGTGGTGTTGACGATGATTTGGTATTCGCTTCAGGCAAATTTAAAGTTAATGCTTCAGGCACTCTCACCGGCCGCGCTGACATCGAAGTGGCTGACGAAGATGCTCCCGCTCAATACTTCAACCTCAATGGCGTTCGCGTTAACGGCGACAACCTCCCCGCAGGTCTCTACATCCGTCGTCAAGGTGGCAAAGCTACTAAAGTTGTAGTTCGATAATAGATTATTTCCCTCCCTCATAATAATTAAGTCGGTGTAACCATTGTGGTCGCACCGACTTTTTTACGTATATGTACTTATTGTTTATTCTTGGTTTTGTGCTGCCGACTCTGCTGTCACTGCTTCCAAGCGTTTCATCATTGCGAAGATGAATCCGGCGGCTATAAGACAAACTCCGCCAAGTATGCACCACAACAATGCGTTGTCAATCTTGTTCCAAAGTAGGGTGGGGATGAACACCAAATAGTTACCTATGGCTGTTGCGCCAAACCAGCATCCCATCATTGCTCCCTTGTATTTCGGCGGTGCCACTTCACTCACAAACGATATGCCCATGGGCGATAGCAACAACTCTGCAAATGTCAGCACCAAATATGTGCCCATTAGCACTTGCGGGCTTACCAGATTTGCTCCCTGACCGGCTGTCGGTGCTACTCCCAAGCCAATTGAGAAACAGCTGAGCATGAAAAATGCCAATGCTGCTACTATCATGCCGTAGCCAATCTTGCGCGGTGCTGACGGCTCTTTTTTGCGCTTTGCCAACCATGAGAATATGCCCACTGACAGCGGCGTGAGCGCTACTACATAAAACGGATTAAATTGTTGGAATATCTGCGGCTGTATGTCGGTGACAGGGTCGGGTGTGCTGGCATAGAAATATCCTATTGTTGCCAATGCTGCTACAAACAACACTCCCGAAATGATGCGTCCTTTGGCTTTCTTAGACTGAAATAGGCTCATGCCCGAATAGATGGCTACGAGTATGCATACCAATGCCCACACGTTAAAGCCTATGCGGGTCCAACCTCCGCCTTGGTTTTGCGTAAATACTTCGGCATATTTTGTCAGTGTTGCTCCACTTTGCTGGAATACCATCCAGAAGAATATCACTACGGCAAATACCAACAACAACGCTGTGATGCGGCTCTTGGTCTGCTCGGGTGTAAGTTCTACGTGGTGCTCTTGCACTGCTTGCTCCTTATTGCCTTTGTCTTTGTTGTCTGAAACTCCGGCGTATGTGCTGCGGCCAAAGCGATATATCAAATACGATAGCACCATCGACAATGCTGCTACGGCAAAGGCGAGGGTATATCCGTTTGAAATTGCATCCATATAGTTACCTGCAAACGTTGTGAGGTCGGCACTGTTGCCGGCAAACGATTGCAATTGTGCCAACTCGTCGCCCTTCAGTGTCTCACCGGCTAGTAGCTGGTTGCACAAACTTGGTATGTTGGGGTCGTAAGTGAATCCTTTCGAACTCAATGCCCATGTGCACAATTTCTCTGACGTGGTAGGTGCAAATACGGCTCCAATGTTTATAGCCATATAAAATATTGAAAACGCTACATCGCGGCGGTCGCTGTACTTCGGATTGTTGTACAAGTCGCCTACCATTACTTGGAGGTTTCCCTTAAACAATCCCGTGCCGGTGGCTATGAGCAGCATTCCCAGCATCATCACTACTAACGACGAGGTGAGGCCGCGTCCCGTAGGAAGTGCCATCACCAAATATCCGAAGAACATTACAAAAATGCCCAACGTTACCGTCTTTTGGAAATTCCATCGGTCGGCGATCCATCCGCCCACCATTGGCATAAAATATACTAACGCCAAAAAGGTCGAGTAGATAAATCCCGCCGTTGACGTCGAAAAGCTAAATTTTGCCTGCAAAAATAGTAGCAAAATAGCAACCACTGTGTAATAGCCAAATCGCTCCCCCGTATTTGCCAACGCGAGAACAAAGAGACCTTTCGGTTGATTTTTAAACATGTTATTAATTTGTTTTGTTGGTTATGGTATTATGCTCGCAAATTTACAAATCTTTAACCAATTTCCAAAAAATACCCCTTCTTTTATCTCACCACACAAAAAAAGAGGCTGCGCCAATTTTGACACAGCCTCTTTTTGTAATCTTTACATCGGGCGAATCATGAACGATCGACGTCGTGTCACATTCGCTTTAACCATGCGGTCGTCATCGGGCCATGCACCCCAGCTGTCATAACCGCCAACACCTTGCATCGCCTCATCCAAACATAGCTCTACGTACGGGCGTGGGCTTATGTCGTTGATATGGGTGCGGCGTGCGCGAGCGTTTACCACTGTCGCTGTGTCGCGTTGCAATTCTTTGGGTGTGCGGTCATACCATTGATAGTCGCGGTTTTTAGCCTCTTCACCGTCAAAATCTTCTACGCTATTGCGGAGCGCGTTAAATTCGAATACGCTGTCTGCGGTTATTTGCAAACCGTGTCCGGCATCGTCGCTTAGTGTAAGAGTGCGCACATCTGTGCGGTGACCGTTTTCTTGAGGACGTACGTACGGGTAGTACATATCTTCTGCCGTGGTTTTAAACCAGTCTACGAAAGTTGAGCGATTGCGGTCGCTGTAGTTTTCGCCGGGGCCACGTCCATAATATCTCACATTGTGCATAGTTTGAGGTAGACGCATACGCAAACCGTTGCGGGGCATTGCTGCTACTTCATTTTGTGCTGCCGATAGCTCTGTGTCTATGCGCACAGCTCCATCTTTATACACATTATAAACAATGGTGCTTGTGCAGCTTGTCACAAGTGTGCGTGTCACAGTAATCACTGCTACATCGCCCTGCATCTTAGCTGTCACTTTAGCGTCGTCGCCGGGTTTGCTCGCTTCTTTCCAAGCTTGAGCACGGCGCGGGTTGCCAAAGCCGTAGTCGTTGTCGTTGGGGCCGCGCCAGTAGTTGGCACGTGGTCCGAAGTTGTCTGCTACGTAGCTTATGCCTTTAACCGTGTAGTCGGTAACTGTGCCGTTTTTGCGGTTTACGGCAAAGGTTACGTCGTCAGATTTCACTGTTATTACGTCAGCATCTTTGGTGTTGAGTGTCAAATTTGCTCCTTGTGCACCGTCGTTGTCAATATTAAATTGCGGTGCGGTGACAGCAAATTGTTCAGATGCCACTGCCTGTCCGTCGCTCTTGCGCAATAGCATCACGGTGATGAGCCCGTCGGCTCCCGTCGGCACCTTAGGCGCTGTGATTGTTGTTGACTCTTGCGGCGCAATGTTCACGTGATACATTTGCACTGTGGCTACTTTGCCGTTCTCGCTCACGCTGCAAGCTACGCTATAGCTGTCGTCGATGTCGGTGAAATAGTTAAGGTTGGTGATGGTGATAACTCCGCCTTCGCCAAGCTTAAACGATGCATTTTGATATGCATATTTCACTTCAGTCATGCCGGGGTGCGGGGTGCGGTCCGGATTTACAATACCGTTGCAGTTGAAGTTACCGCTGTTGGGCTGTTTGTATCCGTAGTCACCGCCATAAGTGTAATATATGCGGCCATTTTCATCTGTCTCTTCAAAGCCTTGGTCTATCCAGTCCCAGATGAATCCGCCTTGCAGGTTTATGTAGGTGTTTATCTGATCCCATTGGCGTGCCAAGCTTCCGTTTGAGTTGCCCATGGCATGCGAATATTCACTCATTACCACCGGTCGGTCGGTGCCGTTTTCTCCGGCATATTTCAACCATCTTGTATCGGGATATTGGGGCACAAACATATCGGTGTTCCACTCCCATTGTGCTCGTTCGTAGCACACGGGGCGCGCCATAAGATCTTTGTCGGCTTCTTTCATCCAAAGATATGTTTGGTAGAAGTTGTATCCGTTGCCGGCTTCGTTGCCGAGTGACCATATTGTCACGCAAGCATGGTTTTTGTTGCGAGCGAACATATTGCGGGTGCGGTCTATGTGGGCACGTAGCCAGTCGGGATTATTGCCTAGCGATGCGCCTTTGCGCAAGTCGTAGTACATGCCGTGGCTCTCTATGTTGGCTTCATCGTAAACGTAGATACCTACTGAGTCGCAGAGCTCATAAAATCTGTCACTTTGTGGATAGTGGCAGCAGCGTATGGCGTTGATGTTGTTTTCTTTCATCAACTTCAAATCGTGCAGTATGTCGGCTTCTGTGACGTAGTGTCCCGTCTTGGCATTATGCTCGTGCACGTTCACACCTTTAAATTTTATGGCTTTGCCGTTAAATAGCAACACTCGGTTGATGCGTCCGTGTGCTTCGATGTCGGTAAACTCTATGCGGCGGAATCCCACTTTGCACAGTGTCTCGTCTTCGCCAACAATAATCTTTAGGTTATAGAGATTAGGCGTTTCGGCTGACCATTTTTTCACGTTGTCAACCTCGGCGCTAAAGTGTGTCGTTGTTGAGTCGCCGGCGGCAACTTTTATCTTCTCGTAGCTTGATGCTACCACGTTGCCCGATGCATCGCTCAATGTGTACGATACCGGAACGGTTGATTTTGCTTTCGAGTTGTTTGTGATGTTGAGGTTGAGCTCAAAGCGTCCGTTGGTGTATGCATCGTCGAGTGTTGACACTACCGCATAGTCTGATACGCGTACTTTGGGCAAGCCATAGAGCTCTACACTTCGCTCTATGCCGCTCACGCGCCAAAAGTCTTGGTCTTCGAGGTACGACGCTGTTGACCAGCGCATGATTTTCAACACTAGTTCATTCTCTCCGCTTTGGAGGTAGTCGTTGAGTAGAAATTCTGCCGGATTTTTCGAATCTTCGCTGTAACCAACTTCCTTGCCGTTAACATAAACGGTCATGCCCGATTTGGCTGCTCCAACGTGCAACACTACATCGCGACCTTTCCATGTGTCGGGTACGGTGAACGTGCGTTTGTAAACGCCAACAGGTATGGCGTCGGGCAACAATGGCGGTTGTGGCTGATATGGCATAAACTCATACTCTTGGTTGGTGTATATTGCTATGCCGTGGCCTTGACGCTCCCAGTTGCCGGGCACCTTTATAGTGGTGTAGGGCAGCTTGTCAAATGCTGCCAACTTGCGATGATCGTCGCAATAATAAAATTGCCACGTTCCGTCAAGGTTTGTTGTGTATGCTGCGTTCGACGATTGCAAACGCGATGCGTGGGCCGGCATCTTATTTACCGACAACACGTCTTTATCAGCATAATACGGTGTCCCCGCATTTGCTGCTGTGTTTAAACAAAGGGCCAGCGCGGCACTGATGCCGCACACTGAGGCATTAAATTTCATGAGGCTAATTTGTGATTGAGTTTATACGCAAAGTTACGCTAAATCACTGATATAGCCAAATGTGTTGAGTTAAAATGTTGACCTTTAGTAAACGAAACCCACGTTGTCAACCCATAGTGTTAGGTCGAGGGTGCCGATGTAGGGCTCGCCTCCGGCTGCCGAAAACATTACTATCACGTGGGTCGGTGTGGCGTCTTCGCTGTCCCAGCCTACTTCTTTTACCGGCACCATCTTGCCTTTTGAGTTGCGTGCGTAGTAGCTTTTATCTTCGCTGATGAGACCCATGCACGACAAGTAGCCGCTTTGTTTTGTGGCGTCGCCATACACAATCTTCATGTCGTGGCCGTTAACCCAGCCCGATGTCGATTTCTTGTATTGCTCGCGTGCTGTGCCAACGCGTTTGGCGTACAAATTGCCTTCGCTGTCTTCCCAGCGACGTTGCAAAAATACCAGCGCTTCGGCGTGGTCTGATCCCGCTAATGTTTTCTTTTTACCGAAACCTGACGAGTATATGCGTTGGTTGGTGCTGGGCATCGACACTTTGTAGTCAAATCGCAATGCCTTGGGACGCTTTGTGAACGCTACGCCCATCTCCATCTTCGAATACGGATTTTTCGTAGATTTCACCGGTTCGAGCATCTTGCCCAAAAATATTGAGCCTCCAACTATGACGTCAATGTTTATTATGCCGATAGCCTTGCAATGTGCATATTCGCATACTAGTTTTGCGCATTTGCCGTTGCCGCGTGTTTCGGGATATACTGCGTTACTGGTTTTGGTGATGCCCGCAGGGCTGGCGAGCACGTTTGATGTTGCCCAGGGTGAGCCTCCACGGTTGGTGTATGCGTTGCCGCTGTTGTCCACGCCGCTCGGGCATATCTCATATACTTTTTTAGTATCTCCGCCTAGTAGCGACGATTCTTTTATGTTTCGTGTGAGCCAATTGTCAAAGTTACCGTATTTTAGTAGTTCAAATGTTTCTGCAGTAGCTGAAGTTGTTGCAAGCAGTGCTGCGATTGCACAGCTAAATATTTTTCTCATAAGTTGATATGGTTTTCTTAATTTGCAAGCCGCAAAGTTACCAATTTTTATTTATATACAAAAATCGTGCGGCTACTTTTGCACTTCTTCAACATATTCATTGTCTACATACCAGATGAATCCACGCACCTTTCTTCCCGGATAGATGCGCTCTACCAAGTGTATGTATGTGCGTAGCTGGCTCTCGTGGTCTTCTACCTCTATTGCGTTGGTAAATTTGTAGTCTACTATGTCTATATCATCGTTTTCGTGCCAAACTATGCGGTCTACGCGATGCTTGTTCGGATAGTTGGCTGGCGCTTCACTGTCGTAGATGCTCATCTCCGTGCGTATGCGCTTCGGCTTTATAAACCATCGGTCGATATACACCTTGTTTTGCGGATTTGCAAATATGTTGTCGATATCTGCTTTATCTTCGTCTGTGAATCGCATAAAAAATGTGTCGCGCTTTGCTCGCTGCAAATCGTCTAAGCGGTTGACGCGGCTTAGTATGAAGTGCAAACGCTTGCCGCGCTCCGTGGCTGCGTTAAATATCTCTTCTTTCTTACTGTCTTTCTTTCCGTCGGTTGCCGTGTCGTCAACTTTCTCATTCTCGTCGTCAAATACTATATTGGTTATGTACCTGCCCGGACCTTTGAGATTTGCGCTATATTTGCTAACCAACATCTCCGGCGTAAGGTCATCGCTGACAACTTGTGCTTTTGCTCCGTCCTTTTTCTCGCTTTCTTCAGGAGTAGTGGGCGAGCCTATGAAAATATTGCCGTTGTTGTCAATGTGTTCGGCGATGTCTATTGTCAAATCGCGAGGGTCTTTAGCCAGTGGGTCTTCCATTGCTCCGACTGTCATGATTTGCTGTCCGATGTTATCGCCCTTGTTATTGTTGATGTCGTAGTATACGCTCAACTCGCGTTTGGCGCGTGTGTAAGCAACGTATGTCTTGTTAAAGCCATCGGTTTGTCGCGCTTTCATGCTCTTCTCATAATCGTCTTTGAACAGCGAAAGCGGGTTTTGTGCTACCGCTGTCAGTGGCACTCGCATATATGTTGGCAGCGTTTCTCGCAATTCGTCTGAGATGTAGCTGTTATTGCTAACGACGCTGCTGTCTATCCACAGGCTTTCTACGTGTTTAGAGCTGCCTTCGAGCGACCATGCTGCAAACGGTATGTGCACGCACTCAAACTCCAAACCTTTCGATTTGTGTATGGTCATTATGTTTATGGCATCAACATCTTCCGGCGAATTGATGGTGAGCTTGTAGCTCGCTGTTTCCCACCATTTTAAAAATTCTATCAAGTTGTTGCCGTATGTCGCTGCATATTTGGTCACTTCGTCTTGGAAGGCTGCGATATATGCCATGTCGTGTTTGCGTTGCTGCTCGGGTATCCGCTTTTCTATGATTGTCTCCACAAGTGTGTACATCGTAGACGGATTGCTTTCCGCTATTTCTTTAATATCTTCTAATGCTGTTGAGTGACTGATGTTAAACGTGGCGTCGATGGCATCGTTTATTGCTTCGGTCTCGCTCTTACCTTTCTGCTTGTTGAACACGTATTCGTACTCAAACTTGGTGACTTGATCAGAGGTGAAGCTTTTATATTTGTGCCCGTCGTCGTCATCTCTCTTGACTCCGTAGAGCTCATCTATCTTCCGGTCTTTTGCGTTGACAACAAGCTGCATTATGCTCACTATGGTGCGTATCGTCTGGCAGTTGGTGAGCAGTAGCGACTCGTCGGTGATAACCGGGAAATCCTCCTTGAGCAGTTTCTCTACAACTAATGTGCCATCGTCGTTCCTGTTTACGAGCACAGCAATATCCTTCCACGCATAGCCGCTTTCGTGCTGACGCCTGATTTCGCGAGTCATCAATTCGAGTTGGTCTATCTTCGGCACTTCGGCGTCGCGATTATTTTCGTCGACCATAAATGACGGGTCGTCTATACCTTCTTCCGGAATGTTGTAAAAGCGCACATAGCCTCTTAGGTTGAGATGCTCTTTTGAAATCTCTTGAGCTACATTCTCGTATCCGTCAATTCGAAGGTCGTGTGCCACTCTGCTGAAAAATGTGTTGTTAAACCTTATGACGTCGGCTGAGCTGCGCCAGTTGGTTTCGGTGAATGGCATATAGGGCTCTATGTGTTTCGCTCTGGCTTGGTCGGCTACCGTATGATTAAGCATAGAGCTGTCGGAGTTGCGAAAACGATATATGGCTTGCTTTTCATCGCCGATGATTAAGCTGTCATTGTTTTCGTGTATGCCGTTAAACACAAGATTTTGCATGTTGTGCCATTGCAGTTGCGACGTGTCCTGAAATTCGTCTATGAGAAAGTTGTTGAGATTTACTCCCATCTTCTCATATACAAACGAACTTTCGCTTTCGTCTTCCATCACTTTGTAGAGCAGCTCATTGGTGTTTGAGAGCACTACTATGTTGTTATCCTGCTGTATCTTTTTGATATAGTAGCCGGTGTAGCGCATAAATCCGTATGTGCTGATCTCTTTGTATAGCAGCTGCAGGTCTTGCGCCAGTGTCCAGCGCTCCAACATGCCATACAATATCTGCGCTATCTGATTTACCACAGCTATGTATGCTGAGTTGCCTTCTTTTAGCGCTGCTTTCTTGAGCACAAGCTCCGGGCTTATGCCTGCCATGATTTCTTCTTGTCGCTCCAGCTCTCTCTTTCGCTCTGACATCAAACTTGTGGTCAGCGGATTTTTATTAAATTTCTCAACAAAGGTTGTGAAATTCTTTAATCGCAGCTCTTCCGGTATAGTGCTGAGCAAGTTCTTAACGGTATCGACATCGGAGCTGTTGTCGGCTTGAAGTTGTTCTTGTTGCTTTTTTATTTGTTTGCCGAAGTTGCTTATGCCATCCGGATTTTCGTTGCACCATTTCTCAAATTCCCCCGAAATAAGCTGATATTTTTCGTCGAATAGATTTTTTACCGTCTTCACAAGTGCGCCGTGCATGGCGTTCTTTCGATTGAATATATTAAACTTCTTGCCCGAACGGTAGAGGTCTTCCATATATCCCTTCAAAAATCGGTGTAGCTGCTTGTTGCGGTTTTGGTCTTTGCCGAAATTGAGGTCGTCGAGTAGCATATCAACTGCCTGCGTTGTGATTGGCGTTGTGTTGATAACAATCTCGTAGTTGCCGGGATAGTCGAGCTCGTAGGCTAGACTGCGCAGCACGCTCTGAAAGAATGCATCGATTGTGCTGACATTAAAATTGTCGTAGTCTATGAGTAGCTCTTTTAACGCTCTCCTGGCGGTGTCGGCTAGCTCCTCAATGGTGCAGCCGTATATCTTTGTCAGCTCTTTTACGTAATTCGATTTTACGTCTTCCGGCGTGCTTTTTGAAATATCAACCAGCTGGCTGACTATGCGGCTCTTCATCTCCTCTGTTGCCTTGTTCGTAAATGTTATGGCGAGGATATGTCGGTGCCTGTTTCGCTCAACGGTTTGGCTATACTTACGGCTGTTTAGCGCGTATTTCTTTCCTGCTGGGTCATCTTTGTCTTTTATGCCTAGAAGTATTTTTATGTATTCGAGGGTTAGCAGATATGTCTTACCTGACCCGGCTGAGGCTTTATAGATGGTTAGCATCCGTTTGAGTGTGTAGTGGGGGTGATATATTTCTTGTTGTTATCCTTTCACGGCATAACCTTTCTTGCTGAGCAGCTGACGTAGTTTTTCGCGGCGGTCGCCTTGTAATAAGATTTCCGGTGGTCGCACACTCCCTCCGGTGCCAAGGGCGCGCTTAAGGTCGCCGGCGAGTGCATTTACTTCGTCGTCTGTCATTGTGCTGTCGCACTCTATTATTGTTGCTTCTTTGCCGGCTCTGCCTTTGCGCTCAAAAAAGAGTGTCAACGTTTGTCGTTTCGCTTTGCCGGTTTGCGGTTGCTCTTGTGTGTCGCTGTCGTTGCCTTCGGGTAGGGTGGTGCGCAAGGCTGCGAGTGCATCAAAGGGATTATTACTCATTGTCGCCTATTTTGTCTAGTGCTGTTCCTATTTCTTCAAGTTGTGATGATGCGAAGTCTTCAAAGTCTTCAAAGTTTGAAAGATCGCTGTTCTGATATCGCAATAGTTGCAACACTGTGCGCACTGCTGTTAAGCGGTCGAGGGCTAGGTGGTCAACGTATGCTGTAACTGAATCGCGGTTCATCTTGTAGGCATTGCCAAAGCTGTGCATGGCGCGCGCTATGTTAGCCTCGTTGTCGATGTCGTTATCGGCAGCGATAGCATATATTGCACCTATGCGGCACAACTGCCCCGCGGTAAGTCGTGCCGAGTCGTCGGTGGTGACCAAGCGGTCGCACATTGACACTGCGTCGGCGTAGTTCCCGTCGGAAACAAGATGCTCTGCATCATCTATAACTTGCGGCACATCGGTTTGTGTTGTGCATGCCGCCATAAGAGCCACTATGGCTAAAACGAGTATATGAAAACAGTGTTTCATCGTATGAGACAAGTTATGTAACCTTTTTCACAAAGTTAAGTAAAAATTGCTAATTGTGCAAAGTTTTGTTCTCGATAAGTCGAATTATTCTATACGAAAGATAGAAAAATTAACCGACCCGTATGCACGATGTTCTACAAAATGAGGTAGTTGTGAGAAATCGTAGCTCTTTGAGTGCTCTATGATAAATATTGACCCCGATTTTAAAAGTTTTGACTTTAATACTTTTTCGGGTATCTCACCAAAGCCTGTGAGATCGTATGGCGGATCGGCAAACACCAGGTCGTATGAGGTCGCTGCACTGTCTATGAATCGCAACGCATCGCCGCGCACTACACGTATGTTGTTATCGTTGAGCGTTTGCGCTACTTTCCTGATGAAGTTGTATTGTGTGGCGGCTTTTTCTACTGATGTCACCATTGTGCAGCCGCGGCTTAAAAATTCAAACGACACTGCTCCGGTTCCCGCAAAAAGGTCGAGCGCTGTCAGCCCTTCAAAGTCTACCATATTCTCGAGCACGTTAAATATGTTTTCGCGCGCAAAATCGGTTGTCGGACGGGCGGTGATGTTTGTTGGCACGTCGAAACGTCGACGTCCGTATTTTCCTCTGATTATTCGCATAGTGGCAAGGTTATTAGTTCGAATGGAGCGGAGAGCGCATCTTGTCCGGCTTTAAACATAGCCGATGGAAAGATGACTGGCATGACGTAGCTAATGTAGCGTCGCAGTAGAGGAATGAGATGCTCTCGGCGCTGTGCATTGCCTGAGAGTAGCATTTGGTCGCTATTGTTGTCAAACTTTAGCGCATTGGCTGCCCACATCACATAGTACAGATCGTCATTCGCATTGTCTGATGAAAAGGTGTTTGCCATCAGCAAGCCGTCTGCTCCGTAGGCTATAATGTCTACGGTGTTCTCGCCAAGGTGCACGTGAAATTTTCCGGCATTGCCAAGACGATTTTTTATGCCGAAATATCGACACAGCGGCACTATGCGATCTGAAATGTGTGGGTTGTTAAATGTGCGGCGTATGAAGTTTATGCGCTCTGCATCGTCTGCTATGGCTATGGTTGTGCCGTTGCTGTCTATGCTCGAGCTTACTACTTCATATTTGTAGTCGGGATACAGTTGGGCAAACATACTGTTTATGTTGTCTCCGTCTGACTCTTCTGACGGTATAACCAAACGTCGCTTGGTGTCGATTAGCACATCTATGCGTCCAAAGTCGGCTAACAGCAGCGGATTGCGATAAACTGCCTCTTCGAGCGCTTTAAACGGTGATGGCGCTGCGGCGTCCAAAGCTATGCTATGCCACTGTAATGAGTTGTCTTCTACACTTGAGAATATAACAACATCTAGGGCGCCGTTGCACACGCGCATTGCTAGCCGCGAATGTTGCGGATGCGGTACGAGCGATGCCTGTAGTGTTGTTGTCTCCATGTGTAGTTATAGATTTTTTTATACGAGTTTTGTAAATGCGGCTGGTAATGTTGCCGAGAAGTTCATATCAACACGGGTTATCGGGTGTATGAAGCGAAGTGTGTGAGCATGAAGTGCCAAACGGTGCATCGGCGATGTCTTTGCTCCGTATTTCTTATCTCCGGCTATGGGATGGCCCATCTCTTTCATGTGCACGCGTATTTGGTTCTTACGCCCGGTGTCAAGGCTCACATCCAGCAATGAATATCCGTTTCTGCTTTTCACCAATTTCCAGCGTGTCACTGCGCGTTTGCCTTCTTCAGGGTTATTTGTCGAATAGACAACGTGCATAGAGTTTTCTGCCAGATATGTGTCTATGGTGCCTTCGTCGGTGTCCGGCCTACCTTCTACTACGGCTGCATAGCGACGGTCTATAACCATATTGTTCCAGTTATGTTGCATGGCTTCTTTGGCTTCGACGGTCTTTGCAAACATCATTAGCCCTGAAGTGTGTTGGTCGAGACGGTGCACTATGAATAGTTTATTCTTGGGATCTTTGCGCTTGAGATAATCTTTGAGCAAAGAGTAGGCTGTGCCGTCTTTTATCTTGTCGTTACCCATTGACAGCAAACCGTAGCCTTTGTTGACGACTAATATGTAATCGTCTTCATAAACAATTTTCAATCGTGGGTTTGAGAATGTTTGCCATTCTCGTGACGTGTTTATGTCTACTTTATCGCCCGCATTGAGGAGCACATCAAATTTTGTGGTGACGTTGCCGTTTACCATCACTTGATTGTGCTTCAGATAATTTTTTACCGTTGTCTTTTTGCGGTCTGACATCCACGCAAAGAGTGTGTCGAGCAGTTTCCCTGACTCGTCACCGTCATAAACGAAGTTTAAGATAAAGTCCGGTCGAAACGCTGTGCGTTCTGCTCCCGGTTTGTGTTGCAAAGGTGTGCGTCGTGCCATAGTGTGAACTTTTATTTTTTACGTGTGGTTGTGGCGCGGCGTGATGTGCGCTTGGGTTTTACTTCTTGATTCTTTACAATATCCATACATTCGCTGAGCGTTAATGCTGCAGGGTCGGATATCGTTTTGGGTAGTTTATAGTTCGATCCGTCGTACATGATGTACACTCCGTAGCGACCATTCAATATTTGTAGCTTGGGCTCTTCGTCAAATGTCTTAACTATTTTGTTAAGTTCTTCTTGACGTTTTGCCTGTATGAGTTGTATTGCTTCATCAAGGGTGAGCGCTGCCGGATTTTGGTCTTTCGGGATCGACACAAACTTATTGTTGTGTTTCACGTATGGACCAAATCGTCCGATTGCTACTGACACTGTTTTATCCTCAAATTCTCCGAGGTTTTTGGGATATGCAAATAGCTTAAGCGCTTCTTCTAACGTGATGGTCTCAACCGATTGTCCTTTCAAAAGTGATGCAAATTGAGGCTTTTCTTCGCCATCGTTTGTGCCTTTTTGTACGAGCGGCCCGAAACGACCGATTTTCACTGATACGGGCTGTCCTGATACCGGGTCATTACCTAGCACTCGTTCTCCGACTTTGTGCTCGAGACGCATATTGAGCGCTTCTACAACGCCCGGGTGGAAGTCGTTGTAAAATTCTGCCATCTCATCGGTCCAATTTATTTTCCCTTCGGCTACGCTATCAAATTTTTCTTCAATTGATGCTGTGAAGTTGTAGTCAAGAATTTTGGGGAAGTATTCAGTGAGAAAGCGATTGACTATGATACCTATGTCGGTAGGCATAATTTTGCCTTTGTCTGCGCCAATAATTTCTGTCCTCTCGGTCTCTGTAATTTTACCTTTGGCGAGAGTAAGTGTCTTGAGCGTATGCTCTTCTCCTTTTTTCTCTCCTTTTTCTACATACTCACGTTGTTGTATTGCTGAGATTGTAGGTGCGTATGTTGATGGACGACCTATGCCGAGTTCTTCCAATTTCTTTACCAACGATGCCTCGGTGTAGCGTGTGGGCTGTTGTGTGAGTCGCTCGGTAGCATTTATCTCGCGCAATGTGAGTGTGTCGCCGGTAGACATTTTGGGTAGTAAGCCGCCAACTTTGCCGTCGCCGTTGTCTGAGTCGTCATTACCCTCGATGTAGACATTTAGGAAGCCATCAAATTTTATCACCTCGCCGGTAGCTGTGAAATGCTCTTGACGCGATGATACGTTGATGTCAACTGTGGTCTTTTCTATTTCTGCATCTGCCATCTGTGAGGCAATAGTGCGCTTCCAAATAAGGTTGTATAGACGCTTCTCTTGCGATGTGCCTTCGATGTTGCGATGGTCTATGTATGTCGGGCGTATTGCTTCGTGCGCTTCTTGTGCCCCTTTTGAGTTGGTATGGTAGCGGCGCACCTTGAGATATTCGGCTCCGATTGTGTTTGTGATTTCTTCACTGATGGTGCCTATGGCGAGTGATGATAGATTGAGACTGTCAGTACGCATATATGTGATGTGTCCCGACTCGTACAAACGTTGTGCTACCATCATCGTTTGCGATACGGTGAACCCGAGTTTGCGTGCTGCCTCTTGTTGCAGCGTTGATGTCGTGAATGGTGGTGCCGGTGATTTCTTTACCGGACGCACTTGCACATCGCCAACGGTAAATGTGGCATTTTCGCAGTCGTTAAGAAATGCCCTGGCTGAGTTTAGGTCGGTTAGACGTCGCGATAACTCAGCTCGCACTTTTTGTTTGCCTACACCAAATGCACCGGTGACGCGTACGTATGGCTCGGCTTTAAAGTTCTTTATCTCTTCTTCGCGCTCAACTATGAGGCGTACCGCTACTGATTGTACGCGC
>CAZJEA010000046.1:0-16151 GCA_964544895.1 uncultured Bacteroides sp. | reverse complement strand
TTTAACGACTCGGCACTCACATTGCTGCCTAAACCTTTATGATTATCACATTATGAACAAACATCTTGTCGCTGCAGCCTTCAATGCCTGGAGCAATGCCTCAAAACAGCGCGAAAAACGGTTGCGTTTTAAGCGATATACCTATGGCGACCAATGGGGCGACATAGTGACTACCTCAACCGGCGTAAGCATGCGCGAAGGCGATTTAATTGCCAAAACCGGCAAAAAGCCTCTCACAAATAACCTCATTCGTAGATTGGTGAAAACCATTGTCGGACGCTATCGCAGCGCTTGTAGTGAAAGTAAACGATATAGCGACGA
Organism: uncultured Bacteroides sp.; assembly: GCA_964544895.1. Lineage (GTDB taxonomy): Bacteria > Bacteroidota > Bacteroidia > Bacteroidales > Muribaculaceae > CAG-873. The sequence goes on along the minus strand of CAZJEA010000046.1, from coordinate 15,830 downwards.
CGAAAATTCGATTGACGCGAAAAATGCACTTGATGAACTCGATGCGCGTCTGCTTGAAGAATTTCTCATCTCAGGCTGCGCAATACAACGCGTCGTAAACGAAAACCGACCCCTTGGCGGTAGCGGTGTGTGGGTTGACAACGTTAATCCCGCCGAATTTTTCATCAACGACTTTCGCGATCCGCGAGGCATGGACATCGAAATGGTAGGCATGCTGCACGATATGAGCATACATGAGCTCCTTGCTCGGTTTGGCAATAGTGATCGACGTCGCATGGAGTGGCTACGTGGCATTTACTCGTCAATCGATCCTGTTGTCAGCTCTATTGCCGGTGACGATATCGACTTTTTTACTGCGCGCAACGGACGTTGCCGCGTTATAGAAATTTGGACTCTCGAAGCAATAGAAAACTCCACACGCCGACGCACCACCATCGACTTTAAATGGCGTTGTCGCTGGCTCACTCCTACCGGCGATCTCCTTGCCAGCTATTTATCGCCTATAAACACACATCCATTCATAATTAAATTTTATCCGCTCACCGATGGCGAAATACATCCGTTTGTTGAAGATGTCATTGACCAGCAAAGATATATAAATCGCTTGATTGTGCTGATTGATCGTATGATGGGCGCTTCGGCAAAAGGCGTTTTGCTTTTCCCGATAGAGCAAAAGCTGCAAAATATTTCATGGGAAGAAATTTGCAGTCGCTGGAGCTCCACCGACGGTGTTATCCCCATTGTCGGTAGAACAAACATCCTGCCTCAGCAAGTGCAATGTTCGGCAAACGATGTAGGTGCACATAAATTGCTCGAACTTGAGCTAAAACTCTTTGAAGATGTCTCCGGAGTCAGCGATGTGCTGCTTGGCAAAACATCATCGTCGAACGGTGGAAGTGCTCTCTACGAAAGCCAGATAGCAAACTCAACTATGGCACTTGCCGATATCTTTGACACTTTTGCCTCGTTCACCACTCAGCGCGATAGAATCGCAAAACTATTATCAGCATAACCATTTATCACACTCTTACTAACTTATGAATAACACACTACTTAGAGACAGAGCATTTATAAAGAAGTGCTTGAAAAACCTGCAAGCCGAGCGCGCTCGTGGCGTAGAGCCATCGGTGCGCCGCATAGTGGCTCTCACAATTTTCGGCGGTGCCGACAGCTTTTACATATCATTCGACCGCGCATTGGCAATGGTAGCCGTTTGCCATAAAATTCCGGTAGAAGAGCGAGTTAAACTACTAGTGAAACAAACGCCTTCGCAAGTGCGGTGCCGACACATCACCGACCTAGTTGAGAAACTCGTTGCCGAGAAACATATTTCGCTCACCCAAGCGACACTCGATGTTTTGTGTATGAACCATGCTCCGCGATTTTATTTCACCATTTCCTATGGCATGCGCCTGTTTAACAAATACGTTAAGCGTAAATTTGTCGTTGACGAACACAAAATTGCCGTATGAATTTAACTATTGTAATTTCTGATATAAGGAGTGCAGTCTTGGCTGCCGATGCAATGTCGGCAGCTCTCGACCGCGCTCCTGAAACGCTCACTATTATCAACCCCGATTTAGATGAAGCGTTGACAAAATTAATTGAGCAAGCTTTGCCGCTTGTCATTGCTCCGATAGCGCACATCGTTTCTGCATATACTATTGATAATGACGCTATATCTATCACAACAAATGTTGATATCGACATCTCGTTGGCTCTGCGTTCGGCGCTGACCTGGCGCACGTTGCAACTTTGCTATGTTGGCTGCAATAGTGTCAGAGCTACCTATTGTGCAAACGTCGCCGACTCCTCCCTTGCCGCCTATAAGTCGTGCTCTGCTACTTGCCCGCCACAGCGACCGGCTCATTATTTATAATCTAAATACGTTTTGCGCATACATATTTTTCTGCTATCTTTGTAGCAAATACAATTACCTTAATTAATATGATCCGTAGAAATATACTTTTAACTGTTGTTGCTCTTGGTGCGGCAACAATGCCAAGTCAATCTCTTGCCGCTATACCACGCGACAATGCACTCGAAGCCAAAGTTGAAAAAACGTTGGCAAAAATGTCGCTCGACGAAAAAATCGGTCAGATGACAGAGCTAACTCTCGATGTGCTCGGCGAGTGGAAGGACAATGAGTTTGTGCTCGACAAAGAGAAACTTAAAAATGCCATAGCTAAATACAAAGTTGGCTCAATCTTAAATGTGCCCGGTGTGGCTCTCACACCGCATCAATGGCAAAAGCTGATAGGCGAAATTCAAGACCTTTCGATGAAAGAGATTGGCGTGCCTTGCATTTACGGCTTAGACCAAAATCACGGCACAACTTACACTATCGGTGGTGTCTTGTTCCCGCAAAACATAAACCTCGGAGCTTCGTTTAACCCTACCTTGGCTTACGAAGCTGCTCAAGCTACGGCTTACGAAACTCGTGCCGCAAACTGCCCGTGGACTTATTCGCCTACTGTCGATATGGCTCGCGACCCTCGCTGGCCTCGCGTGTGGGAAAACTACGGCGAAGACTGCTTGGTGAACGCCATAATGGGTAGTAGCGCTGTGCGCGGTTTTCAGGGCGACGATCCTAACCACATCTCAAAAAACAATATTGCTGTGTCGGTGAAACACTATCTCGGATACAGCATGGCGCGTACAGGCAAAGACCGCACTCCGGCTTATATCTCTGCCACAGACCTTCGCGAAAAATGTTTTGCCCCTTATAAAGCTTGCATTGAAGCCGGGGCTCTTACTGTTATGGTTAACAGTGGCAGCATCAACGGCACTCCCGTACATGCTAATCGCGAGCTCCTCACCACGTGGCTTAAAGACGACTTAAATTGGGACGGTATGCTCGTTACTGACTGGTCAGATATAAACAATCTATATACACGTGAACATATCGCCGCCGACAAAAAAGAAGCTATCGAAATTGCTATCAATGCCGGCATTGATATGGCTATGGAGCCCTATGCTCTTGACTATTGCGACCTGCTCAAAGAGCTTGTCAACGAAGGTCGTGTGCCTATGAGCCGTATTGACGATGCCGCTCGTCGTGTGATTCGTTTAAAATATCGCCTTGGACTTTTCGATGCGCCAAACACTCTCTTTAAAAACTATCCACAATTCGGCAGCATCGACCACAAAGATATAGCACTCAAAGCTGCTGAAGAGTCGGAAGTGCTACTTAAAAACAAAGACAACATACTTCCGCTAAAACGTGGACAAAAAATACTTGTCACCGGACCTAATGCCAACTCTATGCGCTGCCTCAACGGCGGTTGGAGCTACACTTGGCAAGGTCACCTTGCCGACCGTTTTGCCGGTGAGTATAACACTATCTACGAAGCCCTCTGCAATAAATTTGGTGCTGAGAATGTTTCGCTTGAACAAGGTGTGACTTATGTGCCCGAAGGTAGCTACGAACTAGAAAATGCTCCCGAAATAGAAAAAGCTGTTGTCGCTGCCGCTAATGCCGACGTCATTGTGGCTTGCATAGGCGAAAATTCTTATTGCGAGACTCCGGGCAATCTCTCTGACCTTGCCCTTTCTGAAAATCAACGCAATCTTGTTAAAGCCCTTGCTAAGACTGGTAAACCAATTGTGCTCATCCTCAACGAAGGACGTCCGCGCATTATCAACGACATTGAGCCGCTAGCTCAGGCAGTGGTTGATGTGCTTCTGCCGGGTAATTTTGGCGCTGATGCTTTGGCTAATATTCTTGCCGGAGACACCAACCCGAGTGCTCGTATGCCGTACACTTATCCGCGTTATCAAGCCGAACTTACAACATACGACTACCGAGTTAGCGAAGAAACAGACAAGATGGAAGGTGCTTACGACTATGATGCCGTGATCTCTGTGCAATGGCCCTTTGGCTACGGACAAAGCTACACAACTTTTGCTTACAACAACCTCTCATGCAATAATACAACATTCACTGCTGACGATGACCTCGTGTTTACCGTTGATGTTACTAACACAGGCAATGTGGCAGGCAAAGAAGCTGTAATGCTTTTCAGCCGCGACCTCGTTGCATCTATAGTCCCTGAAAATCGTCGTCTTCGTGCTTTCGATAAAATATCGCTTGACCCCGGTGAAACAAAGACCGTTACGCTAAAAATTAAAGGTTCGGACCTCGCTTTTGTTGGCGCTGACGGGCATTGGATTCTCGAAAAAGGTGATTTCCGCGTGCAAGTTGGCGACAAAACTCTCAGCCTCACTTGCTCTGACACTCACCGTTGGCAAACCCCCAACCGATAATCGGATTAAGACATAAAAAATGCGCCCACACGTTGACGAACCAATGTGTGGGCGCATGGTTTAAGTTTATTATAAGTTCAATCGCAATGTTGCACCGATGGTGTACGGATTTGCACGTTGTACAAATCGGTTGCCTATCGATTCGAAGTAGAATGTGCTGTAGCGAGTGTCTGTAAGGTTTTCTCCCCAAAGAGTCACGCTGCCGTATTTGTGCTCAAACATTATTGATGCGCCCAGTGTAGCGTATAAATTTTGATATTCGCTGTTGTCTTCAGTCCAATATATGCGGCCTGCTGCGCGAGTATTTACGTTTATCGACGGGGTTATTCCGGCAAAGGTCACCGGCAACACGTAGTTGGCTGCTGCGTAGATGGTGTGTTGCGGAGCGTATGGCAGATATTTGCCTTTGAGGTCTTCTATGCCGTTATTGTATTTTGTGAATGTGGCGTGTGTGTATCCGTATGAGGCGCGCAATGTAAATGCGTCAACGGGACGCCAGGTGGCTGTGAATTCGGCACCATAGCTGCGAGTGCGTCCGGCGTTAGTCATTGCTCGTCCGGTTGTTGTGCCGTGAGGGAATATAGTTAGCTGTTGGTCGCGGCAATTCATATAGAATAACACCAACTCGGCGTTGAGACGTCCGTCTTTAGTTTGCGCTGCGCTTGAGAGCTCGTAGGTCCACGATTTTTCTGGCTTATAAGTCATCATCTCCTCAACATCATAGCTCGCTTGAACGCCCATTTGCTCCATGATTTGTTGTTGAAGCACGTCGCTAAACATTTGAGTGTTATATCCACCGGCTTTGTAGCCTTTAGCTACTGAAGCGCGCAAATTCCAGCTCTTGCTCGGAGCCCAGTCAATTGCCAATTGTGGTAACAGTTGGTTGAAAGTTTGCGATAGATGTCCGCTTTGGTCTATGTTGACTTCGCGTTGTCCGAGCGGATATTGTCCGCGATACATTGTGCACGAGCTAAAGCAGCGGCTGGTGTAGTCGAGGCTCACGCTTTCTATGTCCCAGCGCAATCCGCCTTGCACGGTGAAGTCGCCAAATCGCACTGTGCTTTGGTGGTAAAGAGCAAAGCCACCGTCTTTTTTGTCGAAGAGGCTGCCCAGGGTGAGCAAACGTTCGTCCCATTGCAGCTTCATGCCTGCCGGGAGCACTCCGTTCACATTGTCTTCTATGAGGCGGCTTATTCCGGTGTCTTTAAATGTTACAGGGGCATTCATGTCGGTTGATTTGTAGAAACCGAACACACCGATAAGCCAATCGTAGTTTTTCTTAAATCCTTTAGCAAACAAGTCTTCGGTCACTGCCCACTCTTTGCGACGTTGTGCCAAAGTGAAGTAGTCTTCGGGCAAAAAGTCTTGGTCGAGCGTCATGTCGTCGTTGAGATATTGCACCGATGTTATTGATGTGGCAATCATTTTGCGACCGGTGTAGCTCACTGTCAATCCGTCGGTAAACGATGTGCGGCGGTAGTACACTGAGTCGTTGTATGCAATCTTTCCGTTAGCCAGACTTTCGTATGGGTATCCTATCTGTCGAGAGTAGGTCACTGCTGCTGCATTTAGCAAACTCCAACGCGAATCGGGGTGCCACGACATTTTCCATCGTGCCGAAGCCTCGCGCTCGCGTGCGCAGTCGCTGTTGTCGTATTCGTTTTTGTAGAATCCGTCGGTAGTGCCATACATTGCTGTCACCGACGAAGCTAATTTTTCGGACAATTTGCCATACCATCCGGCTGAGGCTTTGAGTGTGTTTGCTCGCGAATATTCCACTTTTGCGCGTACTCCCTCATATTGCCACGGCGACAAGGTGTAAATATTTATTTGTCCGCCCATAGAGTTGCGGCCGTGGAGCACGCTGCGTGAGCCGCGCAACACCTCCATGCGGTCTATATCTATCAAATCAAAGTCGTAATTGTCTTTGTTGAGTATTGGCACGTTGTCTACATTGAGTCCTACAACCGGCTGCTCAATGCGAGCACCCAAGCCGCGAACATATATCGACGATGTCATTCGCGACCCGTAAGCCGGTATAAAGAAGTTTGGTGTAGCCTCGCTGATGCTTTTTATTGATGCAACTTTGTAGCGCTCGGCATCGACGCCGCGTATCACCGTAGATAGCTCTAGCGGGTTGTCGGCTTTTTGTTTTACACCCACAACTTCAACGTCGTGTAAATTAGTAACATAGACTGTTGTGTCTGCGCTGCTGCCAACCTCTGTGGCGTGTAAGCTCACTGTTGTGCCTACTGCAACCAAGCATAAATAAACTTTAGAAATTTTCATAGCTGCAAATTTACGAAAAAAACGCCATATAGCCTAATGATGCGCGCGTTACGTAATTGCTGCGTTTCAAATGTTTAGCTTGATTGTTACAATATGTAAGGCGTAGGCATTGTATCTGTTTCAGTTTTACGTTAAATTGAGTTAAAATCTTTGCAGATTAAAATGAAATATATAAATTGCACGCGTTTTTAAACGACTTTGTAAAAGTTGATTGCAAAAACGCATAAAATAGTATTATACTTACCTCAATTAATAATATTTCTTAAATTTAAAACCACTAATCAGATGAAAAAAATTTACTTTTTCATGTTAATGATGTTTGCTGCTATAGCTGCAAACGCTGTGACTCTGACAGGTGAGGTCTATGCTTGGGACGATACGGCAAAAACGAGTGTCAAGTCTGACGAACCTATCGAGGAGGAAGCCACAATAGGCGATGGTGTGATTACTTTTTCTGACTTCTTAGGCTCAGGTAAAGAAATTGTTGTGACTGCTTATTCTGATGGCACAGCTACTCACAACCACGCAGCCGGCGATGATACCGGCTTGTTTAGCATCGGCACTTTTGGCGATTATGAAATGATCTATTTCTATGCAGGTACTGATTCTTATAACGATTTTAGCTATTCTGAGCAAGACGGCGTAAAAACTTTGCACTTTGGTGTTTATGTCGGTCACGAAAAATCTAAAGAAGATTGGTATGATATCTATTTCACTTTGCCTGACGACTTTGCTCCCATTAATCCTTACGAAGGTCAAAGCACTGCTACTGTAGCTGTTAATGTACTTAAAACCGAAGATAATGGTAATTCTTATAGCCTTGATTACACCGACAATGTTACGGCTTATTACAAAAACGGCACTCTCACATTGTTAGGCTTGCTTGGTATTACTAGCGCGGCCTATGTTATTGATGAAGATGGCAATATTTCCAGCAATCTTAACGGTTGGATTGCCTCTGATTATTACACATACAACGGGGTATCAAATACTTGGGTTTATAGCTATGGCTCGCAATATCTAACTTACGACGCTACTACTCGCACAATTCAAGACTATATCTGGTTTAGTGATTCTGGTGCAGGCGTATATTTCACAATTCAGTTGCCCGACGACTTCACTCCCAAGTCTTTATCACAAGATTTAGAAGTTGAAGTAGGTCTATATGATTCTTCTACTGATGACGATGTCTGGTCTAAGACATTAGGTAGCACTCCAGCTAAAATTAAAGATGGCGTAATTACATTCTCTAACTTCTTAGGTTCAGGTAAAGAAATTGTTGTGACTGCTTATTCTGATGGCACAGCTACTCACAACCAGGCTACCGGTAATTGGGCAGGCCCGTTCAATTTAGCTGACTATGGAGAAGTAGAAAGCATGTATTTCTATGCAGGTCAGGATGGTTACGATGATTTCGCATATGAAGATGAAGGCGAAGACGGCAAATACTTGTATCTCGGCGTATATGCTCCGTATCCGACTTGGTATGACATTTATATCGCTCTTCCTGACGACTTCGTGCCTCAGACTCCGGTAAATCCCTACGAAGGTATGGAAAAACGCGAAGTGAAGTACGAATTGAAAAAGTATGCTGAAACAGATGCATTTGCAACAGGCACAGTTGATGCTTACTTCGACGAAGATGGAAATGTATATCTCGATAATTTCTTGGGTATCAAGGGTATTCAATATACCATCTCTGCTGACAATAGCATTACTTCTAACTGGAGTGAAAATTGGTACACCGGTAGCTATACTTATGAAGATACAAAATATACCAGTTTCTACGCTTATGGAACAACCTATTTGAGCTACGATGCTTCTAGGGATATGATTAAAGACTATATATATATCAAAGGTCTCGGTAGTGGTCAGTTCGATTTCTATATCTATCTTTCAGATAAAGATCCTTACGAAGGTTTAACAAAGATTTCCGCTACTGTAACTTTATATACTGATGTTAACATAGCTCCCGGTGAAGTAATAACAACGCAAAAAGCAGTTACTGCTTATACAGGTACCGGAAAAGTTGTTTTGAACGGTCTGTTAAACATCAACTCAGATATTACATACACTATCGCTGACGATAACACACTCTCTAGCACTGTTGATAACGGTGATTATACATCCAGCGCTGGTTTTGATGTAAATGGTACAACTATTAAGTATATCTGCTTCTATACGAAAAAGAGAGGCTATTACGATGCTGAAAATAATGTGATATACGACCGTGTGTATATAAATGAGACCTCTTCATACAATTGGATTGGTATTTCGCTTACTCCCGATGCTGCTGTTAATGACATTATTGCTGACGATGCTAACGCTCCTGTTGAATACTTCAACTTGCAAGGTGTTCGCGTAAATAATCCTGAAAACGGTTTGTTTATTCGTCGTCAAGGTGGCAAAGCTTCTAAAGTTATTATCCGATAACCGATATTAACTCGAAATAAATTGTATGATCGCCGTGGTGCAAATGCTCCACGGCGATTTTTGCCTCTATGCTTTTCTACAAAATATGTTAATTGGTGGCGAGTTAGGATAAATTTTTGTACATTTGTTGAATTGAATTATAATGTTAGGATTTATGGCCTCAGAAAATTTAAAGCTCGATGAGATTTCTTTGCGCGAACGGCTGCAAGAGCCGTCGCAGTGTCGTGCTGCTTTTAATGAGGTCATTAAAATGTATTCCGAGCCACTATATCGTCAAATACGTAGACTCGTGCAAGACCACGACGACGCTGCCGATTTGCTCCAAAATACGTTTATGAAAGCCTGGCAGTCGCTTGAACTCTTTCGCGGCGATGCAAAATTGAGCACCTGGCTCTACAAAATTGCCGTTAACGAAAGCTTAAGCTTTTTAGCCCGTGAGAGAAAACGCAACAACCTTTCGCTAGACGACCAAGAGTCGGCTCTCGCTAATTTAATTGAGGCTGACGCTTACTTCGACGGCGATGCACTCCAAGAAAAGCTGCGTAAGGCGGTGGTGACATTACCTGAAAAACAACGCATAGTCTTCAATATGAAGTACTACGACGAAATGAAATATGAAGATATGTCGGCTATTTTGGGCACCAGCGTCGGTGCACTAAAAGCCTCATACCACCTTGCCGTGAAAAAAATTGAAAAATTTTTTGAAGAAAATGAATAATTGATTAAACCTTTCGCGCAGAAAGTAGTCAATAGTTACAAAGCTTCAAAAACACCCCCGTCTCTAATGAAAGAAAAAGAAGACATATTAAAAACAATTGACCGTCGCGACGGAATGACAGTTCCCGATGGCTTTTTTGAGCAATTCGCCGCGCAAATGGCAGACAAGTTGCCCCAGCGCCCCGAGCTCGAAAATCCCAAGTCAATAGTTGCGCCCCGTTCAACCTGGCAGCGCGTACGCCCGTACGTATATATGGCTGCTATGTTTGGCGGCGTCTGGTGCATGCTTAAAATGTTCACCCTCATGTCGTCTACCGATGCCGATATGAATTTGAACAACAATCCGGCTTTGGCCAGCGCTGTGTGCAACGAGCAATTTGTTGAAGATTATGTGATTGACGATGTCACTAACTGGGATATCTATGATTACATGATTGAAGACAGCATAGATGTTTATAATTTGGAAGACTCGATTTACAACGCTAACCCCGAGCCTTCATTACCCGAACTACAAAAATAATGATGAAAAAGCTATTCATTATTGCACTTTTGATTTGCACTGTGGCGCTCGGCAGCTCTACTGCTGTCGCTCAACGTCTCAGTGACGAAGACCTCCAAAAAGCTCTTACCGAAATGCGCAACTACAAACACAGCGTTTTCACTAAAGAGCTTCAGCTCTCTAAAGACCAGCAGCAAAAGTTTTTTGACGTCTACGACGCCATGGACAAAGAGCTAATGTTGGTGGGCAACGAAGTGCGCGATCTCGAGCGCAAAACTATTGCCGACGACAAAGCTACCGACACCGAATGTGCTGCTGCCTCGCGAGCTATGTTTGAGCAGAAAAAACGCGAGAGCGAAATCGAGCTCAAGTACTACGACAAATTGTCTGACGTACTAACTCCGCGCCAACTCCTAAAACTTAAAGGCGTTGAACGCAAAATTGCTATGCAATTGGCAAATTATCACGGTCGTCAAAAGTCGCGTAGGGTAGGTGACAAGAAATAATTTTTAGTTTCGCGCAAGGTCTCTATCTCTTTCTCCTCAGCAGCAAAATTTTCATTGTTTTCATTTTTAAGATTGAACATTCTCCGCTCACTCTGCGACAAAATCCCCGCTCCCAAGCGGGGATTTTGTCGTCATTACACCCCGCCTTCTCCGCCTTGTAACTTCCTACGTTGTAGAATATTTTAATTATAAATGGGTATTTCAACCCCCAATTTCAGAAAAATGTTCTAGTAAAATACTTAATAATGAGTATTTTAGTTTGTACTTTTGTGGTGTAACTTTGCAAAGTGAAAATGCGACATTTTCATAAGGTATAATTTGTACTTACTAAAAGATTTAATTATGAGAAAACTTTTACTTTCATTATTGGCTGTAAGCGGATTGTTTAGCGCTTATGCTGCTGACCCTGTTTTAAATTGGGCAAAACTTTTTGATGCATCAAACTCGGAGTACACTTACGCTTTTGCTAGTGCTACCGATGGTGGCTTCCTTTCTTTTAATAGCTATGGCGTGAAAACCACTGAAGACCCCGTGACATACGACGGTGAGAAAGTTGCCAGCGGTAGTGTTACTTCCACAACCTCAGAAAATAAAACATTAGTTATTATCAAACACAACGCTGCAGGAGAGAAACAATGGGTAGTGTCTTCTAAAGTCGGCGATTTCGATTTAGGTCTTTCGGCAATTGAGCCTACTTCTGACGGCGGCTTTGTTGTCGCTGCAAAAGTGCGTTCTACCCAAAATAATGGCTATGTTTCGCCTGTGCTTCTTGACGCTTTCAGCACTGAAGTGGCTCTTGATTCTCCGTCAAAATATTGGACATACAATATTGTGCTTTTCAAACTGACTGCCGAGGGCTCTATAAGCTGGACTCGCGAATTGTATCTCGACGAGCTCCCTGTGCCTAACGCTTCAAGTGGATCTTCTGTGACTTCAACCACTAACTCAGTGCTAGCTTTCGCACTCACTGTTGACAATGAAGACAATATATATATAGGTGGCAACTTCCGCTCTCCGTTCATCATAGGCGGCGAGAAAAATTCTCACTTTGTGCTACAACCACGCAACCTTGCAAGCTATAATGGTGATACGCAGCAAGCTGCCGGTGGCACTTTCTTGGTTAAACTCGATAAAGAAGGTGACTATCAAACACACCTTAAAGTGTCAGGCGATGTCATTCGCGACCAAATTAGCGGTTTGACCTACAACGACGGATACGTATATTTCTTGGGCACAGTGAAGGGCGCTGCTAAAGATGTTGTAACTTTCGGTGACAAATCTGTGACTCTCGAAAATGCTTTAGATCATTTGGCTTATGGCCGCGTGTCTGCATCTACCTTAGATGTTGACTATTTCAACTATATTAAACCGTTTAGCAACGAATCAGGTTCTAATACAGTTAACGTTAGTAATATACGCGTCATAGATGGCAACCTTTATTTGTTGGGCTTACTATCAGGCGGTCTTGGCGTGGCAGGCGATGACAACTCAAAATTTGCTACCGCTACAAAAACACAACAAGAAGGTTTCCTCGTTAAACTTAATGCAGCCGATGGCACCTACTTGAGCGGTAAAGCTAACAATGGTTTGAATGTAGGTGGCTATTTCGACATATTTAAATCGGGCAACGATTTATATCTTTACGGCTATCGCCTCAATGCTGCTACCGGTGTGTATATCGAGCAATATGCCGACGACAATAAGTGGAAGCTCGTTAAACGCACCAGCCTCATACTCGGTGGCGGTACCCCGACAACAGCTTCAAATGCTTTGTTCAATAGCACTACCGGCAACTTGATTGTTTCGGCTCGCGGTAACAAAGCATTCACTTTTGCCGGCAGCGACGTGACTATAGCAAATCCGGCAAGCTGGGGCTCTGTTATTGCTTCGTTTAAAATTGCCGAGGCAAGCGGTGTGCAAGATGTTAGCGCTGTTGCAGCCACAACTTATAGCGCCGACAAAACCGGTGTCATCGTTAAAACCTCTGACGAGATAGATGTAAACATATATAATGCTGCCGGAGCGCAAGTGGCTTCTCAAAAGGTTGCTGCCGGAACTTCGCACATAGCATTGCCCCTCGGCATCTATGTTGTGAATGGCGTGAAGGTTATTGTTGGTTAACGCTTTTTTTTGAATACACACACCATGAATTAATAAGGAAGAGTGGCCTCAACGGTCACTCTTTCCTGTCTAAAGATGATAAAAGTTAGTCCTTTGATATGCTTTTGGGGTATCAAAGTTTTTCGGTTTTATGAGTGAAATGTCTAAGCCTCAGTGGTGTGTGTTTTAGATAGCACCTTCGATATGCTCCGTGTGTGCTCGGAGATACCGAGATATAACATTATAGCTGAATTGTATTAGTAGAAACAATCGAACTCCGCAAAAAGTTCATTGCTATATATTTGGTTCGTATAAGAAAATTTTTTAACTTTGTGAGGACTTAAGTCTTAGCGCATGGAACGAACAAAATCGCGACATACACTCCAGCAGATTGCAGCGTGGTTCGGACATCTGTTCTGACCGCACTTTCTTCGTGTTTATACATTTGCTAACATTAATAAAGCGACTAATTAATAAAAAGTCTTAAATAAATGCCTTGTTTTGAGATAAAATATCTATCTTTGCAAGAACTTTTGGCCTAAACGGTCGGTTCGTGCTGTGCTATGTCACGAACATCAGAAGACAGAAAAATATCAGTTAAAAAAATATGTTACCATTAGACATTTTCGGAATTACGAACAACGCTTTACTTGCCGTAACCGCAGCCTTGACCGGCGCCGGCTTGGTCTTTCTCGCGTTGTGGATGGCGGGGCTGGTAAGCCCGCGCTCATTCAACCCTCAAAAAGGTGAGCCCTATGAATGCGGCATTCCCACTCGTGGCAAATCTATGTCACAATTTCGCGTGGGCTATTATTTGTTCGCAATTCTTTTTCTTATGTTCGATGTAGAGACAGTTTTTTTGTTCCCGTGGGCTGTGCGTATGCGTGAACTCGGAGCAGACGGATTGATCAGCATCGCTATTTTCTTTGGTGTTTTGGTTTTAGGCCTCGCTTACGCTTGGCGGAAAGGAGCTCTCGAATGGAAGTAACGACCAAATCTATGCCCTACGAGGCGTTTAAAGATAACGAGTATATCGAATCGCTCGTAAAAGAGTTACAAGAATCAGGCACAAACGTTATTGTTGGCTCTCTTGATAAACTTATCAACTGGGGCCGCTCTAACTCTATTTGGCCTTTGACTTTCGCTACCAGCTGTTGCGGCATCGAATTCGTGTCGCTCGGAGCTGCCCGCTTTGATATGGCGCGCTTCGGCTGGGAAGTTGCACGTTCGTCTCCACGTCAAGCCGACTTCATGATGGTTGCCGGAACTATTGTCAACCGCATGGTGCCGGTTTTTCGCCGTCTTTACGACCAGCTCGCCGAGCCTAAGTATGTCATCGCTTGCGGCGGTTGCGCTATCTCTGGTGGCCCTTTCCGCAAAAGCTATCACGTAGCTAAAGGTATTGACCAAATCGTGCCCGTTGACGTTTTTGTCCCCGGTTGCCCTCCTCGTCCCGAAGCTATGATTTATGGCATCATGCAACTCTCACGCAAAATGAAAGTTGAAAAATTCTTCGGTGGCATTAATCGCCGCGAGAGCCTCAAAGACTATCTTGCTTCTCACCCCGAAGAACAATAACGAGAACCGTCAATACATAATCCTAATAGAAACAAAGCAAATTTAAGATATGGCAGCAATGCAAGACAAAATCGCCCGCCAATTTGCGGATGCGACTTTCGAAGAAGTTGACGGTAGACTTACCGTTACCATTGCCGACTCTCAGTGGCACGACCTCGCCACTGCTCTTCGCAACGATGCTGAAACTCCTTTCGACTACCTCGTAACTATCGTTGGTATGGACTGGGGCGAATCACTCGGTTGCATCTATGAGTTGATGTCGTCTAAAGACAAAGCAGGCTCTCTGCTCGCAGTTAAGGTCGCTACCACTGACCGCGAAAATCCTATGCTACACTCTGTAGCTGACATTTGGACTGTAGCCGGCACTTACGAGCGCGAAGTTTACGACTTCTTTGGCATCGTTTTCATCGGCAACCCCGACATGCGTCGCTTGTTCTTGAGCATCGACTGGAAAGGCTATCCCTTACGTAAAGACTACGATGACAACCCCGAGCTAAACCCTGTCTCTACAGAGAGCGAGCGCCAATCTGACTTCACCAACACTTGGGTTGAAGAAGATGGCAAAGTTGTTAAAAAAGAAGTGCGCGTGTTCGACGAAGATGACTTCGTTGTGAACATCGGCCCGCAACACCCCGCTACTCACGGTGTGCTCCGTTTCCGCACCGCTGTTGATGGTGAGGAAATCAAAAAAATTGATGTCTATTGCGGATACATTCACCGCGGCATAGAAAAATTGTGCGAAAACCTCATGTACCCGCAGACTCTCCACTACATGGACCGTCTCGACTACTTCTCGGCTCACAACTACCACCACTGCCTCTGCATGACCATCGAAAAGGCTGCCGGCATTGAAATCAGCCGACGCGCTCAAGTTGTGCGCGTCATAATGGACGAGTTGAGCCGTATCGCTTCGCACTGCCTATTCTTCGGCACATACTGCATGGACCTTGGCGCTACAACTATGTTGTTCTACACTCTCCGTGTGCGCGAGCAAATTCTCGACATCATGGAAAAAACTTGTGGCGCCCGCATGACTTTCAACTACTACTGCGTTGGCGGTCTCATGCAAGACTTGCACGAAGACTTCGTTAAAGACGTCAAAGAGTTGTTAGCAGTGCTCCCTGCAAACATTAAAGAATATAACAAACTTTTCACCGGAAACGTTATCGCTAAAAATCGTATGACCGGTGTTGGCGTTATCTCTAAAGAAGATGCTATCTCTTACGGCGTAACAGGCCCTTCTGGTCGCGCTTCTGGTTGGCACAACGATATCCGCAAAATCCGCCCTTACAGCATTTATAACGAAGTCGAATTTGACGAAGTTATTTTGCACGGTGGCGACTCTATGGACCGCTTCAAAGTGCGTATGCTCGAAATGGAACAATCAGCTCGCATCATCGAACAACTCATCGACAACATTCCAGACGGCGAATATTGCGTGA
>CAZJEA010000045.1:0-16216 GCA_964544895.1 uncultured Bacteroides sp. | reverse complement strand
GCGCTTTCTCCGCGGTTACCTACAAATTCGTGCCTAAACGGCACGGGGGATAGCGAGATGCGGTGCGCTAGCCGCTACACGGCATTTTGCAATCTAGGGTGTGAGGCGGTTTTGGGGTAAAAAAAGCGGAGGGCACACGATGTGGGCCCTCCGGTGATATGTGGTGTTGTAATATTAACGGCGACGTTTAGCTTGTTGTTTAGCTTGTTCGCGCATGTAAGCTTCTTGCTGTTTTTGTGCAGCTTCGAGTCTAGCCATGAAACCTGATTTTTTGCGAGGTTTTTTAGCGTTTTCAGCCATTTCGGCACGAACTTTATCTTCGGTGAAGTATAAGCGGAACGCGTAAGTTTGAGCGATAGTTATGAGAAGAGAGACGAAGTAGTAGTAGCTCAAACCGGCAGCGTAGTCGTTGAAGAAGAATAAGAACATCAACGGCATTAACCACATCATAGCTTTCATGCCGGGCATAGAGTTGGATGATGGTTGATTTTGCATGCTGATGCGTGTGTACACGATGTTAACGACAGTCATCAGTAGGCAGAACAAGCTGAGGTGGTTGCCAAGGAGAGGAATCGAGAACGGCAGAGTGCAGATGTAGTCGGGTGCAGAGAGGTCGTGCACCCAGAGGAAAGACTGTCCGCGAAGCTCGATAGCGTTGGGGAAGAAGGCGAACATAGCGATAAGTATGGGCCATTGGAGGAGCATAGGTATGCAACCAGAGAATGGGCTAGCGCCGGCTTTAGAGTAGAGTTTCATAGTCTCTTGTTGGCGCTTCATAGCGTTTTCTTGGCCGGGGTATTTATCGTTGAGTTCTTTAATTTCGGGAGCGAGCACACGCATCTTAGCTTGCGATTTGTAGCTTTTGAAAGTGAGGGGGAAAGTTACGATCTTGATGAAGATAGTAAGGAGCAAGATAATGATGCCGTAGTTGCTGATGAAACGGCTGAGGAAGTCGAAGATTGGGATAACGATGAATCGGTTAATCCAACCGAGGATGCCCCATCCGAGAGGAACGAGTTTAGTAAGGTCGAGGTCTTTGTCGGCACCGTCAGCGGCAAATTTCTCAAGCTTTTTGTCGAGGCCAGAGAGAAGGGGATAGTCGTTGGGGCCGAAGAAGAAAGTGAAAGAGGCGGGATTGTCTACTTGCGAAGAGTAGTCGAAAGTAGCGTCCATGCTCAAGTCTTTGAGAGTAGTTTCGCTTTTAACAACTTTGCTGTCGAGGTCGGCAGTGTTGAATTTGTTGTCAGCGATGATAACAGACGAGAAGAATTGGTTTTTGAAGGCAATCCAGCGGATGCTACCGGTGAGTTGTTCGTCGTCGTCGCTTGTAGAGCTAAGATCGTCGGGGTTCTCGTTGTTAAATTTGTAGTAAATAGCAGAGTTACGTTCTTCGAAAGTGTGTCCGACTTCGTTGCGTTGCATGGCTTCGTGCCATTTTAGGCGCATAGAAGAGCGGTTAACGGGAATGATCTGCGACATATTTTTTTGCTCGAGGCTCATGCGCACGAGGTATTCGTTAGGAATAACCGTGTATCGGAGCGCGATCTCGGCACCGTTAGCGAGAGGGAGGCTCATAACGACGGTAGAGTCGTTTTCTTTAGTGGCCTTGAAGTTGAGGTCGCCGGTAGCGATGCGTTGGGTAGCGGTTTCGAATTCGAACTCATAAGCGGCGTTTTTAGCGTCGAAGAGGCAAACGTCGGTAGCGGGGTTAGTAGTTTCGGTTTTGTACTTAGGGAGCACAACTTTAGCTACACGACCGCCGTGAGAGCTGAATGTTACGCGCATTTTGCCGTTGTCGATGGTAATGGTGTCGTTGTTACCACCGAGGAAAGAAGCGAAGTCGCGATATTTGTCGAGCGAAGAAATTTTGCTTTTAAGGACAGCGACAGCAGCAGCGCGTTGCTCTGGCGAGATAGAGTTGTCGTCGGCGTTTAGGACAGCAGCGACGTTAATGTCGGTGTTGGCAGCGTTGACAGAGCCGGTGATGTTTCCGGTAGAGTCGGTAGCCAGGTTTATGCCGTCGGCAGCGAGAGCGTAAGATCGCGAAGCAGAGTCGGTCAGGGCACCAAAAGCGCGCACCTTCTCGGCGAGAGAAGCTTTGAGGTTAGCGTCGATACCGCTAATAGACTTTGCGTCGTCAGATTTGGCGTTGTCGTTTTTTAGCGATTGCTCTTGCGCGGCTTGCTCAGTGGTGTCCGGACGGTTGCAGTACATGAATCCAAACATCAGGGCAGCCATAAGGAGCAAGCCCGTGAAGGTATTTTTATCCATTGTGGGTATTTAGAGAGTAATAAAATGCTTATTTATCGTTTTTGTAAGCGATAGCAGCTTTGACGAAAGAGAGGAAAAGCGGGTGCGGGTGGAGCACCGTAGAAGAATATTCGGGGTGATATTGAGTGCCGATGAACCAGCGTTTTTCGGGGATTTCGACCACTTCGACTAGGTGTGTGTCGGGGTTTTCGCCAACGCAGCGCATGCCAGCTTCTTCGAAGCGAGAGCGGAAGTCGTCGTTGAATTCGAAGCGGTGGCGGTGGCGCTCGCTCACATTTGTAGATCCGTAAGCTTCGGCAGCTTTAGAGTCGGGTTTAAGGATGCAGTCGTAAGCGCCGAGACGCATAGTTCCTCCTTTTTCGGTGACGCTTTTTTGGTCTTCCATAAGGTCGATGACGTTGTTTTTAGTAGCAGCGTCCATTTCGGTAGAGTTGGCGTCGGTAAGTCCGAGGACGTTTCTAGCAAATTCGATGACCATGCATTGCATGCCGAGGCAAATGCCGAAAGTAGGCACGTTGTTTTCGCGGCACCATTTAAGTGCTACGAATTTACCTTCGATGCCACGGTTACCGAAACCGGGAGCAATGATAATGCCGTCCATGTCTTTGAGCTTTTCGGCAACGTTAGAGTCGTCGAGTTTCTCAGAGTGGATGTAAACGAGGTTGAGCTTACGGTTGTTGTAAGTGGCAGATTGGAAGAGCGCTTCGTTGATAGATTTGTAAGCGTCTTGCAACTCAACGTATTTGCCGACGAGACCGATAGTTACAGTTTCGTTAGCAGCGTCCATAGCGTCGAGGAAGTTGAGCCAAGGAGTCATGTGCGGCTCGCCCCAAGGTTGAGGTACTTCGGTTTTTTTGAGGACGATTTCGTCGAGGTGTTGCTCGTGCATAGCCACGGGGACTTTGTAGATAGAGGGCATGTCAATAGATTGGATGACAGCGTTAGGAGCAACGTTGCAGAAGAGCGCGATTTTTTTGCGCACTTCGGGAGTTATGTTTTTCTCAGTGCGAAGCACGAGGATGTCGGGTTGAATGCCGACTTCTTGGAGTTGTTTAACAGAGTGTTGCGTGGGTTTAGTTTTAAGCTCTTTAGCAGCGGCGATGTAAGGCACGTAAGTAAGGTGCACGCAAAGGGCGTTGCTGCCGAGCTCCCAGCGGAGTTGGCGAACGCTTTCCAAGTAAGGAAGGCTTTCGATGTCGCCGACAGTACCACCAATTTCGGTGATAACGAAGTCAAATTTGCCGGTGTTACCGAGGGCTTTGACGTTTCGTTTGATTTCGTCGGTGATATGAGGGATGATTTGAACCGTTTTGCCGAGGTAGACACCTTCGCGTTCTTTTTTTATAACGCTTTGGTAAACGCGGCCGGTAGTAACGTTGTTAGCACGAGTAGTTTGTATGTCAGTGAAACGTTCGTAGTGGCCGAGGTCTAAGTCAGCTTCGTGGCCGTCAACGGTGACATAGCATTCGCCATGTTCGTACGGATTAAGAGTGCCCGGGTCGATGTTGATGTACGGGTCAAACTTTTGGATAGTTACGCGATAACCGCGAGCCTTTAGTAGGCACGCTAAAGAAGACGAGATGATTCCCTTACCTAAAGAGGAAACCACGCCGCCAGTAACAAAGATGTATTTAGTTTCCACTTTGACGGTTGGTTTTTAGTTACAATAATTCAATTTGCAAAGGTACGACAAAAAAGTGACAAAGTGAAAAATAAGTGTTCAATTAACACAAAAGAGCAATAATGTTAGTTGTTTGTGTTAGGATTGAGGAAGAAAAGGTTGTTACGAGCGCGAGTAGTGGCAGTGTAGAGCCAGCGGTAGAATTCGAGGCCCATAGCGTCGGCGGGGATGTAACCCATGTCGACGATGACGTTTTTCCACTGGCCGCCTTGAGCTTTGTGGCAAGTTACGGCGTAAGCATATTTTACTTGTAGAGCGTTCCAGTGAGGGTTTGAGCGTAGCGCACGAACGCGAGCTTCGTAAGGGGTTTCGGGGGAGAATAGGTTAGCGTCGTTGATGATAGCCTCGTAAAGCTCTTTAGTGCGCGAAGAAGGAAGGGCAGCGAAGTCGTTGTTGAGAGTTTCGAGCATGATTTTGGCGTCGAAATGGATGTCGCGGTCGGGCATTGTTAATGTGACGTCGGCAAAGCGGAAGCCGTATTTAGCTTCGGTGCCGTGGAGTTTTTCGACCGCTACGATGTCGCCGTTGGCGACGAAGTCGAGTCCCTTTACGCCTTTGCTCCAGTGGTAGTTGTTTTTTGAGATGAGCATGAGTTCGCCGCGTGCGATTTCTTCTTCGAGATAAAGGACTTCGGAGCGTATAGCGCGGTTGAATTCGGTGGCGCGGTAGTTAGAGCGGGTTATGAGGATGGTTTCGTCGATGCCGTCGCGGCGATAGGCAGTGTCGAGGACTTCAGGGAGGTCTTCGCCGGAAACGCAGTGCACGTCGTTGTAGTCGTCGGTGAAAAGTTGGGGAGTGGGGAACGGGTCGAGACGCATGGCTTTTCGCTGCCAGGTGGCGTTAGCGAGTATGCCTGATAGCTCGTGTTGTCGAGCAGTAGCCGTGAGTGTTGCGCGGCTGACGACGAGGCCGTAGCTGTTGAGGATGTCGCGGTCCATAGCGGCAGAGTATTCGCAACCTACGGGAGGGAGCTGAGCAGTATCGCCGAGTAGAATCATGCGGCAAGCGGTGCCGGAATATACGTAGTGAATTAAGTCGCGCAAGAGGTTTAGTCCGGAGTTGTCGTCGGTTCCGGCAATCATAGACGCTTCGTCGACGATGAAAATGGTGTTTTTGGCGTTGTTGTCTTGCATGCCCGGAGTTTCGCCATTAAGAGAGTGACGGTAGATGCGGCGGTGTATTGTGTAGGCGGGTTGACCTGCGTAAGCGGCAAAAACTTTTGCAGCGCGGCCGGTTGGAGCGAGCAGTACAGTTGCGAGGCCCACGGAGTGAAGAGCGCGAACGAGAGCACCGGTTAAGCTGGTTTTACCTGTTCCGGCATAACCGTTGAGAATGAACACGCGGTCGACGCCGTCGGCATTGTGAGCCGGGGAGCAAAAACGCGCCAAGGCATCAATAACAAGTTGTTGCTGATAGTTTGGAGTGTATGATAATTGGGCGATAACGCACTGAGCGAACTCTGAAACAGTCATTATAATGGCGAGACAAAATGTGGTTTAAGAGGAGGAGAGGTGCAAAGGTAAGAATAAAAGTTGATTTAAGGAGCGAGAGGAAAAAATAAAGGCCCAAAACCGTTGAGTTTTGAACCTTTATCATTTTTAATTTAAAATCATTAAAAAAGCAATGTAATGGTATTAGTTGTCGAGTTGGCTAAGCGCGAAAGCGTAAGCACCGGCAGAGATGGCTTGCGAAGCGCCGATTTTAGAGATAGCTACGCCAATGCGTTTCATTGGGTCGTAAACGACCTCTTTGTCAGAGCCGTACACTTTGATTTTGCGCGATTGACCTTTAGCGAAGAGGTTGAATTGCTCGTCGTCGTCGAGGTCGAATATTTGTGATTGCACTCTAGCAACGGGAGTGCCGTCGATTGCCGTGAGGTTGCTGCGCATAGCTTGGAGTAGCGAAGGCATGATGTATTTTCGAGCAGCTGTAATGCCGCCACCGATTACAACAAGTCCGTCTACGAGCGAAGCAGCAGTAGCCATAGCGTATCCGGCGGTGCGGCCGAATTCGGCGAATGCTTCGCGAGCGGCATCTTGGTTACCTTCGATTTTGCCGTCAGCGATAGCGCAGATGTCTTTGGGTTCGAATGAGTGGTTTTTGTCGCCTGATTTTTCGGCGTAGACGCGTTTAATAGCTCTCACGGAGATGCTTTCTTCGACGAAAGTGCCTTGCACAGAAGTGTTAGGGAGGCAGAAAGTTTCGACGCAAGAGTTGTCGCCGCGGTTTAATTGTCCGTCGATTACCATGCCGATGCCGAATCCGGTGCCGAAGGTGTAACCGAGGAGGTTTTTATATTGTTTGGCAGAGCCTTTTTGGGCGAGTTTAGCGTTGATTTCGGGGAGCGCACCGCAGAGGGCCTCACCGTAAGCGTAAAGGTCGCCGTCGTTGTTTATGAAAGTTGGGATGCCAAAAGTTTCTTCGAGGAATGGGCCGAGAGCAACGCCATCGCGGAATGAGGGGAAGTTGGGGAGGAATCCGCCAATGATGCCGTTGGGATAGTCAGCGGGGCCGGGGAAAGCGAAGCTAATAGCGACGGGTTTAGAGTCGAGATTAGCAATTATTTGCTTGAAACCCTTAACCATAGTAGAGAGGCAAAGGTCAAGGTCGTGAGCGTTAGAAGGCATAGTAATAGGCTCGACAATGTAATTGCAGCCAGCCATAGCGCCGAAAACGAAGTTAGTGCCTCCGGCATCGAGTGTAACGACCACTCGTTTGTCGTTAAGATATTTGTTTTGTGACATGATGGTAATTATTAGATAAAGCAAATTTAAGCTTTAACCAACACATCTACAACAAATTGAGAATTTTTAACACTCGGTGTCGTTGTTGTAGTCAGGGACACGAGCGGCGAGGAATAGGGTGATGAGAGCAATGTAGAAGAAAATATTGGCAATTGTAGTGTGCCAGCTTAGTGGGAGGAAGTAAGAGAGGATAATAAATAAGACGAAAACAGAGCCGGTGATGTTTAGCATTTTGCTTTTGACGAAGGCGTTTTTGATGCTTGATTTTTGGCTTCTGTAACGATAGAAAGAAAGTGTGAGTGCGATGGCGATGATGAAAAACATTGCCACGGCTATTATAGTCACGGCTTTGCCGGGGTTGTAGATGTATGATATGAGGATGTCAGCGTATGCAGCGACCATGTATGGTATAGTGTTCAGGTTAGTCCAACTATTGTAGATAGAATGTTTCATAAAAACAGTAGTAAGTTGATAAAATGACCACAGGCACGTGGCCTGTGGTCTTATTTTAGAAAACGATATTTACTTTTTTAAAGACCACTCAAAACCGTCTTTGGTGTCTTTAACGTCGAACCCGATTTCGGCGAGGCGGTCGCGGATAAGGTCGCTCATAGCCCAGTCCTTGCGGGCTTTAGCGTCGCGACGGAGGTCGAGGAGCAGGTTAACGGCGTCTTCGAAAGGTTTGAGAGCTTTGTTGTCACCGCCTTCGATGATGTCGGTTTTGACGCCTAATATTTCAACGAGGAAAGTGTTGAAAAGATTTTTGAGAGCGTCGATTTGGTCAGCAGTAGCCGAAGCTTTGCCGTCGTTGATTTGGTTAACGAGTCGGCAAGCGTCGAAAAGGTTAGCGATAACCATAGGCGTGTTGAAGTCGTCGTCCATAGACTCGTAGCACTTGTTTTCGATTTCGGCGATGTCAGTGTCGAGCGTAGATGTAGGCGAGGGTTTGAGGTCGCTGAGGCGACGATATCCTTCTAACATTCTGGCAAGGGCTTTTTCGGCGCTTTGGAGGGCTTCGTTAGAGAAGTCGACTGTGCCGCGATAGTGAGCTTGGAGAATGAAGAAACGGATTGTCATGGGAGAGTAAGCCTGAGAGAGCAACGGGTGGTTACCGGTGAAGAATTCTTCGAGGGTGATGAAGTTGCCAAGGCTTTTGCCCATTTTTTTGCCGTTGATGGTTATCATGTTGTTGTGCATCCACACTTTAACCGAAGGGCAACCGTTGTGAGCGACAGATTGAGCGATTTCGCACTCGTGGTGAGGGAACTTTAGGTCCATACCGCCGCCGTGGATGTCGAACTGTGAGCCGAGGTATTTTTCGCTCATAGTAGAACATTCGAGGTGCCAACCGGGGAAACCTTCACTCCAGGGCGAAGGCCAGTGCATGATGTGTTCGGGCGCAGCTTTTTTCCAGAGAGCGAAGTCTGTGGGGTTGTGTTTTTGCTCTTGGCCGTCGAGTGCACGCGTGGTAGCGAGGAGCTCGTCGATGTTGCGACCAGAAAGTTTGCCGTAGCCGTAGTCTTTGTTGAACTTTGGAACGTCGAAGTAAACAGAACCGTCGCTGACGTAAGCGTAACCGGCATCAAGAATTTTCTTGATGTACTCAATCTGTTCGATGATGTGGCCGGAAGCGTGCGGCTCGATAGAGGGAGGGAGCACGTTAAGGGCGTTCATAGCATCGTGGTAACGATTGAGGTAGTATTGCACAACCTCCATAGGCTCGAGTTGTTCGAGGCGAGCCTTTTTAGCCACCTTGTCTTCGCCGTCATCGGCATCGTGTTCGAGGTGACCTACGTCGGTAATGTTGCGAACGTAGCGGACCTTGTAACCGAGGTGACGCAAGTAGCGTGCCACTACGTCAAAAGTTATGGCAGGGCGAGCGTGGCCGAGGTGACCGTCGCCGTAGACGGTAGGGCCGCAGACGTACATGCCAACGATGTCGGGATGAAGAGGTTTGAAAGACTCTTTCAGGCGCGAGAGCGAATTATAGATGGTGAGATTGTTGCTTTTCATTTTGCGTTGTTAGGCGGTGAAGCCGTTGTTATTGTTACCTTCGGGTTGATTTTTGGGAAGTTTGCGTTCGATTTCGCCAAAAGTAGCTTCGTATTTAGTCAAGTTGTCGCGAAGAGCGAAAAGGAGGTTTTTAGCGTTTTCGGGAGTCATGATAACACGAGTTTGCACTTTAGCTTGTTGCATGTTGGGAGCAACAGCGATGAAGTCGAGGTAGAATTCGCTGCCAGAGTGAGCGATAACAGCGAGGTTAGAGTAGTGACCTGCAGCGACTTCGGGAGTGAGTTCGATTTTTATTTCGTTTTGTTTCTTTTCCATAATTGTAAAAATGTTTTAGGTTATTAAAATGTGGTTAAAAATTAGTTTGCAGGAGTAATTTGCACGGCTCTGTTGAAAGAGAAAGTGCGCGAGCCGTTAGAAGCAGCGGTTTTTGGCAACCAAACGAGTTTGAAACCAGAGTAGCTGAGGTTGTTACGCAAGTCAGAGATGTCAAACGAAGCGTAGACGTCTTTTTGAGAAGAGTTGAGTTGGTTGTCGGTTTGGAAGACGAGGTGGAGAGTAGGCACTTCGTCGGAAGCAGTAGCGGGGTCGAGCACGAGTTTGAGAGTTGCGGGCTCGGATTTTACGCTGCATTGTGTTTTGATGTCGAGGTAGTTGCCGATGAGGTTGGCGATAACTACGTCTTGGGTTTGGTCGACAAAGCTAGAGTATTCAGCAACGGTGACGGTGTCGTTGACAATTTTTTGAGCAGCCAAAAGCGTGATAGAAGATGTGGTGTATTGCTCTACGCCGGTCGGTAGGCGGTATGCAATGAGCACGCGTTTGCCGAGTTGAGCGGTGTCAAGCTTTTCGGTGCAAGTTAAAGTGACAGGGAGTGAGATGTCGCTTTTTTGAGCTTGGAAAGAGCTGCCGTTTTCAGAGACAGCAACGTATGTAACTATGTCGAACAAAGGGTCGTCTTCGGGGGTGTAGCTGCTGTTGGAATTACAAGAGCAAACGAGCAAAGCCAGAGCGGCAACGAGGAAAGATGTGAATTTAGTTTGTTTCATATTTTTTAAATAGTCTGAGTGTCAGCGTTAGTAGTTTCGGTGGGCTCGTCGGTTTCGGTGGGTTCGTCGGGTTCATCGGGAACAGCCGGGGTTAGAATTTGACCGTCGACGACGTGGACAATGCTGTCGCAGTCGGTGGCGAGGCTCTCGTCGTGAGTAACAATAACAAAAGTTGTGCCAAGAGAGTCGCGAATGTCAAAAAAGAGTTTGTGGAGCTCCTTACGGTTAGCGCTGTCGAGGCTACCTGAGGGCTCGTCGGCGAGGACCACCGAGGGGTTATTTATGAGTGCCCTGGCAACGGCGCCGCGTTGAGCTTCGCCACCGGAGAGCTCGTTTGGTCGGTGTTTGCAGCGGTCGGAAAGGCCGAGCATATCGAGCAATTTGCGAGCTTGGTTGAAAGCGCCGGAGCGCGATGTTCCGGCAAGTAGGGCGGGGAGGGCAACGTTTTCTTCGAGTGAGAATTCGGGCAACAGGCGGTGCATTTGAAAGACGAAGCCGATGTTTTTGTTGCGGAATTGAGAGAGACGTTTGTCGTTGAGCTTAGAGACGTCGACGCCATCGTAAAGGACTTTGCCGCTGTCGGCACGGTCGAGGGTGCCTAAGATTTGGAGCAGAGTGGTTTTGCCGGCGCCACTGGGGCCGACAATAGAAGTGACAGAGGCGGGTGCAATCTGCAAAGAGATGCCACGAAGGACTTCGACTTTGCCAAACGATTTGTGTATGTTGCTCAATTCAATCATAATGCACGTGGTTACAGATTGCGAATTTACGAAAAAAAATGAGTATGTGGGCATAATTGCAATAAATTCTTTAATTTTGTGGGAAAAAACAGACAAAAATTGAAAGGATGAAGCAGATAAAAACGAAGGCGTTATCAATAATAATATTGAAAGAGGATTGATGTGGAGTGAGAAAGGCGACAATGTTTAAGTAATTGCTTGCGAAAAATAAATTAAAGATATAACTTTGCAAAAACAAAGTGAAACTGCGGCGAGAAAACGAGCAAAGCAGCGACACAGAACAATAACAAAAACATTATATTACAGCCGATTATGAGCACACTAAATGTACTGCTATTAGGCTCGGGCGGACGCGAATCAGCCCTAGCTTGGAAAATCAGTCAGAGCCCTAAATTGGGTAAGTTTTTCATCGCCCCCGGTAATGGAGGCACAGAATCGTACGGAAAGAATGTAAACATTTCACCGCTAGATTTTGAGTCAGTAGCCGCCTTTGTAGCCGAAGAAGAAATAAATTTAATCGTAGTAGGCAATGAAGACCCGTTGGTAGCGGGGATATACGATTATTTTGCAGAGCGATATCCGCAGGTGTTAGTAGTAGGCCCGTCGAAAGCGGGAGCAGCTCTAGAAGGAAGTAAAGATTTTGCGAAGGCGTTTATGTCGCGCCACAATATACCGACCGCTGCATATCGCAGCTTTACGGCAGCGACAGCAGACGAAGGATGTGCATTTTTGTCAACTCTTAGTGCGCCGTACGTTCTCAAAGCCGATGGCTTGGCAGCCGGTAAAGGCGTGTTAATCATAGATAATTTAGAAGAAGCGCAAAAATCGCTACGCGAGATGCTGAACGGCATGTTTGGAAGTTCGAGTGCAACAGTGGTTGTAGAAGAATTTTTGAGCGGCATAGAATGCTCGGTATTTGTGCTTACAGATGGCAACGGTGGCTATAGAGTGTTGCCGGTAGCAAAAGACTACAAACGCATTGGCGAAGGCGACAAGGGCCCCAATACCGGAGGTATGGGTGCTGTAAGTCCGGTTGTGTTTGCTGATGACGTATTTATGAAGAAAGTTGAAGAGCGCATAATACGTCCTACTGTTGACGGACTCAAAGCCGAAGGAATAACATATAGAGGCTTTATCTTCTTAGGTCTTATAGAAGTGAAAGGCGAGCCCATGGTGATAGAATATAACGTGCGTATGGGCGACCCGGAGACAGAAGTAGTGATGTTGCGCTTGAAGTCAGACCTCTTGCCCCTCATTGAGGCTGCAGCAAAAGGCGATTTAGGCGATTTAGCTGCAGAGGTAGACGAACGCACAGCAGTGACAGTTATGGCAGTATCGGGCGGCTATCCCGGTTCATACCCGAAAGGATTACCCATCAGCGGAGAGTTAAATCCGGCAGAAAGCATACTTTTCCACGCCGGCACCAAGCGCACCGACGACGGTGCCCTTGTAACCTCAGGAGGCCGCGTGATAGCAGTAAGCTCGTATGGCAAAGATATGGCAGAAGCGCTATCAAAGAGCTACAAAGCCATAGACCAATTTAATTTTGACGGAAAATATTATCGTAGAGATATCGGCAAAGATTTGGCGGCACTCGAAAAATAATTAAAAGACCGAAATATACACGCACAGCAAAGAGATGAAAGCGGCAACGATAACGCGATTTTTACATTCAGCACCTATGTTCATCATAATGTCAATACTGGTAGTTTTGACAGCGTTGGTGGCATATAACAGTGCTCAATTTGAATTTATAGACGAAGATCGTGGATTTATCTTCAGTTCGCCCAACTTGTGGATAACAAACAGTAATATCTCGTTGGTAGTGAATGTGGTTGCTACGCTTGTGGTTGCATCGTTGATGATATTCATAAATAGAGTATTTAATTTGTTGCGCACCACCTCATTGCTCGATGCTACATTGTTTTTGGCAATGACAATATCAACTCCGGTGTTGCTCACGCAGTTGGTGGGCACACCGTTGAGTGTGATATTGTTAGTTTGTTTAATACTGCTCTATTCAACCTACGGCTCGCTGTCTGAAACGCGCAACATATTTGCGGTGTTTTTTATACTGTCGGCGATGACAACCACGCAATATTGCTATGCCTTTTACATACCGGTGTTTATGATAGGCTGTGCGCAGATGCGTGTTCTGTCAGGGCGAACAATAGTGGCAGGAATATTGGGCTTGATAACGCCGTGGTGGCTTGCGTTGGGAAGCGGATTGGTGCATCCGTCGCAAATACACTTGCCGGAGTTTGAGAGCATATTCGGCGATTTTGATTTCAGCGAGCAATTGCCGCTATTTGCCTCAGCCGGAGTTACCGCGTTGTTATTAATCTTGGGCTGGGTGTCAAATTTCCCGCAGATGATAGCTTACAATGCACGTATGCGCGCCATCAACGGCACAATGTCAATTATATCGCTGGTGACGTTAATAGCAGCGTGTGGCGACTTCACAAACATAAGTGCGTATGTGCCTACATTGTGTTTGTGCTCGGCATTTCAGTTGGGACGCTTTTTCACGTGGCAAAAAATAGACCGTAGTTACATAGCAATAGCTATAATCTTTGTAATCTACATATCGATATACGTATGGAGTGTGATAAGCTAAATATCATAGTAGAAAAAAATATACCGTTTGTACGCGGCTTGCTTGAGCCGTACGCAAATGTGCAATACTTAGAAGCCGACAAAATAGATGCGGCGGCAGTCAAAGATGCAGATGCATTGATGGTGCGCACGCGCACACGATGCAATGAGGCTTTATTAGCCGGAAGCCGCTGTAAGTTTGTAGGTACGGCAACCATAGGCGTAGACCATATAGACCGACAATGGTGCGCAGACCATGGCATTACGGCAGTTAATGCTCCGGGCTGTAATGCGCCGGCTGTGGCGCAGTATGTCTTTGCGTCGATAGCAACGCTTATGAATAGGCCTATAAACCAACACACGATAGCCATTGTTGGAGTGGGACATGTGGGAAAGATAGTAGAGACGTGGGCACGCTCGTTAGATATGCGAGTTATGTTGTGCGACCCACCACGCCAAAGAGAGGAAGGCGGTGACTGCTGGTCAACTTTGTCAGAAGTGGCAGAGAAAGCAGATATTATCACCTTTCACACGCCGCTTACGCGCACAGGTGAAGATGCAACATATCATCTTGCCGATGCTCACTTTTTTGCATCGTTGCGTCGCTCGCCGCTGATAATAAATGCCGCGCGAGGTCCGGTAGTGGATAATGCGGCATTAGTGCAAGCACTCGACAAGGCACAGGTGTCGCACGCAGTTATAGACACGTGGGAAGGCGAGCCGGCAATATCGTCGGAGCTGCTAGAGCGCGTAGCTATAGGCACACCGCACATAGCAGGGTATAGTTATGAGGGAAAGGTGAGAGCCACGTCAATGATATTAGATGCGCTCACCAATAAATTCGGATTGCCACACTTGCGTCCGGATGTGCCGGTACCGGCTGCTACGCCAACAGTGGTGCGCGTGCGCCAAGTATTGGCAAGCTATAATCCGAAGGTTGATGATGCCAATTTACGTGCAAATCCTAACGATTTTGAGTTGTTGCGCAATCACTACAATTTGCGCCACGAGGTTTGATGCATAGCCGTCTAATCTTGTTAACGAAAACAGTAAGAATCCAGCCAATAATTGTAGAGAGAACAATTGTCAGAATGATAGTTGGCCATGCTCCATATCCCAGAGGCTTCACAATGTAATCCATCACTGCAATGTGGCAGAGATAGATCTCGTAGCTGTTCACGCTTATTAAGGTGATAACTTTCTCTATGAACTTTGGCGCCGACTTAATTTGCAAGAGAATTGCGAAGGTCATCAAGGTCATTGCCATAGTGTTTATAGACAAGTCTTCAGTGAAGATGTGTTCATATCCGTAGCGCAAGCCGGTAACGTTAATGCGCAAGGCGTATATAACACCAATGAAGAACATCACGCCCCAAAACACTATTTTTTCTTTGCGTGGGCGTTTGTTGACGGGCCAGCGCGTGAGATAGTATCCGGCAATCATATAGCCCATGAAGTTGAAAAACGGCCCAAATATGGTTGTGGTAATATCTCTTTCAAAAAATTGTTGTGCGAAGTACATAAAACCGGAGAACATCCAGATGGCGAGATAGCACTCCACGGCACGTTTAGATGCTTGTTTTATCCATGGCGAGATTATTGGGGCAAACAAATAAAGGCCTATTAGAGCATATATAAACCATCCGGTAGCCCAAGTAGGCTCAAATACAATCCATTCGATGTGAAATTTTACTGGGAATGAGTTGGGGAAATCGAGATGTATAAAAATCAAATATGCCACCGACCAAATTAAGAATTCGGGGAGCAGGCGCAGCACTCGGCGTTTTAAGAAGACTTTTGTAGGCTCCTTAACGGGAAGAATCATAGCGCCGCTAGTCATGAAAAATAAAACAGCAGAGCCGATGAAAAGTGAATACCAAACGCTCGCTTCTCTAAAAAAATCAAGTGAAGAGTGAGAAAACATCACCCCCAGCATACAGTAAGCGCGAATTACATCTATGTTAAATTGTCGTTTTCGAGTTGGATTTTCAGTCATGATTTTTGTAGAGTTGAAGCGCCTTAGTGTATTCTTCGGTGAGCATAGCTTTGAGTTCTGCCGGAGCTATGATTTGTAAGCGAGAACCGTACGATAGAAGCTCAGCCACCAAGTCGTTAGTGATGCGCATGTGATAGTAAAATATAGAGAACCCGTCGTGCACAACTTCTTGTTGGGAGTGGTGTAATGGAAGATCGCGGAGATAGTTAGCGTTGCGGTGGTCGGCGCGAATAGCTATAGTTTTGGGCTCGTTTTGAGTGACCACGATGCCGAAAGCGTCGATAAAATAAGCGTCGGGGTTGAAGTCGTCGGGCATGACAAACTTTTCGCTCATTAAGTTAGCGTTCATCATGCGGTCGAGTGCGTAAGTTTTAATTTTGTTTTCTTGCACGTGTCTGCCCACAGCATACCATCGTTGCTTGAATATTTTGAGAAAATATGGCTCGAAAATGACGCCCTTGTTAGGTCTGCTGCGGGTGTAGTTGTGGTAGTCGAAGCAGAGGCGTACGCTTTGGCGTATCGACTCAATGATGACGCCCAAATATTCGCGAGCGGAAGGCACGTCTTCGAGGAAGATTCTGTCGCTGATGTCGCGAGCGGAGTTAAGCGCGTCGGTGACAGCGCGCGAGTTTAGCAGCCAGTTGGTAACGCTTTTTTCGTGCTGATCAATTTCGTCGATATAATATTCGTAAGTTGAGGGGTCGCACTCAATAGTGATGTTGAAAATGTCTTGTATGGCGCGGCGATAGTTGAACAATGTGCGTCGACAAAGTACGTTGCCGTCGCTGAAACTAGTTTGCATCCAGCGCTCGTTAAGTTCGCCGCGAGTGATACGACCGCGACGTTTAATGGTGTCTATAAGCCAGAGATATTTATTGTATAAATCACGTGCCATAGCAAATAAATGATTTAGGTAAATTTGATGCTCAAAGATAGGGAAAAAATGTGACACAGCACAGTTAAAATAGGTCTATTTTCATGAACATAATATAAAAGGTTTTGCTATGTCGTAAAAACGCCTTACATTTGTATCACCAATGGGGTATTAGCTCATCTGGTAGAGCGCAACACTGGCAGTGTTGAGGTAAGCGGTTCGAGTCCGCTATACTCCACAAAAAAACGAATTTGGC
>CAZJEA010000044.1:0-16349 GCA_964544895.1 uncultured Bacteroides sp. | reverse complement strand
TTGCACTGCAAAACGCAAAAGTTTCATGCGCGTCTCATAGTTGCTCAAATCTTCTAACGTTTCGGCTTTCTGCTTTATAGTATACGCCAAATTCAAATTATACAGCTCCTCATCAATATCTGCCAATGCCTCATCTATAATGTTGGCATCTATACGCTTCATCTCCAAAGCTTGCTTTATGCGCAACCGTCCGCGACGAGCAAAACGCACCTTGTCATTTACAAATGCACGGGCAAAGCGTGCATCGTCAACATAACGTGTCTTTTTCAACTGTTCTATTATTTTCTCTGCTTCGGCGGTTGGAATGCTCCATTGCCAAAGTTTTTCGCGCAACTCAAAAGTGCAGTGCTCGGCACGTGCACACATCGCTTCTAGACGAGCTATGGCTTCGTCAACCGAAACAGGTCGGCGTGATTTTAGCGCTGACATATCGCAAAACGTAAATTGCCACGATAGTCTCGCACTATTTCAACTTCTGAGAAACCAATAGCGCTAAGCATCTCTCGTAGCCGGTTAGTAAATATAGGATTTATCTCGAAATATAAACGGCCTTTTTGCCGCAACGACTCTATAGCAAATTCTGCTATAGCCTTATAAAATATCAGTGGATTATTATCGGGCACAAATAAAGCCGACTCCGGCTCGTAAGCATACACGCGAGCTTCCATATCTGCCCTCTCACTCTCTGCTATGTATGGCGGATTGCTCACAATAACATCGTATGTATCAGGCTTTGAAACCAAGTTTAATGCATCGGCGTGCTCAAAGTACACCTTAGTGCGCAGATTTTTGGCATTCTCGCGAGCTACGGCAAGCGCTGCATCCGAAATATCTATACCCTCAACTTCAGCAAACTTTAGAGCTCGACTTAACGCAATTGCAATACAACCGCTGCCGGTGCCTATGTCTAACACGCGCGCATCAGTCACACCGCGCATATCGTCAACAATGCGGTCTACCAATTGCGATGTCTCCTGGCGAGGTATCAACGTTGCGGGAGTCACCTTAAACTCCATTCCCATAAAGAATGCTTGCCCCAAAACATACTGCAACGGCTCTCCTTCAACAACACGCTTCACTATTTGCAAAATGCGCTGCGCCGTTTCTTCCGATACTTCGCGATGACCATACAAAACTATATCTATGGGCGAATAGCCACGAACGGCAAAAAAAATTTCGCGCATCATTGCCACTGCCTCATCTTGACCTACTGCCCTCTCTAACTGGACAATAATCTCGTTTTTTGTCTCGCTTACGGTCATCGAATATTATTTTTTTTATCTTTTTAGCATTACAAAAGTATAAAAAATTTGTCAATTGCAGAAATTTCACTAACTTTGCACCATCATTCGGCGCTCGAATGGTGGAATGGTAGACACGAGGGACTTAAAATCCCTTGGCCATTGCGGCTGTGCGGGTTCGAGTCCCGCTTCGAGCACTAGCATAGCGGCTCCGCATTTCTTTTGCGGAGCCGCTTGTTTTTATATCACCTAACAACACTAATTATGCACTATCAATACCAAACTCAAGGCACTTGCTCTCGCCTTATCGACTTTGAAGTCGTAGATGGAAAAGTTACTAAAGTTTCATTCCTCGGCGGTTGCAACGGCAACTTGCAAGGCATCTCTCGCCTTGTCGAAGGCATGAAAATTGACGATGTTATTGCGCGACTTAAAGGCATAGATTGCAACGGCAAAGGCACTTCTTGCCCAGACCAATTTGCTTGCGCGCTTTCTCAAATAAAATAGCCTACACCATATTTCTATTAAAATTTTATAACTGTTATAGATTGCCAATTTTTTTCCGTAAATTTGCATCTTAATTATTTACACTTATTAAGTTACAGCTATGGCTCAACAAGAAGATGTTTTCAAAAAAATCGTAGCACATGCTAAGGAATACGGTTTCGTCTTTCAATCTAGTGAAATTTACGATGGCCTCGCCGCTGTTTACGACTATGGTCAAAACGGCGTAGAGCTAAAAAATAATATCAAACGCTATTGGTGGGATGCTATGACTCTCCTTCATGAAAATATTGTCGGAATCGACTCCGCTATTTTCATGCACCCTACTATTTGGAAAGCTTCAGGTCACGTTGACGCTTTCAACGACCCACTTATCGACAACCGCGACTCTAAAAAACGTTATCGCGCTGACGTCCTCATCGAAGATCAACTCGCCAAATACGACGACAAAATCAACAAAGAAGTTGCTAAAGCCGCTAAACGTTTCGGCGACTCTTTCGACGAGGCTATGTTCCGTCAAACAAACCCTCGCGTGCTCGAACACGCTGCTAAACGCGACGCTTTGCACGAACGTTTCGCTAAGGCTATGAACGATAACAACCTCGATGAACTCAAACAAATCATCATCGACGAAGAAATCGTTTGCCCCATCTCTGGCACTAAAAACTGGACTGACGTGCGTCAATTCAACCTTATGTTCAAAACCGAAATGGGCTCTACTGCCGACGGCGCTATGACCGTATATCTCCGTCCCGAAACCGCTCAAGGCATTTTCGTTAACTATTTGAACGTGCAAAAAACCGGCCGCATGCGTCTTCCTTTCGGTATCGCTCAAATCGGTAAAGCTTTCCGTAACGAAATTGTTGCTCGACAATTCATTTTCCGTATGCGCGAATTCGAACAAATGGAAATGCAATTTTTCGTTCGTCCCGGCGAAGAATTGAAATGGTTCGCTCAATGGAAAGAATGGCGCCTACGTTGGCACAAAGCTCTTGGTCTCGGCGACCAAAAATATCGCTATCACGACCACGACAAACTCGCTCACTACGCTAACGCTGCTACTGATATCGAATTTGAAATGCCGTTCGGTTTCAAAGAAGTTGAAGGCATACACTCTAGAACAAACTTCGACCTCTCACAACACGAAAAATATTCAGGCAAAAACATCAAATATTTCGACCCTGAGCTCAACGAAAGCTACGTGCCATACGTCATCGAAACTTCTATCGGCGTTGACCGCATGTTCCTTTCTGTACTTTGCTCTAGCTACGAGGAGCAACCCCTCGAAGGCGGCGACAAACGCGTAGTTTTACACTTGCCCGAAGCTCTCGCTCCGGTAAAATGCGCTGTTATGCCTCTCGTGCGCAAAGATGGTTTACCTGACAAAGCTCGCGAAATTGTTAACGACCTCAAGTTTGACTTCGCTACTCACTACGACGAGAAAGACTCTATCGGTAAACGATATCGTCGTCAAGATGCTATCGGTACACCCTTCTGCATCACCGTCGACCACCAAACTCTCGAAGACAACACCGTTACATTGCGCGAACGCGACTCTATGCAACAAACTCGCGTTAACATCAACGACTTGCACAAACTCATTCACGACCGTGTAAGCCTTAACGCTCTCTTGCGCAAACTCGCCTAATTCTATCATAGAAAACTAATCTCTCTAAAAAACAATGAACAAATCAAACACTAAGTGGATAATCCTTGCAGCAGTAGCATTCGTAGTAGTGCTACTGTTTGCAGGCGGTTGCTCTACATACAACGGCATGGTTACTGCCGAAGAGTCTGTTAACAAATCGTGGGCTAACGTGCAATCTTCATATCAACGTCGCCTCGATCTTATTCCTAACTTGGTTGAAACCGTAAAAGGATACGCCAAACACGAAAGCTCTACATTTGAAAATGTCACTGCTGCGCGTACCGGTGCCGCTAAGACTGTTGAAGACGCCGGAAACGACCTCATCTCTGCTAAAGACGCCGTCTCTTCTTTCAACGGTCCCGACAGCTCTACCCCTACTGCCGAGCAATACAACAAACTTGACAAAGCTTACGGCATTTACATTAACGCCGTTCACGAAGCTTACCCTCAGCTCCTCGCTAACGAAAACTTCCTCGACCTTCAAAAACAACTCGAAGGCACAGAAAATCGCATCAACACCGAGCGAAATCGCTACAACGAAGAAGTGCAAACTTTTAATGTCAAAATCCGCAAATTCCCCGCAAATATCTTTGCCGGAATATTCGGTTTTAGCACTAAACAAATGTTTACAGCCGACCAAGGTGCTCAAAATGCCCCAAAGGTAAGTTTCGATTAACGCTTTTCATTAATTTTGCATTACTCTAACATCAGTTCATGCCTATGAAAAAGATATTCTATTTCATCTCTGCAATCATCGCTCTTACTGCTTTCACCGCTTGTATGGACGACGATGACGATGATAAAACAATGTCTAAATATAAAGATTGGTACAACGAAAATGCCACCTGGCTTGACAAACAAGCTGCACTAAAAAACGCTAACGGTTCTGCTTATTACAGCAAAATCGTTCCATCGTGGGATCCATCTCAGTACGTGCTCATACACTACTTCAACGACACCACCGAAACTAAAAACAATTTGAAGCCTCTATATACTTCTTATTGCACCGTTAACTACACCCTCAACCTCTGCACAGATACTATCATAGACTCTGCTACTAGCTATACAGCTGCTCTTAACGGTGGGTTAATCGATGGTTGGGCTATCGCGCTTATGAATATGCACGTTGGCGATACAGCTCAAATTGTTGTGCCCTATCAATCTGCTTATGGCACAAGCGGAACTACCGGAATTAATCCCTACAGTAATCTTCGTTTCAACATCCGACTTGTTGACATCGCTAATTACGAAACACGTCCCGAATAAAAATTCTTTTTTATCAAAAATACAAAAATCGCGACTTCGGCCGCGATTTTTTTTGTATCCATCCACAAATTTGACCTCATTTCGTCTTATTTTTGAGGGACGCTAACATTCTGTAGATTGTTGTGGGCTATCTTTGCAACTATCAGATTTTTAAAGTATATTTGCGTTTATAATCGACAGGATATATGAATACTGAAAATCATAATACAGAATACAAACGCATCTGGAAAGACGAGTACCTTAAATGGGTATGTGGCTTCGCCAATGCAGATGGCGGCAAGATATACATTGGCATCGATGACAACATGTCGGTTGTCGGTGTCGACCACTTACACCAACAATTGGAGGATATCCCCAACAAGATTGTAACCATGCTCGGGATTGTCCCGACTGTAAGGCACATCGTGCGAGAGGATAAGGATATAATTGAAATAACTGTCGAGCACTCCAACATTCCAATATCTTATAAAGGCGTTTTCTACATCCGGAGTGGTGCCACTAATCAAGAGCTACGTGGTGTCGCCTTGCAGCAGTTCTTAATGAAGATGTTTGGCAAGAGTTGGGAAGATATGCCGTGCTATGGCACTACTATTGAAGATATTGATCCAGAGGCTATCAAATTTTTCTTAAAAAAAGGGATAAGAGAGGGCCGCATGCCACAGGATGCCGAAAACTCTACACCTGAGGAAGTTATCAGCAATCTTGGATTGATGAATGACAGTGTTCCCTGCAATGGCGCAATACTTCTATTTGGTAAGCATCCGCAACGTCGCTTTGTTACGTCGAGTTTCAAAATCGGCAGGTTCGGTTCTACCAACTACGACCTTTTAAGTCAGGAAATTGTTGACGGCAACCTCATACAGATGCCGGATAGAGTTATGCGCACACTTAGCGATAAGTATCTTATCCGACCTATTCACTATGAAGGTCTACAACGAGTTGAGCCGCTTGAACTTCCTGAGGATGCCTTGCGTGAAATAATATGCAATTCGATAGTTCATCGCGACCACCAAGGCACATGGACTCAAATGAGCATATACAACGACCATATTCGTTTGTGGAACGAAGGAAAATTGCCGGAAGATTTATCAATAGAGAAGCTGATGGGCAAGCACACTTCTAAACCTCGCAATCCAAAGATGGCTGAAGCCTTTTATCGTGCCGGATTTATTGAGGCATGGGGTCGAGGTATTGAGAAGATTGTCAACGGATTTAAGGCTGATGGTCTAACCCCACCGACCTTTGAGATTGAGCAAGGCGGCATGACCGTAAACATTCCCAGAGAAAGGTTCGTGGCAATCAATTTGAATGGTGGCGTTGATGGCGAACAGTCGGGCAATGGCGGAAAAGATGGCGGAAAAGATGGCGGAAAAGAATTTGACATTCAATATACTGAAAAACAGTGTGTTATAATGGATGCTATTAAGGAGAATCCAGCCATAACAATTGACGCTTTGGCGGAAACGTTGGCGGTTAAAAAACGCACTCTTGAACGAGATATTGCAGAGCTACAAAAGTGTGGTATATTGAAGCGAGAGGGCGGCAAAAAAAATGGTGTGTGGGTAGTTGTACAGCAATGAAGCGAACCGAACCAAAACCGAACTAAAAAGGGAGTATACGATCAGATTATTGACTAATAAATGAGTGTGCCTTTGACAAATGGGCACTCTCTTACTTTATCCATATTTAGCTATTGACGGTAGCAATCAATATCATCTTTGAGCTATCACCCGTGCGAGAGGCACGCATTTGTGCTGGAATTGGCATTGCCGTGTAGCGGCTAGCGCACCGCAGAGCGGTGTCAATAATGTAGCCTCGGGTAAGGCCGGCAGAGCCGCCGCAGCCATAGGTATGCGCATTTCTCCACACCCGCGCTCCGCGTAACGGTGCTTATAAAAAACGCATATTCCCGCTACACAGTCCGCCCGTGCCGAAGTCACTATTCTCCGCGACAGCATACCACAAAAAAAGCCCGGGAGAGCCCGGACTTTTATGGGAGCGATAAGCTATTATTACTTACCGAATATTACATTATGACGATTGAGAGATTGGAGGAAACGGAGGTCGTCACGTATGGCAGAAACATTTATCGGTCCATCACTGTAAAGATTCCAATTGTGATAGTTAGCATATCCGGCACTGAGCGATTTTTCGACTAGCTCAATAGCGCGGTCGCTATCGCCTGCCATGCTAAAGAAACATGCGCCCATATAGCTTATGTAGCCATCTTTATCGTCTACGTTGTTGAGTATATTTTCCATCCACTGAGTTGCGCCTTGATTGTCGCCGCTAAGCAAGAGAGCAAAGCCGCGCAATGAGTTGACGTCTGAGGCTTCATATTTTTCAATTTCGGCAGCATTTTTATAATATTGCTTAGCCGCTTGTGGTTGATTGAGATAGTTTTGCAATAGCCAAGCACGCAAAATTAAAGCGTATGGATTTTCGGCGTCATTGATAATTGCTTCTCCTATCAAGTCTGAAGCTTCGTCGTATTTCTCCAAGTTAATTTTGCAAAGAGCCATTTCGAGCAGAGGGTCTACGAGTCCGGGATTAACGACTGTTGAGGTTAGAGCTGAGTTAAGAGCTACGTCGCTACGTCCCATGGCACGAAGTATTTTAGACTTGAGCGCATGGTGTGAAGCTACATTGCTATCCATAGATATTGCTTGCTCGATGTTGTCGAGAGCTTTTTGATATTGACCGAGAGCAAATTGACATTCTGCCAATGAAGCATATATGCCATGGTAGTTATATAGTTGCTCATCGTTGATTTTTTGGAAATCTTCAACAGCAGCCGGGTAGCGATAGTGAGCTTGAGCAATGACAGCACGAAGATATACGTACATGCCAACACGAGGGGCTGATGCCATTGCCGATGTTAATCCGGCGATGACAGCAGGATAGTTGGTATTACCGTAGTTAACGAGGCCTTGAGTAGCACGAGTGCTCTTGCTGTCTATGCTAAGTGCAACAATGAGATCTTCGACTGCGCCCTGGTCGTTTCCCATAGATTGACGCACCGAAGCACGACGCACATAGTAGTCGGCATTGTTCGGGTCAATTTGAACAGCTTGGTCTAGATATTCGTTAGCTAGTCCAAGGTTGTTTTCTTTAACAGCGATACGTGCAAGACCGATATACGACTCAGCGCTGCGTGTAGTGAAACGCTGCAAGCGGCGAAAATCATTTTTAGCATCGGTGTATTTTTCGAGCTCATACTCAACGTTTGCACGTTGGTAGATTGCTACATACGATTCGGGTGACGATTCTACTACAGTGTTAAGATCTTGCAAAGCATCGTCTAAGCGTCCGGTTTGTTGATAGATGTTCGCGCGAAGCATATATGCTTGTTCGCGAGTTTCTTTTTCACTTGCCGGTACGTATTTTATAGCGTTGTCAACGTCGTTGAGAGCGCGCATATACTCGCTGTGTGCATAGTATTCGTTAGCTCGATGCAACCAAGTCTCGTAATCGGTAGGATCTTCTTTAAGTTGCTTTTCGTAGACGTCGAGCACAGCTTTAGTAACAGGGTTGTCTATGCCTTTTTGAGCATTAACGGTAGGTGCAGCCATAAAGAGAGCAATGGCGCAAGCCGGAAGTATTGTGTGCAATAGTTTCATACAATTCAAAAACGGTTTATTGTTTGTCTGATAGCAGTTAAATGTTCTAAGAGTTGAGGCAGCAAATCAAGACGGAGCATATTTGCACCATCGCTTTTTGCTACAGCAGGATTTTGGTGCGTTTCGATGAAAAGACCATCTGCGCCTACGGCGATAGCTGCACGTGCAATGGTTTCTATCATGTCCGGACGTCCGCCGGTGACACCGCCGCCGGTGTTTGGTTGTTGTAGAGAGTGTGTGACATCAACAATGACAGGAACGTCTGCTTTTTGCATTGTTGGTATGCCACGAAAATCGACAATGAGGTCTCCATAACCGAATGTTGTCCCTCGCTCAGTGACAGCAACCATAGAGCCTCCGGCATCACGCACTTTTTCTACTGCAAAATGCATAGACTCGGGTGCCAAAAACTGTCCTTTTTTTATGTTTACCAATTTGCCGGTTTTTGCTGCTGCAATGAGCAATTCGGTCTGACGGCATAGAAAAGCCGGTATTTGTAGAATATCCACATATTCTGCTGCCATAGCCGCTTCTTCGGGCTCGTGAATATCTGTAACTGTGGGAACGCCAAATTCGCGTCCTACTTTAGCCAGTATTTTAAGAGCCTTTTCGTCGCCTATGCCGGTAAACGAGTCAATACGCGAGCGATTTGCTTTGCGATAGCTCCCTTTAAAGACATAGGGTATATCAAGACGTTTAGCCACAGGAACAATTTTTGAGGCAATGTCAAGAGCCATATCTTCGCCTTCTATGACGCAAGGGCCTGCCAACAAAAAGAAATTGTTAGTTGCTGACGACTTGAGATATTGTAGAGTGTTCATTGTTAGTCTATATATTTAAAAAATCGGTTACGAATTAATTTGGTTGATGATGTGACACGTGTCGCAAGCAACAAGTGCTGCGGTTTCTGTTCGCAGCCTGTTGTCGCCCATAGTGACAGGCACATATCCGGCAGCAATAGCACTCTGCACCTCTGCCGGAGAGAAGTCACCTTCAGGACCAATAAGTATGATGGTGTCTACATTGGGCTGATATTGCTTAGCAAAGAGCTTGCGTTGCACTACATCGTCGCAATATCCCATGTACTTTTGCGGAGCGTCGAAAGTGCGTAATGCTTCGGCAATAGGCATCATCTCTGTGATTTCTGGAAGCGTAGCCTTTAGTGACTGCTTCATCGCAGAGACAGCGATTTTCTCGAGCCTCTCGCGCTTTATCTCCTTACGCTCGCTTCGAGCACAACGCACAGTGACTATGCGATTAACACCTATTTCAACCAGCTTCTCGACGAGCCACTCCATGCGGTCGTTGTTCTTTGTAGGAGCAACCATGATGGTAATGTTGTTAGTCCATACGGGCTCAACATCTTCGCGCTCCACAATTTCAACAGCAGCATGTTTGCTATGGTTATCAAGAAGTCTGCACAAAAATCTGTGCCCGCGGCCATCTACCACCTGCAACTCATCACCGGGTTGCATGCGAAGCACGCGGACCGCATGTCCGGAATCGGCTTCAGGAAGTTGGAGTGTTGTCTCTATATCGGGCGCAAAAAATTGTATCATAAATTAATTTTTAGAATCTTTAGGGGCTTTAAAAATGAGCATGAATAGTACGGCAACAACTGCAGCATACGCAGCAAAGATGAGCCATGCATGACTCCAACCTGCAGCTTGCTCAACGGTGCCGTTCGGTTGTGAGAATACATACAAATCTACAACTTTTTGAGCACTGAGTGTTCCAACTGTTGCACCGATGCCGTTAGTCATAATCATAAACAGACCTTGAGCAGACGAGCGGATGGAAGGATCGGTTTGTTGATCAACATATAGTGAGCCTGAGACATTGAAAAAGTCGAAAGCCACACCGTAGACTATCATTGATAGTATGAGCAACCAAACACCGTTACCGGGGTCGCCAATACCAAAAAATCCGAAACGCAACACCCATGCAATCATTGCTATAGCCATGACTACCTTTATGCCATATCGTTTCAAGAAAAATGGAATGAGGAGTATGCATAGTGTTTCTGACATTTGCGAGAGCGAGATTAGAGCATTCGCATTTTTTGCGCCCCAAGCGTCAGCAAAAGCAGGAATGTCGGCGAAACTAGAAATGAACGGATTAGCAAAGCCGTTAGTGATTTGGAGTGAAACGCCAAGCAACATAGAAAATATAAAGAATGTTGCCATGCGTTTATCTTTGAAAAGTGTGAATGCGCGCAATCCAAGTGCATCAAC
Organism: uncultured Bacteroides sp.; assembly: GCA_964544895.1. GTDB lineage: Bacteria > Bacteroidota > Bacteroidia > Bacteroidales > Muribaculaceae > CAG-873. The sequence goes on along the minus strand of CAZJEA010000044.1, from coordinate 5,836 downwards.
AATGCTCTTTTTGTTGCCGTCGGCACTTGTTGGACACTTTGGCATTGTCAATGCATAAGCTGCTAAGACAAAGCTGATGATGCCCGAAAATATCATTTGCGTGGCTGATGCTTGAAATCCAGCAAAGTTTGTGATGAGCATTGCCACGATAAAACCAATAGTACCAAAAACACGGATGGGCGGGAAGTGTTTGATGGTGTCGAGCCCGGCTTGATTGAGTGCAGAGTAAGCGACTGAGTTGCTCAACCCTATTGTCGGCATAAAGAATGCTACTGAGAGGGTGTAGAGCGAGAACAACGGCGTGAACTGCACTGCATCGCCGGCACTAAGCGCATACCAACCGGCACTAAGCATAAACAATCCTGCTAAAACATGACAGATGCTTAGCATTTTTTGTGCTTGCACCCAGCGATCGGCAACGATGCCTATTATAGCAGGCATAAAAATAGAGACTATGCCTTGCACTGCGTAAAACCAACCAATATTACCGGCTAATCCGTGGCTGGCTAGATATGAACCCAGCGAGGTGAGATATGCGCCCCACACGGCAAACTCTAGAAAATTTAATATGCCTAGACGAGTTTTAATACTATTCATGGCTATATGAATTTTTTATGTGATGATGATGTTATTTTATTCTGTTTGTTTACGTTGTTTTATAACTTCGCTTATACGAGCAGCCATCTCATAATTTTCGCTTTCGATGCACTCGGCTAATTTCTCTTGTAGCTCGTCGATTGTTCGCTCTGAAAGGTCGGAGTCATCGCCAATAAAATCATCAGTGATGTCGTCGGTATCGTCAGTATTTTCATCTGCCGACACTTCTTCAGGGTGCAATCTATCGCTGTCCACTTCAACCTCTTCAAGTTCAATGCCGGTTTCATCGACTATGGCTTGTGTGGTATAAATTGGTGCATCAGCACGCATAGCAATTGCTATCGCATCGCTGGTGCGAGCATCAAGGCAAATTGTTCTATTGCCGTCAGAGAAAGTTAATTCGGATGAATATATGCCATCTTCAAATTTGTAGATAAAGACGTCGATGAGTTTTACTCCAAAAGCATGAGCGAAACTGCAAAACAAATCGTGTGTAAGTGGTCGCGGAGGCCGCACACGCTCCAACCGTATGGCTATTGACTGCGCTTCGGCTCCGCCAATAACTACGGGTATTCGTATTTTGCTATCGCCTTCAACAGCGAGCAATAAAGCAAACGCGCCATTTTGCATCGGCGAGTAACTGATGCCCATAACGCTAAGTTTCACTCTGTTTTCCATATCTACAAATAGAATTAAAGCAATTAAAGAACGACGCTACGGCCGGTGATGATGCCGGAGCCCAAGCAAATGCGCTTGTCAGGGGTGTATATCACACCAAATTGTCCCGGTGCAATGCCTTGCACTCGCTCTGCACTGTCAATAACATACTCGCCATCGTCAATGCGAGTGAGACGTGCTGGCATAAAATTGGGCATGTGTCGATTTTTAAACGTTATGTCTACGCCGTTGCAATTATCACCCCAGGGGTCTTCTGTGATGAAATGCATTTCGGCTAGATGAAGCTGACGACCATACTGCTTTTCAGTGTCGTAACCGTTAGAAACATAGATAACGTTATCGTGCACATTTTTCTTGACTACAAACCAAGGGCCTCCGCTCAAGCCTAAGCCCTTGCGCTGACCAATGGTGTGAAACCAATAGCCTTTGTGCTCACCGAGTTTACGTCCCGTTTCAATTTCAACAATAGCTCCGGGGCGCTCACCGAGGTGTCGTCTAATGAAATCATTATAATTAATTTTACCCAAGAAGCAAATGCCCTGTGAATCTTTGCGGAAAGCGTTAGGCATTTTTGTTTGCATAGCAATTTCGCGCACCTGACTTTTGGGGATATCGCCAATTGGAAAAATGAGATGTTTAAGTTGATCGTAGTTAATGCGAGCAAGGAAGTCGGTTTGGTCTTTAACGGGGTCTACAGCTGTGCCAAGCCATTTTTTACCATCTTTTTCGATAGTCGTAGCATAGTGGCCGGTAGCTGTGAGATCAAACTCGTGGCCCCAACGTTGCTCAAAAAATCCAAACTTGATCATGCGGTTGCACATGATGTCGGGATTTGGAGTTAAACCTTCGCGTACTGTGCGCAAGGCATATTCCATAACATTCTCCCAATATTCTTCGTGCAACGAAACAACGTCAAAAGGCAAGTTGTAACGCGCAGCGATAAATCGACACATTTCAATGTCTTCGTCGGCAGAGCAATCGCCCTCACCGTTATCTAACCCAATGCGGATGTAAAACAAATGGAGGTCGTGACCCTGCTCGAGCAGTCGGTGCACGGCTACGGCGCTATCTACGCCGCCGGATATGAGCACGGCAATCTTCATTGTTTGATGTATTTTTGTAGTTTTTAGTTAATAAACTGTTTAAAGGTGTTTATGATGTTGTCAACTGGCACATCTTTTACACGTATAATTCGATCTTTATCAAGATAATAAATCTCTGGTTGAGATCTAATAGTAAATTTCTGATCTATATCAGGGCACGCTCCAACAACCCACGATTGCGGAAGTTGTTCGGCGTCAGCTCGCCAATCTGCATCGGCATCACCCGGATAAATTGCCATAACCGACAACTCATTGGCTTCGATGAGGCGTTGCACTGAGTAGTCGGCAGAAAGTCTGGCTTTAGCGAAGCGGCAGTCAGTACACTCGGGGTCATAAAAGAACAGGAGCACGTGAGGGGCTGTGACATCGGCGATAGTACCGGTTGTGCCGTCAACTTTTGTGAAAGTGAAATCAGGAACAGCTTGTCCGACACGGCTATGCAAAAGTTGGTCGTATTGCGCTTGGAAACGTGCTCGCTCCGGACCTTTAGCTTTTTTATCTTTAACTATAGCTTCGAGGAACGGGAAGTATAGCTCTTCGCTAAGATATTCGGCAGTGTCGGCATAACACCACTTTTCGGCGATACGCGCAAGAGTAAGCAAATTTTCAGGTTTTGCTTTTTGCACCACACTAATCAAGTGGTCAACGGCGAGGTGAACAGTATCGGCAGTAGCATAAGGGGTAAGCCCAACAAACTGACCGAAAGTTTTATCCATACGTTCGAGCGAAGAGAATGAGCTTTTAGGATTAAATTTATCCCAGTAGCGAGAGATTATGTAGTTGCAACGCTGGTCGAGCCTGGTAATATTATCAGGGGCAACGGGCATTTCTACAAGCAAATCTGACTGAGTTTGGGCTGTTGCTGAAAATCCGGCAGCAACACACAATATGAGAGATAATATATATTTTTTCATGTTTATTGTTCAATTAGAGAGTTTCAAACAACAAATTTACATAGTTTTTTTGAATATCTACATATAAAAGCACATTAATATATGTAAAAACGGATTTAGATAGGAAATTAAACTGTATATTTGCAAACAAATTATACAACGACAAATATTTTATGAGAAAACCTATATTTTCTATATTTTTTAGCATTATATCTTGTTTATGCGCTTTGGCTCAAGACCAAGAAGTGAAGCAATACACGCTCAACGTAGGCGATTTTGCCGAGTTAAATGTTGTTGACGGACTAAACGTGGAATATGTGTGCAGCACCGATTCCGCCGGATATGTCACATTCAGCAGCACGGCAGATAAGGCTCCAATGGTCTTATTCTCAAATGACAAAAACACGCTGAAGATACAGCTACAAAGCGACGGCAGCTTAGTTAAATCGCTACCGACCATCACTGTTCGTTCGGCTTATTTGCTGAAAGCTGAAAATTCAGGAGACTCAACAATAGTAATAAATTCTCCGGCAGCCGGAGCGAACATAAAACTTCGCGTTATTGGCAACGGCAGCATCATCGCCAAAGGCCTTCACGCAACTTGCGTGGAAGGCAAAATAGACACCGGACGCGGACATCTTGTGCTGCAAGGCATCACTCAATGGGCTAAATTGCGCACCGTTGGTGCAGGGTCTATCGAAGCCGGAGATTTAAAAGCCGACAAAGGCAGTTTGCTTATCAGCGGCACCGGCTCTGTTGATTGCTATGTTACAGGAGAACTTAACGTAAAAGGTCTTGGTTCCGGTAAAGTCTACTTAAAAGGCACACCTACAATAAAGAACCGCACTCTCGGCACTGTGAAAATAATAAATGTTGAGTGAGTAACGATAATCTGAAATTACAAACTGCGCGCACGCTCAAATGGAACGTTATTGACCGTGTTATGCAACAAGTGCTATACGCCGTAACGGGTATAGTGCTCGCTCGCGAATTGTCACAAAGCGACTTTGGCTTGGTGGGCGCGGTAATGATATTTCAGGCTTTTGCATCTCTCCTAGTTGACAGCGGTTTTTCTTACGCATTAATACAACGCAAGCAGCCCACACGCCTTGACTATTCGAGTGTTTTGTGGTTTAACCTCATAGTGGCGACTGCGATATACGTTATATTGTGGTTCGCTGCGCCACTAATTGCTATGTGCTTTGAGAACGATTCGCGGCTAATACCACTTTCGCGAGTGATGTTTGTATCGTTTATACTCAATGCATCAGCTATAGTTCAGACCAACAGATTTGTCAAAGCGATGAACGTGCGTCCGGTTGCCATCAGCAATTCTATCGGCCTATTCTTAGGCGCGGTAGTAGGTATTTGGCTGGCAGTTAGTGGTTGGGGAGCATGGGCTATAGTGTGGCAGACAATAGTAAATGCCGGAGTTAAATCACTGATATTATGGAGCGTGAGCAAATGGGTGCCAATGCTACGCATTTCGTGGGCATCATTACGCTCTTTTATGTCTGTTGGGTTGGGCATGATGTTTACATCTTTCTTGAATACGCTATTTCTAAACATATACTCATTCTTTATCGGCAACCGCGTAGGGTTAACATCTCTGGGATACTACACTCAAAGTGACAAGTGGAGCAAGATGGGCATATCATCGCTGTCGCAAGTGTTCACTTCGACGTTTCTGCCTGTGCTTTCAGGAGTGCAAGATAATGCCGAACGCTTTGCCAATATGGTAAGGAAGATGAACCGCTTTACGGCTTATCTGCTTTTTCCGGCGATGCTTGGATTAACCATCATAGCCACCCCTCTCTTTCATGTGCTATTTGGCACGAAGTGGGACCCCTCAATACTGCTATTTCAACTACTACTCATACGCGGCATATTCACCGTGCTAACAAGTTTATACAGCAACTATTTACTTGCTCTGGGTAGATCGAAATTAATAGTATGGATGGAGGTATTGCGCGATGGCACAGCATTAGTAGCCTTAGCAATAACCTTTCCGTATATGGCTGCAACAACGGCTACAAATCCGGTTTACGGACTCTCGATATTACTGTGGGGCCAACTCATAGCCTCGATAGTAGCATGGATAGGCACGATAATCTGCGTATCAAAGCAAACCCATGTATCAATCGTGGGATATATAGCCGACTGCCTACCCTACTTGTTTATTTCATTACTGATGATTGGAGTAGTGGCGGTGCAACAACAATTCATAGCCAACGATTGGCTGTCGCTAATTTGCGGAGTGGTGCTCGGTGCTGCCATATACTTGGGGACGAACTTAGTTTTGCGGTCGCGAATACAAGCCGACGTTATAGCGTATTTTAGAGGAAAACTGCAATAGAAGGGGCAAAAGTATAAATATAAATAATCTTAACGCGGCCGAAATCATAAAAAAAATTGTTAACTTTGTAGGTGATATTGCATAACTATGGTCTGACGAGACCAGCTCTCTCTTCTCTAAATGCGACATCAACACCTAGACCATAACTATGGTTTCCACTACATGCCTGACACACAAGGCATTGACAAGCTCTAGAAAAATAAAAAAAC
>CAZJEA010000043.1:0-16561 GCA_964544895.1 uncultured Bacteroides sp. | reverse complement strand
ATGCACAATTGCATCGTATGCCGGTATAACTTTTACTGTTGATGGCATTACCTACTGTGCAGACTCGTCGAATGCGTCATCGTGCTATGTCACTACCGGCACTTACAGCGGCGATATCGTTATCCCGGAAACCGTCACTTATAATAGCAATGAATTCACTGTCACTGCGATTTTATCATATGCATTTAAGAATTGCAGCGAATTAACAGGAGTTAGTATGCCATCAACTATTACTTCAATTCCGTGGGCTTGTTTTCAGGACTGCAGTAATTTAACAAAGATTAACCTGCCGTCTTCATTAATAACGATTGAAAATTATGCATTTCGAGGCTGTAATCTATCGGAAGTCACTCTTCCTAATTCAATAACGAGCATCGGCGATGGAGCATTCAGAGGGTGCAAAAAACTGACTGAAGTTGTATTCCCTAGCTCTTTAACAACTATCGGCGACGAAGCATTTTATTGGTGCTCAAATTTGGAGAAAGTAGTTTTTCCCAATTCATTAACTTATATTGGACATAGTGCATTTAATGGTTGCAACCTACAAAACATAAACTTAAAAAACACATCCATTACCACACTAAATTCTGGAACCTTTGCTTGGTGCGAAAACTTGTTCAGTGTAGAGCTACCCAACACTCTTACGACAATTGGCGAGGAGTGTTTCAGGGCTTGTTATCGTTTAGAAAATGTCAAATTACCTAATTCAATTACAACAATTAATACGTTAGCATTTGGTTACTGCGAACGACTAAAAATCATAACAATACCCAACGGTCAAATTGGAGCTTCCGCGTTTCAGGGTTGTTCTTCACTTGAAAAAGTTGTATTAGAACCTGGTGTTACAGATATTGGAGTATCTTCATTCTCAGGTTGCCCAAATTTGATTGAAATTGAAATTCCTTCTTCATTAAAAACAATTAGTGATTACGCATTTGACCACTGCAAAAAATTAGGTGGTTTTTTAAGACTTCCCGCATCATTAAAAGCAATCGGCTCAACTGCTTTTAGAGGCACAAAATATACAGTTTGTGAATTGCTTGGCGAAGAAGTACCGGAATATATAGGTTCGTCTTGTTTAGCAAGCATCTCAACTATTATTGTTCCCGCTTCAGCAGCTTCTGATTATAGAGAATCTACTTGGGGAGAAATATACGACATCGTTTCTAATTCAGGGAAAGAAGTCAGTGTAAACGTTACTACACCTGGAAATCTCGCAAAAGATATTGTTACACAAACTCGTACAGCACCGGCAAATGTAAATAAACTGATTATTACAGGCGGCACTCTGAATGAGGACGACTTCGCACAAATGCGCACAAATATGACTGCATGTTTTGACATAGACATGAGAGCAGCTGACTGCGAAGTAATTCCTGAAAATGCGTTTAACGGGCGCTTAACTCTAATAAGTATAATTCTACCGGAAAACACTAAGGAGATCAAAACTGGAGCATTCAAGGATTGCACTATATTAAGCTCTGTAACCTTACCTGACGGATTAACTATTATTGGAGATGAAGCGTTCCGCAATTGCGATCTTAGCGATTTAGTTTTTGAAGGCAATTTAGAATCTATTGGCAATTACGCATATACCGACAACTACAAGTTAGAGTGCTTCAATTTCGGCAATGCATTAACTTCTATCGGCAATAATGCATTCGAAAATTGCTATTCACTATCGTCTGCAATATTTGCAGATGGACCTTTGACTATCGGCAACAATGTATTCCAATACTGCGATGCTCTCTCTTCGGTAAAATTTGCTGAAGGACTTACTTCCATTGGCAGCTATGCTTTCTATGGTTGTTCAAAGCTGGAAGCTGTTAACATTCCATCAACGACCACTTCATTAGGAGCTTACAGTTTTAGCCGTTCTAATCTTACCGCTATCGATTTATCTCTCGCCCAGAATTTGACATTAGGATATGAAACATTTTCTGAAGATTACAATTTAAGCCAAATAATTTTCCCAAAAGCGCTGACGACCATTCCTCAAGGTTTACTTAAGAAATGCGACTCTCTATCCATAGTGGATCTTTCGCAGACCAATGTCATAGAAATAGAGATTTCGGCATTTGAAAATTGCTCAAGCTTGACATCAATCAAATTGCCCGAAAACGGCAAACTTGCAAAACTCGATATTTACTCTATAAAAGGATGCTCTAGTCTAACTGAGATTGATCTAAGTAATACAGAATTAACAACTCTCGACACTGACGTACTACGTAACTGTACTGCACTCAAGACCGTAAAACTTCCATCAACTTTGCAAACGATAAAGGATTATGTATTTGCTGGAGATAAAGCTTTACGGACAATCGTAACCCCATGCACTACACCTCCTACCGCTACTTCGTCATCATTTACAAATGTTGTTACCGAAGAATGTACATTAATTCTCCCATCGACTGCATTCTATGATTATTTGCTGGCAGAATATTGGGGAGCTTTCTGCGACTTCGACGCTAAAAGTGATCTCACTATTGAGAATCCGGAGGGCATCAAGGTTAGCTACTCAGTTGTAACAGATACAGAGGAGGGTGAACAATCTGCAAGTGCAGTGAAGAGATTTGTTTCTCAAGCTAAATCAGACGATAAGATTGAGTTAATGAAAGATGCCATGCTATTCTTACCTAACGAGCAAACGATTGAAGTTAAATTTGAATGTACTGATGGTCAAAATATCACTAAAGTTCTTCTAGACAATAATGATGTAACAGATAAATTAGTTGACAACGTCTTAACCATTGAAAAATTTACCGGATCGTCAACTATCAAAGTCGAAAGTTCAGCAGTATCTGGCATTAACAACCTATCAATTGACGAAGGTAATACGTCAACAACATCTCACGATGTCTACAATTTGCAAGGTATCCGCGTAAAGGCCAATGCTACAAACGAGGATATTCGCAATCTTTCTCCCGGCATCTATATCTTTGGCGGTAAGAAAATAATTGTGAAATAGCTATACACATACACTCAGCGTGGTGCAATATCACCGCAAAAATAAAAATCGACATTGGGCGAGATCGTCAAATGTCGATTTTTATGTATGAATATTTCGTATACGCTATGATAGTGCCGGGTAAAAATATGGAAATATTATTGATTGTCGCAAGATTTTTGTAATTTTGCGCTATTATGAAGGCTTCTCAATCACCGGTGCGCATCATGCGCATAGCGTTTACTGTAATAGCAGTGTTAATATTAGCCGCCTGCGCGTCAATAGGACGACCCGAGGGCGGTGCTCGCGACGTGACTCCCCCCGTATATACGCGTTCTAATCCGGCAATGGGCGAACGCAATGTAGACAAGACTCACCTAGACGTATGGTTTGACGAAAATATACAACTAGACGATGCCTTCAACAAAGTAATAGTGTCGCCAACACAGAAGATGACTCCGGTGGTACGTTCACAAGGCAAACACTTGACTGTAGAACTTAAAGACACGCTGTTAGCAAATGCAACCTACACCATTGACTTTGCTGATGCGATAAAAGATTTAAATGAAGGAAATGTGCTCGACGGCTTCGCTCTAGACTTTTCGACAGGTGAAGACCTTGACACATTACGTATATCGGGCATAGTGCTTGCCGCCAGCAATCTTGAGCCGGCGCAAGGAGTGACTGTTGGTTTATATTCAGATATGACCGACACCACACTGACAAAAGTGCCGTTTGAACGCGTTGCCCGCACCAACACGTACGGACAATTTACCATTCGCAACCTAAAACCGGGCAACTATCACTTGTTTGCGCTCAACGACCTTAACCGCGACAACAAATGGGACAGAAGCGAAGATATAGCCTTTGCCGACTATACTATCAGCCCTTATGCCGAAGCTATTGAGGTTAACGACACTCTCCGCAATGCTGCCGACCAAGATTCTATAATAACGCGACCGGGAACTGCCTACTACCCCAATGACGTGTTGCTGACTTGGTTTAACGAAAACTACAAAGCTCAGTATTTGAAAGACTATAAGCGACCAAACAGAAAATACGTAAGCATAAGCTTGGGCGCTCCTACCGACACGTTGCCAACAGTGAACATTGTTGGTGGACCTCACGACGGTAACAACATTCTTGCCCACTCATTGCTACAACGCAACGAGACCAACGACTCGTTAGTATATTGGTTGCGCACTCCGGAGGTTGTAAAAACCGATTCGCTATTTTTGTCAGTGCGACATCAAGCCGTAGACTCGCTGGAGCAAATTGTATGGCAAACCGATACTTTAAAATTCTTCTGGAAAGAGCCTAAAGTAAAGAAAGAGAAAAAGAAGAAAGATGAAGAATTAGACTCTGTGCCTCAGGTTGAGTTCGCTCAATTGTCAGTAGCCACAGCGCAAAAGCATGAAATTTACAATCCGCTGGTGCTAAATATGCAGACACCGATTGACTCAATAGACAAGAACGGCATAAACTTGTACATGATGCCCGATTCGACTTGGATTCCTATTAAGCACGGAGCTCCGGAGATTGATGATAAAGATCCGCTATTCACGCGAAACATTGACTTTGAGCGGACTCCGGGATTGAAATATAAACTCACGGTTGACTCGGCGGCAGTGACTGACATATATGGGCTTCACAATAAGCCGTTGACTCACGAGTTCTCGGTTAAAGAGCTTGAAGAATACTCAAATATAGTGTTCAAAATAACTCCTACCGACAGTTTGCCTTACGTGGTTGAACTACTCGATGGCTCTGACAACGCCAAACGCACAATAAGAGTTGAAAACGGCAAAGCCTCGTTCACAAACCTTGATCCCGGCACATATTACGCTCGGCTGTTTATTGACCGCAATGACAATTTGAAATGGGATACCGGCAACGTGCTCGACAGAGTGCAACCCGAAGAGGTGTACTACTATCCCAAAAAGATTGATGTGAAAGCAAACTGGGATATAGAACAGCAATGGAATATCTACGAGCTTGCCCTCGACGCTCAAAAACCTAAAGCTATTAAAAAGAACAAACCTAAGTTGAAGAAAGGCGAAAAAGAAGCTAAAGACGACGATGATATCGAATACGACGAATGGGGCGAACCCATAGATAAAACATCTGGTACTCGCCGCAATAACTCGTCGAGTAGCTTTAGTGGCTTAAACGGATTATCGCGCAACGGCTTCCAGACCACTGGTAGCGGCCGCAGCACTCGCTAATTAGAGGCGGTTGGCTCGGCAGTGAAACGAACTGCTTGAGTTGGCGTCAACGGGTCGTTTGTGATGATGTTAATTTTTAGATTAACAATCTGCTCATCGCTGCGCGGCGTGTAGGTGACGGTTATAGTTGCCTTTTTGCCGGGTTTAATTTTTTCGCTGCTGATAGCTATATCCACATCTTTTTCGGGGGCATAAACACGACGCACAATCAAAGGCGTTTTGCCATCGTTGCGCAACACATAGGTTGCTGTGAGTGGTGTGCCCGAATTAACTTTGCCAAAATCAACACGCTCATTTAGCAATGACGCTTGCGGAGATTTGGCAATATCGCTGTCAGTAAGTTTAGAGAAATCTTCATTTAAGGTAACCACTACCGGCATGCGAAAGCGCACTTCAGGCTCAGCAACATCGGGTATTATTGAGATGGTGTCGGTAACGACGCCGTACAAAGGTGTCTTTTCGGGGTGCACCATGAAATTAAACGACATCTGCTCTCCCGGAGCCAAGGGCGAAGGTGTGCAGCTTACGGTTAACCACGCGGGAGTATCGGCGACAGAGGGCACGATAGAATCGGTAGTGGTGTTGTATGCATTGAGCATTTCAACTTTCATATGCGTTTTGCTGACATCGCCAAGCATTGCATATGCACGAGCAACACTAAGTTTTCCCATGGGCACTGGATAGCGCTGAGCCACGGTTTGCTGAGCACCGACAACAACGCCTTTAATAAGCAATGTTGAGCGAACAGGATCAGTGTTTGTATCAACAAACACTTTCTTGCTAAATCTGCCCGGGCGACCTTTAGCGTCGTATTTCACTTCTATTGAAGCAGTGTCGCCGGGGGCTAACGGATCAAGGCTAAAACGTGGAGTCGTGCACCCGCAATTGGCACGTGCTGCTGTTATAACTAACGGTTCGTCGCCAACATTAACATATTTGAAAACGACAGACACCAAACCAACATCTTCACTAAAAGCACCGAAATTGTGCTCGGTTTCAAGCCATGAAATACGAGGTTGCGCCACTGCTGCTGCAGCACTGATGAGTGCTGCAAAAAATATACCTAGAGTTTTTATTTTCATATTATTAAGCGATTTATAGGCGCAAATTTACATAGTTTATGGCAAAACGGCAAAAATAAGCGAAAAAGCTTTGATTTTACCGGCTCTTGGGGTTGAGATGTCGGCGCAGTAAATCGGAGAGATATACCGTGAACAGCGGGAACATAATAACACCCATAGCCGAAAGAATTGCAGCCAAGACTTTTCCCGTGGGTGTGACCGGATTTATAGGTGCACCGATAGTAGTGAACTCAAGAGAACACCACCATAAAGAAGTGAAATAGCCTGAAATTTGTGGGTTAACCGGATGTTCTCGCACATAAAAGATTATAGACGAAAAATATAACATAAGCACAATGATGCTCAGATACGACATAAAGATACTCATTATGCGCGAAGTTGAGATATAATTAATAATTATAACCATAACATAGGCGCCGCGAATGAGCGGCACGTATCGCAGATATTCCATAACCTGAGCAGACACGTGTAAGTCTAAAGTCTGTATTATGTTCAGATATGGTATGGAAATTGCAAAAAACCATAGATGTCTGAAAAAGTAGCGCCATCTACGTCTTCCAACCAACCACAGCTCAAAGAAAAAATCAGCCATAAATGCCAAGCATATCCAAAATTGAAATTGCATGTAGTGTGGCTCATTAATGAAATTTTCGCCTCGGAAGGTAGCCAAAGTGATAAAACAAATTAGCGCCAAAGAGAGCACAAGCACAAACACACGCGAGAGTCTAAAGAGAGCTCTGCATCTTGCAAAATTATTCATGTATTGTCGATTTAAAACTGCATAACACCTCACCCGACCTGATTGTTGACAGATCGGGATAAAAGAATCGCCATTACTTCCACAAAGGGTCGTTTTTATGGGCGACGAGCAATAAGCTTATGTACGATGAGGGCGGCTACGAAATATATTGCCGTAAGTGCCCATAGCCAATAATACGGAGTGGCATTCTCGGCCAATGTACCTGCATTGGAGTTTATGCTGATAAATGCCTGTACTCCCCAAACTCCGGGCACTATATTGCCTAGCCAGTGCCATATTTGCGGCATTGCAAACCGCGGCCATGTTATACCCGTTAGAAATAAGAAAATTACTGAGGTAAATACAAACACTACAAAAGCGCTTTCGCGATCGTGCACAAAGTAAGCCATTGTCTGTCCAAAAAATGCTGAAGCCAACAGCAAAGGCAACGCTAACAACAGATAATCAACGGCACTACCTATGTGCGGCAAGTCAAACATTTGCGGCACATAGTGCAGCAAAAACAATGTGGGAACGATGTAGAATATAGTATAGCAAAGGGTACGACCCCAGATTATTGCCGAACTCGGAGCGTCAACAGCCAAAGTGTCAATGCCATTATTGCGACGTCTACGCTCACGCGAAGTGCCTATCAGCATTAGTATGCCTAGCACCATGCTTTGCTGCAAAATTAGTATCAGGATGCCCGGCATAACAAACGAAGCAAATCCTTGCTCTGTATCGCCAAGCATATGTGCCTGATTTTCGATTGGCAATCCCGATAGCTGAGTGCCAACAGAGCCAAGAAGCGCTGCACGATTGGCTGTGATGTCTGAAATTTCTTTCATCTGCACATCTGTGAATGCCGAGAGCAAAGCTCGATAGCGCAGTAAAAGACTCATTTCGCAATATAGTGTGGCATTTACCTTCTCAAAACGACCTATTTTTTTACCATAGTCTGCGGGGATTTGCAATATGCCATAAACCTTACCTTCTGCCACCAAGTTTTTTGCATCTGCCATATTCGCTGCATAGTCGTATATCTCTACTGCCGGAGCGGCGGCTGCATCGGTGACTAGCTTTCGCGAAGAAGACGAACGGCAATCGTCGACAACTGCGATAGGTATGTTTCGCACTACTTCAGGGTTGTAAATAAGAGTGTAGACTATGGGATACATCAATGGTAGCCCTATGAAAAACACTAGCACACCTACATCATGCAAAACAGTATGCCACTCGCGAGCATAAGCTTTTGCCATGCCCGTGAACCAACGGCTTATATTTTTGAAAACTTTCATTTTGGGCACAAGTTTTAGGGAACATAAACAAGATTGCGACATGCGCGTTTAAGTCGCCACAACATGGTTAGCGGTACTAACGGGAAAATGAGAAGTGCGACAAAAAACATACGCGCAAAATATATATCAAATCCGTTTAATGCCTGCGAGACAAAAATCAAGTAGTACCAGCGCACCGGAATAATGTAGCTGAACGATGCCAAGGCTCCATACATGCTTTGCACCGGAAATGAAAATCCGGTAAGCGAGAATGCAAGGATGCTTATTAATGCTCCTACCGACATACCCAAGCGCGGATTTGGCAACACACACGCAATGAATAAGCCAAAGGCTTGACATGCTATAACCAAAAGTATCATAGCAAAAATCATTGTCCAAATGCTGCAATATATGGGAAATCCGGCAAAACCAAACATCAACGAAAGCATACAGATGCCCACTACTGAAAAGACTACTGTCTGTGGCAAAAGCTTACCTGTAACTGCTATAATGATGCTATTCCCTGCCGTATCGAGCCAACGTCGTGCTGTGTTAAGTTTAATCTCGTATGTAATGGAGAAAATGGTAATAATTATTATCATTAATGCCAATACTCCCGCAGAGAAAGACGGTGTGAGATATAGCGAATAGTTTGTCCACGGATTGTGAACAGGATTTGTATCAATAACTACCGGCTGTATGAGAGCTTTTACCGTAGACTCACTCACTCCCTTTGACGTCGCTGTTTTGCTGACTAGAGCGGCGGCGGCCGAGACTGCAATTGTTTTATATCCTTTATAAGAGAACGTGCCGGGTACAAAGTACGACATATTTGAGTAGTAGTCAATAGTTGGCTTACGTCCGGCAATTGCATCTTCCTGAAAATTGGCGGGTATAACATAAAAGCCAAAAGCTCGTCCTTCTTTGACTGCTTGCATAGCTTTTGTGTAGCTCTCACAATCTTCGGTGATAGACACAAGCATTTCTGCATCGAGCGAGCGAATCATGGCTCGCGACATTGGCGAGTGATCTAGGTCAACGACAGCTGTTGGCACCTTTAGCGGCAGACCTTCTGTGAGCAAGCTCAAGAAGAATAAGCAGCTCAGCAAAGGCACAAAAACCATAGCGCATAGATAGAGTCTACGCGAGCACATTGTAGAGATGCCCAACTTTATCGACGACCAAAATTGCTTCACCATATTGCTTTATTTGAAATAAACGGCAGTCATGCCCGGGCGTAGACCTTGAGCATTATTTTTGTCTGCTGGGCGTGCTTTTACTTGGAATGTGCGGCTATCATATTGACCGGTGGTTTTTGTTGCACGCCATGTGGCATAAGAACCCATATCGCGAATGTAGTACACTTGCAAGTCCAGGTCTTTATCGCCAAGCCCGGGTATCATAACTTTAATTTTTGAGCCCTGCTTAAATTGCGGCAGCAATTCTTCGCGCACATTGAATGTAACCCAGCGGTCGTTGCGGAGTATACTCATTATTGGTGCGCCAAGGCTTACGAGCTCGCCAACTTCAGGATATATTTCGTCAACTGTTCCGGCGCAAGGAGCAACAAGATAGCTATCTTCGAGCACTGCCTTTACTTGCTCCACGCTACCTCCGGCAGCAGTCACCATAGCGGCTGCACTTTGTTTGTCTTCAGATTGAGCGCCTGCCAGGGCTAGTTGATGTTGGCTTTCGGCTGCACTTTTTGCAGCAACGGCAGCATCGTAAGCTGCGCGAGCTTCATCGCGCTTTTGCTCTGAAATAACGCCCTGTTTGAAGAGGTTTTCCATACGATCGTATGTTTTCTTAGCTATAGTCATAGCCGCTGTGGCTTGCGAAACTAGGTCAGCGGCAGCAGAAATGATTTGTGAGCGAGTGCCGGCATCAACTTTACGATTTTGCGCACGCGCAACATTTTGCATTGCTTCTGCCTGTGTGAGTTGTGCTTCTGCCAATGACGAATGGATATGTACAAGCGTATCGCCTTCGGCAACAGTGTCGCCTTCGCTGACATAGAAGTCGGCTACACGTCCGGCAAGTTTTCCTGATACTCGCACCGTTGTGCCTTCAACTTGACCTTCGACTATATCTGCGGGCTTGTTTAGGCAAACGAAACCAAAGATAGCAACTATAGCTACAACTACTACAACTGCAGCCATGGTAATGAGGAGTGCGCGATTGGCGTTACGTTCCTCGTTATTGTTATTTGCTTGAGATGACATATAGAGTGTTGTTTTTTAATTCGATTAATAATTGAGTTTGCCTAAGACTTTGCTAAGATATGTGTGGCAGAGTTGCACATCTATCATTGCGTCAATATTTTCAGAGTTCGCTTTTAGCCATGCTGTCTGTGCAGCGAGAACATCGTCGGTAGTGATGACGCCTTCTCTAAAGCCAACGGTTGCGCAACGCAGATTTTCATCGGCACACTCCAAATTTGACTGAGTTGCTTGGTATGTTTTTATGCTTTCTCGCGCTTTAAACGAAGCTTGATTTATTTGTAGGTCAACAAGCTCTCGGGCATCCTCAAGACGCCATTTCATTATTGTAGCGTTACTTTCGGCAACTTTATATTTATAGTAGTTGCCGCCCCAATGCCAAAGCGGAATTGAGACCATGGCGCCCACAGAGAATGCTCCGGCAAAACGTTTGCTAAAGCCGTTAAACAGATTAGGGTTAGAAAAAGAGTATGCACCGACTAAAGCTACATTAGGCAACATCGACGAGAAAGCTACTTTCTTTTGTTGCTCTGCCATTTTAATGCCGGTTTCAAGGGCTCGAAGATCTTGTCGACGGTTGTATGCTTCAGCAACATCTGACGGCTCCAGACCATCGGCATCATCAGCAAGTGCCAACGAGAGAGGAGCGCCTCCGGGTTCGTCTGTGAGGTGCATATCACTGTCTATAGGCAAGCCGCATACCTGAGCCAAAGCCATGCGCGACAAAGACAAACCATTTTCAACTTTTGTGAGGTCAACACGTGCTGCGTTTAGTTTCACGTCTACACTAAGTTTGTCGGCTCTGGTAGCTACTCCTTCATTGAGCATAGCTTGCACATTCCGTTGCAGCGAGTCAAGCAAGTTTACGTAGCTAACAGCAAGATCTTGTTTCGCTTTCAAAGAAACAACTTGCCAATATGCGGCATCAACAGCATACACAACATTTTCAGCCTCGCTATTGTGTTGCGCCTCGGCAAGCTCTTTTGCATATCCGGAGAGTTTATTTAGTGCAACTATTTTACCCCCCATATATATGGGCTGAGTTAGTGTAATCGCACCAAAAAAGACATTATGTATGTCATATTCAAGAGCTGACTTCGGCATAAGTGCCACATTTTCGGGCACATATTGTCCGTTGGCTGTCTTTATCGGCTCACCTGTAACCGGATTTTTAACGAGATTGTACTCATATGTGCCGGTTTGAAGGTTGAATGTCTTTACCGGTAGCAATTGGTCACTATCAAAAATAGATAATTCTTTCTGGTTATAAAGGTAACCTCCATTGAAGTCTATAGCCGGGAGATATGCGGCAAAAGCTTCTCGCTTCTGATAGTCGGCTGATGTGATTCGCTGTCGGCTTATCATCAGCTGCTTGTTGTTGCGCAATGCCAATGATCTACATGAGTCGAGCGAGAAGACATCGGCTTTGGTTGGCACTGCGAACATTAAGGCAGTTAGAACAATTAGAAGATGTTTAATCATATCCGGATAGAAAAAGTTTTCAATTAAATATATTTTATAACCAAGATGCGCGGTTAAAGGTTTTATTAAAGGCAAAATTATTATTTTTGTGTAAAAAAAAGAAAGATTATTGGAATAAATTGCCAAAATTTTAACCTTTTGACCATAAAAGGATACAATGCTTTTTTAACGCCAATAATAATTCATATCTTTGCATCGAAATTTACCATATATGTATATGATGCGAAAGATAATTTTGTTTATCTCCATGGTGTTAACGTGTTTAGCGATCGCCCCCCTAGCTAAAGGTCAAATTGTCTCAACTACGGGAGAAAAGCTGAACGTTGACTCCTTGCGTCGCGATTTTGATAAACAACCATACTTTGGCTTATACAAGGATAACTATTTCATTTTTGGCCCGTCGGTAGGCCCGGCACCAACAAAAGAAAATACAAACATAAAATTTCAAATTTCTATTGCCCAACGCCTAACCAAATCGGTGTTGCCGTTCAACTCATACCTCTATTTGTTTTACAGCCAAAAATGCTTCTGGAATGTGTTGGAAAACTCTATGCCAATGACCGACCTCAACTTCAACCCAGGCATAGGTTTGGCAAAACCACTATTCGTGAAAAATAGATTTATAGGAAAATTATTTTTTATAATTGAGCATGAATCAAACGGTCGCGATGGTGATGAGTCTCGCTCATGGAACAAAATTTCGCTCGGCGCAAATGTGATGGTTGACCCTCACTTGATGGTGCACGGCAAAGTTTGGATTCCCATCGTTGACGGTGGTAATAATAAAGATATACTCGACTATTCGGGCATATACCAAATGGGCATGCAATTTTTCTCAAACAACAAACGTTTTAATGGCGCTGTTACTTTGATTAAACGTCGCGGTTGGAATTTGAACTACAATACAATTGTAGAATTATCATATAGACTATGGAAACGCGATAACCAATTCCTATTTCTACAATATTACAACGGATATGGCGAAGGACTGTTGGAATACAACAAATTTCATTCGCAATTGCGCGTTGGCATCGTAATTAAACCTCGACTCTTTTCCGACTTCTAATCTATTTGAAGGCATTTACACCTTTATTTATAGAATATTTCTCTTTTTCAGGGTATTATTTTATAATATTTCCACTATTTTTACTTTTTATGCGGCAAATTGACAATTAATAGTTATATTTGCCAAATACATTTTCGCCAAAAGTGATTCTTCTTGCATTTTTGGCCTTCGTGTGCATTTCTTATACATACTTACATTTCGAAAACATAATAAAAACTGTCTAACTTCTAAAACTTTCATGCTTATGAAAAAACAAGTTTACACACTATTGACAGCATTGACGATTGGGTTATCGGTCAATGCGGCTGACGTAGGAACAACATTTACCGATGGCGATGTTACCTACGTTGTGAAAAGCGATAACACTGTTGGTATTGAAAGCGTGCCATACACTGCTACTTCCGTCGATTTAAAAGAGCAAGTAACAAACGATGGTGTTACTTATACTGTTGTCTCTGTTGAACAAGATGCTTTTTACTATTCGAAAATTACCAGTATCGAATTGCCATCAACAATTGAAGAATTGGCATACGGAGCGTTCAGATCTAGCTCTTTGGCATCAATCACTCTTCCGTCGTCGCTACGCACAATTGGCGATTACGCTTTTTCTTACACTAAGATTCCAACGATAAAAATTCCTGAAGGAGTTACTTCGATTGGTGGTTCTGTTTTCTTTCGTTGCGATAACTTGACTAACATCGAGTTGCCAACTACATTGGAAACAATAGGCTCTTCTGCTTTCTACAAAGTGCCTATAACTTCAATAACCTTACCCGAAGGTCTAAAGTCGTTAGGCAAAAACATATTCTATGGCTGTACTAAACTTACTGATATAAAATTGCCGTCGACTCTTACCGAAATTGGCGAAGGTGCTTTCGTTGACTGCACAGCCCTAACATCAATAGATCTGACTGAAGGTATCGTTACTATCGGCGACGAAGCCTTCAAGGGTTCCGGTTTAAGTGGCACAATTACTCTGCCGGCAAGCTTAACAAGCTTTGGTGGAGGTGCGTTAGCAAACACAAAAGTTAGTGAGATAGCATTGGCAGAGGGCTCTAAACTCGTGCGAGTTGACAATGCCATATACAATGAAGATAAGTCAATATTAGTGGCATATCCGCCGCAATCGTCAGTAACCAGCGTTACTGTTGATAAAGCTTGTCGCGGCATTGGCTATGGCGCTTTTTGGTCTTCAAATGTGCAAAAAGTGGAGCTGCCTGACGGATTAAGAGCAATAAATTCATACGCTTTTGTTCTCTCTTCTTTGTCATCCATAAAATTACCCGAATCGGTTGTTTTTATTGGTGAGCAAGCTTTTGCCGGCACGAATCTTACAGAGGTAACCTTGCCTTCTAATTTGCCGGAAATACAAGACGCTGCTTTTGCTCAAGCAACATCGTTGACAACTGTGACCATACCATCGTCTGTAAATTATATCGACATCAGAGCTTTCACCGGATGTACAGCACTGTCAACAGTAAATGCCTACGGTGTTACTCCGGCTGTGCTTGAAGATGTGTATGACTCTTACGAAGGTCAATTCTATAACATTTCATCGAAAGCTGTATTAAACGTTCGCCCGGGCACCAGTGACGCTTATAAAAGTGCCGGTTGGAGCAGCTATTTTAACGAAGTAAGCGAATCTTTACCTGCTGCCTTAGTGCCGACATCGTATGACCCCGCAAACGACTCTAAAGTTGACGAATTTACAGGCGTAACCATTGCTTTTGACGGCACAGTGAGCGTTGCTCAAAGCCACCCGAAAGTAGAGTTGCGCGAAGGCCCTCTCACTGCCGGTGTGCCTACCGGAGCTGCAGTTAGTGTCACTGATTGGATGGCTGTAATAAACTCAGGTGAGCAACCTCGCTTATTCCCTTGCGACGATGACTACAACGTTGAAGTTATTAAGATGCTTCCCAACACTGAGTATTATTTGACAATCCCGGAGGGCGTATTTAAGAATAGCGACGGCACTACATCAGAACGCGTTGTATTGCACTACACCGGTAATTATATCGAACCATCTTTCGACCCGTCTGCAATAACTCCGGAAGCTGATTCTAAAATTGCCTCTTTTGAGAATGTTCAACTAACATTTGAATCAAATCCAACTATTGTTAGCAGCACTTATCTCAGCGCCAAAATCATAAAAGGCGAGCTCGTTAACGGTGTGCCCATCGGCGAAGAAGTTGGCGGGTATGATCAATGGTGGGCTAACGCCAGCGGCAAAACCGTAACACTATTCCCCGGCGACGAATACGACGGATACACAATGCCCGTAAACTTCGAAAAAGGTGCTGACTATTACGTTGTGATTCCTGCTAAATCTTTCAGAAGTAGCTTGTATCTCTACAACAAAGAAATTATATTGCACTATGTTGGCGACTACGAGAAACCTGCTTTCTCTCCCGTTAGCACCAATCCGGCTTCTGACTCTGAAGTCGCAACTTTTGAAAATGTTGTCCTCACGTTCAGCGAAAATGCTTCGCTTGTCGGCAGCACTTATCTTAATACGAAGATAATTAAAGGCGAACTCGTCGACGGTGTACCTACCGGCGAAGAAGTTGGCGGTTATGATCAATGGTGGGCTAACGCCAGCGGCAAAACCGTGACACTATTCCCCGGTGACGAATACGACGGATTCACATCTCCCATAAACTTTGAAAAAGGAGCAAACTACTTTGTTATTATTCCTGCTAATACTTTCCGCAACAGTGCAGGCACATATAATAATGAGATAGTTTTGCACTATGTAGGTAATTACGAGGAGCCGGCATTTACTCCGTCTTCTGTATCTCCGTCTCCCGATAGCAAAGTTGCTACTTTGGAGAATATCATTCTCACATTTACCGAAAAACCAACTACTGTAGGCACAACATACTTGAACACCTCATTCATAAAAGGTAAGCTTGTTGACGGTGTGCCCGTAGGCGAAGATGTTACCGGTTTCGATCAATGGTGGGTAAATATTAGCAACACTAAAGCTACATTATTCCCCGGCGACGAATACGACGGATTCACAATGCCTGTAAATCTTGAAAAAGACGAAGATTACTACATTGTAATTCCTGCACGTACTTTCCGCAATAGCTCCGGCGTATACAATAAAGAAATCGTATTGCACTACGTTGGCAATTATGAAGCTCCGGCATTTGAACCTATATCGTTCTCTCCCGCCTCAGATAGCGAAGTAACTACATTTGAAAATGTCGTTCTCACGTTCAACGAAAATGCCAGCCTTGTTGGTAGCACATATCTCAAAACAAAGATTATAAAAGGTAGTCTTGTTAACGGCGTGCCTACCGGCGAAGAAGTTGGCGGATACGACCAATGGTGGGCTAACGCCAGTGGCAAAACCGTAACTCTGTTCCCCGGCGACGAATACGACGGATTCACATCTCCCATAAACTTTAGTGAAGGATCTGACTACTATGTTGTGATTCCTGCCGAAACATTTAAGAACAGTTCAGGTAATGTAAATAAGGAAATCATATTACACTACGTTGGCAAATATGAGCTCCCGA
>CAZJEA010000042.1:0-17379 GCA_964544895.1 uncultured Bacteroides sp. | reverse complement strand
GGGACTGGTGGTGATGCGATTATTGATTGTTGGCGGCGTGGGGGTAGCCATTGGGAATGTACTAAGTGGAGATAAGCGCAAAAGATGTTGAAGGTATGATAGTTAAAAAGCGCAAGTGTAGAGTGAAAATTATCAGTGATATTGTCAAAGTTTGATAAAAAATGACTAACTTTGAGGTTTAAAACAAGAAGATTAGTTACTGATGAAAATCAGCAGAAATATAAAAATTGCAACAGCGGTAATTTTGGCTATAAAATTAGCCTCATGCACTAGCGATGAAAATACGATAGCAACACAACAAGGCTATATAAAGTTGTCGGCAGAAATAAAGGACTCTTTCACTATGGCCGATGGCACTCTTGTGAGCTTATCAGAGTTGCAAGTGCCGGAAATTGCAGACTTTTCGCTTGCACTAAATATGGTTGGAGATGAAAGCTTCAGCCACACATGGCAATCGTTCAATGAATTTCCATCAAACGAAAGTTACTTAATAGGCAACTACGACATCACAATGCGAGCAGCCTCAAAGAATGACGGGCCAACATTTGAGGGTAGCAAACGCGTTGTAATTGCAGCCGGACAACGCACGGCAGCAGAGATAGAGTGTGCTCCGGCAGAGGCACTGCTAAAATTTGATATCAGCCAAAGCAGTAAGTATAAGCTAGGCACAATGATAGTGCATAGCAATAACGGACAATACTGCGAGACAAAAGGGGGTGAAAATATATTTATTGAGCCCGGGGAGATGGAAATGTATGCACAGCTCACCGATGAGGCCGCCCGTTCAATAAGAGTATCACTACCCTACACTACTTCAATAAGCGCAGCTCACGGTGAGGCTATTGTAGTAAAGCTAAACGACGAGGAATTGACATTGACATCGACAAATAAAAGCAGCAATTATGTAATTGAGAAGTCAATATTTGATTTATCGGCACCGGCCATAGAGGCAGAAGGATTTACCCCGGGACAAGAGATAAAAGCGACAGAAGGCATAACCCTCAACAGAAGTGTGAAAATGTTGGGGACCTCAAATCGCGTAATAAAACACGCACGTCTTACGGTAGAATCGCCGATTTTGAATATGGTGTCGGCACCATCAGAAATTGATTTAGCACAACTTTCTAGCGACGATAGAAATTATTTATCGAATGTTGGCTTAATATATACGTTCGCAGCAGATAAAAAGAGTGTAAATATAGACTACACAAATTTGCTTGAAAATATGTCGTCATATACGAGTGCGCTGTCACACTTTACGCTTATGCTTGAAGATGAAGCCGGAGTTTGCTCCGAGCCATTAACACTTGATGTAAACACACAAGTGATGACAATCTCACTGGAGAGTATTACGACAGCAGAACTAGGCATAAATAGAGCTACGATGCAAATAAACACAGGAGGTCAAGACGTAGAGCAACCTGGCTTTAATATTTATGCAATTGACTCAGACGGAAACAAGACACTTTGCGCCATAACTTCGTGGAAGAAGGTTGATGCACAACGCATAGCAGTAGAATTTAGCGTACCAGAAGGCTACGATGATATCAATATTGATGTATATTATCTTGATTTAAAACGTTTTTCAACAATAGCCAAACGCTCGGCATCAGACTACACAATAGACGTTGACGCTTATGCGACAAACGCCATAATAAAGTTTGATGCAAAAAATGAAGAAGAAATAAAAGCATTAGTGAAATATGCAACCGTAAGCATAACAGGCATAAATGGTTTAAACTGTGAGCGTTATGAAAGCGAACACGGCATATTGGTGCAAAATCTACAGGCAGACACAAAATACACAGTGAATGTGTGGTTTGGAGACGGCACAAAACGGACATCAACGTTCACCACAGAAAAGGCATTGCAAGTGCCCGAAGGAGATTTTGAGGACTGGGAACAATTGATAACATACAAGCAAATGCCTCAAGGAGGTAAATACTCAGCTACCGGATTGTCAATTGTAAACCGACAGAATTACACAGACATAGATGTTAAGTGGCCTAAAAAATATTGGGCATCGGTAAATGCAAAAACCTTCAATAAGCAATCAAGCCGTCACAACACGTGGTATATGCAACCGTCATCAGTAATAATATACGAGCCACAAAGTGGGTACAAGGCAATCTGTATGACTAGTGTTGGATGGGATCACAATGGCGAGCAAATAGCAGACTATGTGCAAGAAAGCGGGCAATCATTAGCATACAGCAAAGTAGTGCCCAATATAGCGCATCGCTCAGCCGGACGTTTGTTTTTGGGAAGTTATAGCTATGATATAAAAACTCAGCAAGAAGTATTTAACGAGGGCTACACATTCACATCAAGGCCATCATCGTTAAACGGCTTTTTCATGTACACGCCCGATAATACACATCCCACAGATCGTGGATATGTAGAAGTCGAAATAATAAACATAACCGACGGGAAAGAGACGGTAATAGCCTCAGGCCGATCGGAATTTCAAGCAGCGACAGACTACAAAGCATTTAACGTGCCTTTGTCATATAAATATTACAATCTAAAAGCCAGCAAATTAAAAATCATGTTTGCATCGAGCACAGCAACAGGTAGTCAGGAATATGAAGACAGCCATGTGCCGGTAACAGCGCATCCCGAGACCGGGGTCATGAGCGGCAGTTCGCTTTGGATTGACAATCTTTCATTCACCTACTAAACAGCATTGTATGCAACTTAAGAAACATATCTCAGGACGGATAATACATTTGATATGCATGGCAGTGGCAATAATGGCCAGCATATCGGCTCATGGGCAAAAGCAATTTGAGCGCGAAATAGAGCAAATATCATTTGTACCCAAAGGACAATGGATAGCCGGAGTCAGCGTGAGCTATTCACAATCATCGCAAGACAATTATCAATTTTTAGTTGTAGAAAATCTGAACGGAGATACATATTCGTTTAAACTAAGTCCGATGGTAATGTATGCGTTTAAAGACAACATGGCAACCGGAGGAAGGCTGTCGTACACGCGCCAACGCACACGACTTAACGATGCATCAATAGTGCTCGACTCAGAGACATCGTATGATGTAGATCACTTATACGTAATCAGCCATAACTACTATGGCACGGCAGCCTACCGCTACTATATGAGTTTGGGTAATAATACCCGCTTTGGCATGTTTGCGGAAGCTCAATTGCAACTAGGCGGAGGACAATCAAAAATAGAAAACGGCTCAGAGTTGGATTTAACCGGCACCTTTGAGCGCAACTTTTCTTTAGATGTGGGCTTAGCACCCGGCTTGGTGATGTTTTTAAATAACTATTCAGCACTAGAGGTAAATGTCGGAGTGCTTGGATATAGTTATACTCATACACGCTCAGTGACAGATCAAATATATGTTGCCAACCGCAATATGAAGTCAGCGAACTTTCGCATAAACTTGTTTTCAATAACCTTTGGTTGCACATTCTACATATAATTCACAAGCTAACACATGAACCAAATATATTCAGTCATAATAAAACCATCATTAAAACTGGCATTGCTGGTGGCTATGATAATTTTCACAGCCACAGAAGGAGAAGCGCAACTAATAGTGCGCAAAGACTCAGTAGCGATAGCCCGCAGAGCAGAAATAGAGAAGGAGAAAGTTATAGTAGGCGACGACACAGTGAGTGTGATATTGCCGGAAAAGAATTTCGGGCGCTATGACCGAGGATTGTATAACTATCTTTTCATACCGAAAGGTAAATGGGCAATCGGATTAACAGCAAGCTATGGAGAATTGACGACAGAAGATTCGCAACTTTTGTCAATACTAACCGACTTGGATTTTAAGGGTAAGATATACTCGATAAATCCTACGATAAGCTATTTTATAAAGCATAATCAATCAGTAGGATTGAAGCTAACATACTCACGCGGAGTTGCAGATTTGGCAAGCTTTTCGGTAGACTTTGACGACGACTTAAATTTCTCAATAAAAGATGTGAGTTACTACACCGAAAGTTATGCATTAGGAACATTTTATCGCAACTACCTAGGTTTGGGATCACAACGTAGATTTGGTGTGTTTAATGAAGTGAGTTTAATGTTTCAGAGCGGAAGCTCACGATTTAAACGTTTGTACAACGACGAGCCACGCGACACAAGAACCACCATCACACAAGGGTCGTTGAATTTCAGTCCGGGACTAGCAGTATTTTTGCATCAAAACGCAGCATTCAACGTGTCGTTTGGTGTTTTCGGATTAAAGGTTCGCCACGAAACACAAACGACAAACGGCAGCGAAGATGGATCGCGCACGACAAGTGGAGCGAACTTTAAATTTAATATTTTCAACATCAATTTTGGGTTGTTAGTGGTTATATGATATAGACAGATATGAGTAGAAAGATAAGACACATATATAACTTTATATTGTTGATATCAATATTGATGTTGACAGCATTAGCGTCGTGTATAGACAACGATGTTCCCTACCCCCACATACAAGCAAATATCACATCAATCGAGGCAGAGGGACAAAGTCGCGCAGCAACAATTGATAGTGTAAATTGCACAGTGACTTTTTATTTTCCGGAAAATGTTGATATTTATAATGTAAAAATATCAAACTATACATTATCATCTGCAGATGCCAAAGTTGTTGACGATGCATTATCACAGCCATTGGATCTGTCAACGACTGCCACGGTAAAATTGCATTACTTCTATGACTACGAATGGCAAATAAATGCAGTGCAGTCGGTAGAGCGTTATTTTACCGTTGACGGACAAATAGGGTCAACAACAATAGATGTACCGGCACGACGCGTCATAGCATACGTGAACGAAGCTATGGATATAACTAGTTTGCGAGTGCTCACCTGCAAACTTGGAGCAGAGGGGTCGGTGGAGAGCCCGGCATTAGAAGGGCGCAATGTTAACTTCAGTCGCGGTGTTCAAGTTGTAGTTACAAACTATGGACGCCGAGAGATATGGACAATATATGTAGAGCCCACAGAAGCGAAAGTGACGACTACGCGCGTAGACGCATGGACAAACGTTGCATGGGTGTACGGAGAAGCCGAAGCCGGAGCAGAGAACACTGTACAATATCGCAAGAAAGGCGACGAACAATGGACAACAGTGCCCGACTCGTGGTTGACACACAATGGAGGTAGTTTCTATGCTCGTTTGATACACCTAGATGCATTAACGACTTACGAAGCTAGAGCAATAAGTGGCGACGAACAAGGTGCGAGCATTGAATTTACCACAGGAAGCTTGCTACAAATACCCAATAGCGGATTTGACGATTGGTGGCTAAACGGAAAAGTATGGAATCCGTGGGCCGATGGCGACACACCCTGGTGGGATTCAGGGAATAAAGGAGCTACAACTTTAGGTCCGAGTAACACACAGCCTACAAGCGACACCCGCACCGGCAGCGGACAAGCTGCAATGCTAGAGACCAAATTTGTTGGTATCGGAGCACTGGGTAAATTAGCCGCCGGAAATATCTTTATTGGTAGTTACGTAGCCACAGACGGCACAAACGGCATTTTAAGTTTTGGACATGCCTTTACAGAGCGACCCACACGAGTGCGAGGATATTTGAAATATCAGACAGCGCCAATATCGTCGGTAGCCTCAGGATTTGAAGACTATAAAGACAGGCCGGATACGTGCATAGTTTGGTGTGCGCTAATAGACCAAGATCAACCGTTTGAGATACGCACACGTCCAACGAACCGACAATTGTTTGATTCGGATGGGTCGTATGTAGTAGGCTATGGCAAGGTTGAATATGGTCGCAACATAGACAACTACACACAATTTGAATTTACAATAGACTACAAATCGACAAGCCGAGTGCCCAAATACATATTGTTGACAGCATCAGCAAGTAAATTTGGCGACTACTTTGTAGGCGGCAACGGAGCAGTATTGTATCTTGATGACATTGAATTATTATACGATTATTAAACATAAAAAGTAAGTAACAATGAGCGACAATCGTTATGACTTGCGCGGCGTTTCAGCCTCAAAAGATGATGTGCACAACGCCATCAAAAATGTTGATAAAGGCTTATATCCTAAAGCTTTTTGTAAGATTATCCCCGATATACTCGGCGGCGATGAGGAATGGTGCAACATTATGCACGCAGACGGAGCAGGCACCAAGTCTTCATTAGCATACATATACTGGCGCGAAACCGGTGATTTAAGTGTATGGAAAGGAATAGCCCAAGACGCTTTGATAATGAACATCGACGACTTACTTTGCGTTGGTGCCACAGATAACATCTTGGTTTCGTCAACAATAGGGCGCAACAAGAAGCTAGTGCCCGGAGAAGTTATTTCAGCCATCATCAACGGCACAGAAGAGTTGTTGGCACAACTACGCGAACAAGGAGTAGGTGTATATAGCACCGGAGGCGAGACAGCCGATGTAGGCGACTTGGTTCGTACAATTATCGTAGATTCGACAGTGACCTGTCGCATGCCCAGAGCGAATGTGATCAACAATGCGAACATAGCAGCAGGCGATGTAATAGTAGGTTTAGCATCATACGGCAAAGCAGCATACGAAACAGAATATAACGGAGGTATGGGTAGCAATGGTTTGACCAGCGCACGCCACGATGTATTTGCGAAAAAATATGCTGAGTTATATCCGGAGAGCTACGATGCAGCAGTGCCCCAAGAGTTAGTATATTCGGGATCACGCAATCTAGAAGATGCAGTTGAAGGCTCGCCGATAAATGCGGGCAAGTTGGTACTTTCACCGACACGTACATACGCGCCGGTAATCAAAGCCTTGTTAGCAAAAATGCGCGAAAAAGTGCACGGCATGGTACACTGCTCAGGTGGAGCACAAACTAAGGTGTTGCACTTTGTGACAGACAAACATGTCATCAAAGACAATATGTTTGCAGTGCCCCCATTGTTTGCAATGATAGCCAAAGAAAGTGGCACCGATTGGAAAGAGATGTACAAGGTATTTAATATGGGTCACCGTATGGAAATATACCTTGCACCGGAAGATGCACAAGCAGTCATAGACTTGTCAGAGTCAATGGGCATAGAAGCTAAAATAATCGGTCGCGTAGAAGAATCGACCACCGGTAATCACTTGACAATTAAGTCAGAATACGGAGTATTCGAATATTAAAGAACAGCGAACATGTTAAGCCGCGCTACAGCACTATTGGCGGCAGGCATAATGCTATTAGGCATAAGTGCTTGCGGAAGTGGCCAAAAAGCAGACCACCAAGCCGATAGTGTGCATGTAGCGGGGCTACCCGATACGCTACGCGTAGCGACACTATACAGCCCAACGTCCTACTTTATATATAGAGAAGAACGTATGGGCTTTGATTATTCACTCATCAGCGACTTCACGCGCGAAAAGGGAATAGTGCTCAAGTTGCAAGTAGCGTCGAGTTTGGAGAGCGCCGTGCAGATGCTCGATTCAGGCAGCGTTGATATTGTGGCATACGAAGTGCCGGTGACAGCACAATACAACAAAAAAGTTGTGTATTGCGGGCCAGAGAGTAAAACGAGCCAAGTTTTGGTACAACCACGAGCAAACGACCGCATAAACGATGTAACAGAGTTGGTGGGTAAAGATGTGTATGTTGAAAAGAATTCGAAATATCAGCAGCGTTTACAAAATCTGAACAACGAATTGGGCGGCGGCATAAAGATACATGCCGTGAGTCGCGACACACTCATCACGGAAGATTTGTTGGAGATGGTGTCGAAGGGAGAGATACCCTTGACAGTTGTAGATAGCGATATAGCACATATAAATAAGACATACTATCCGCAACTCGACATCACCCTTGAACTTAGTTTCAAGCAGCGCTCACAGTGGGCAGTCTCGCCGCAACAATCATGGTTAGCCGATAGCATAAACGCATGGTTTGGAGGAGAACAACGAAGACAAAGTCAGAGCGAGCTATACAAGCGCTATTTTGAGCTGAGTAAAGCCGCGCCAACAATTTTAAACATAGATCTATCAAAAGGACATATATCGCCATACGATAATCTATTCAAAAAATACGCGAAAGAATTGGGTTGGGATTGGCGTTTACTGGCAGCGCAAGCCTTTGTTGAGAGCCGATTTGACAGCTCGGTAGTATCGTGGGTTGGAGCTCAAGGCATAATGCAGATTATGCCCGGAACAGCACGAGCACAAGGAGTAGATCCGTCAACGCTAATAAATCCCGAGACATCAATAAAAGTAGCGGTAAAAGTACTCAAATCGCTAAACAAGACATTCTCACGCTACGTAACCGATGCTACACAAAGGCAGAAATTTGTAATAGCTGCATACAATTCAGGCGGAGCCCACATAATAGATGCCATAGAACTGGCGCGCAAACATGGGCAAAATCCGGAAATTTGGACAGCGAACGTAGAAGAAGCGCTACTGTTAAAGTCTAATGCCGAGTATTATAACGATCCGGTATGCAAATACGGATATTTCAGAGGAAGGCAAACCGTCGAATACGTAAATCAGGTAATGACATTTTATCAGCGATGCGTAAAACAAATCAAGGAGTAAACACGTTTTACATAATTAAATAATCTCTCTTATGAAAAAGAAATTTATTACTGTTGCATTAATTTGCACACTTTTAGGGTCAACAACATTGACATCGTGCCTAGGCTCGTTTCAACTATCGAGTAAATTATTGAGTTGGAACAAGACAATCGGCAATAAGTTTGTAAATGAGCTTGTGTTTGTTGCATTTTGGATATTGCCTGTATATGAAGTATCAGGCCTAGCCGATATAATAGTGCTAAACTCAATAGAATTTTGGAGCGGCACAAATCCGGTAGCCCAAGGCACAAAAGTTATAGACACAAAAGATGGCCGAGTATATGTGACCTGCGATGGCAAAGGATACACCATCAGCAATGACACAGACGACAAAGTGATAAGATTGGATTTTGATGCAGACCGTCAAGAATGGTCAACAATGATAAACGACCAACGTGTAGTTTTTCTATCGTTCATAGATGATACTCACGTGAAAGTGCCCGGCATAGACGGCACAATGCAAGTTGTTGAGCTATCACAATCGGGGTTATATGCATACGAACAATCAGTAAACTTTGATGCCAACAGCATTGAAGCAAAAGAAATAATCTAACGAAAAAAAATATTATAATCGTGCAATCACATCATCACACCGGATTGAGTGATGCCGAGGTGCTAAAAAGCCGCCTCGAGCATGGTGAGAATGTGTTAACTCCTCCGGCTAAAGATCCACTATGGCTTGAATTTTTGCGGAAATTTAAAGACCCGTTAATCATAATATTATTGGTAGCAGGTGTACTCTCAATAGGTATATCGCTATATGAATATTATGGTTTAGGTCAAGGCTTACAGGTATTCTTTGAACCTGTAGGCATATTTGTAGCCATTTTATTAGCAACCGGTTTGGGTTTTTACTTTGAGGCAAAAGCCGACAAAGAATTTGAGGTGCTCAACCGAGTTAACGATGATGAGCCGGTGCAAGTGTTGCGCAATGGCACAGCTACAGAGGTGCCCAAGCGTGAAATTGTGGTTGGCGATATAGTATTTTTAAATACCGGCAACGAGGTGCCCGCCGATGGCACCTTGCTCGAAGCCGTAACATTGAGCATAGATGAGTCAACGCTCACCGGCGAACCTATATGTAGCAAGACAACCAATGAGGAGCTATTCGACAAAGACGCGACATTTGCATCAAATGCAGCGTTGCGAGGCACCAAAGTGATGGAAGGTCATGGCATAATGCAAGTTACAGCTGTTGGCGATGCCACCGAAAACGGGCATGTTTATATAGCGTCACAAATAGATGACAACATAAAGACTCCGCTTGACGAGCAATTTGACCGCTTAGGAGCGATGATAACCCGCATAAGCTATGCATGCGCTATCTTGATATTGTTGGGAAGGCTCATCATGTATCTGCATTTGCAACCGACATTTGATTGGGTAAGCTTTGGTACATATATGCTGCAAACATTAATGATTGTTGTAGCATTGATAGTGGTGTCAGTGCCCGAAGGGTTGCCAATGGCAGTAACACTTAGCTTGGCATACTCAATGCGACGTATGCTCAAGACAAACAACTTAGTGCGTAAGATGCACGCTTGTGAGACAATGGGCGCAGCCACGGTAATTTGCACCGACAAAACCGGCACGCTGACTCAAAATTGCATGCAAGTGTATAAAGCTGATTTTTATGCAGCACAAAGTCTACGTCCACACATAGAGCAAGGCATAGCCGTAAACTCGACAGCCCAGTTAGATCGCTCACAACCCGGAGCACCAAAAGTGTTGGGAAACCCCACAGAAGGGGCATTGCTATTGTGGTTGGAGAATCAAGGGTTAGACTATGTAGGCATAAAAGAGCAATTTGAAGTTATAGCCGAATTGCCATTTTCGACAGAGCGGAAATATATGGCCACCGTTGTTCGCGAGATAAGCGACAACAAGCGCTTTTTGTATGTGAAAGGGGCTCCGGAAATAATCTTCAACTTGTGCAAAAATATGCCATTAGGGCTGACTCGCGAAGTCGTTGACGAGCAGCTGCATGAGTATCAAAATCAAGCAATGCGCACACTAGGGTTTGCATATGCCGAGCTAGAAGTTGGAGAAGTTGTAATAGCCAACAACAAAGTTAACACAGACAAATTGCTATTTTTGGGCATTGTAGCCATTAGCGACCCTGTTCGCAAAGAAGTGCCGGAAGCAGTAGCACAAGTTAATGCAGCCGGCATAGATGTGAAGATAGTAACCGGCGACACACCGGGCACAGCAAAAGAAATAGGTCGACAAATAGGGCTCTGGGACAACAATACAGACGGAGATGTAAATATAGCTACCGGAGTAGAAGTTGCAGAGATGAGCGACGAAGAGTTGCGCGAACGAGTTGGCGACTTAAAGATTATTGCCAGAGCACGACCAATTGA
This sequence comes from uncultured Bacteroides sp., assembly GCA_964544895.1. GTDB lineage: Bacteria > Bacteroidota > Bacteroidia > Bacteroidales > Muribaculaceae > CAG-873. Next base: position 6,449 of record CAZJEA010000042.1, on the reverse strand, counting down.
TAAAAAGCGATTGGTAGAAGCATTGCAAGCCCGCGGAGAAGTAGTAGCCGTTACCGGCGATGGCACAAACGATGCTCCGGCATTGAAGGCTGCACAAGTTGGTTTATCAATGGGCGATGGCACCGCCGTAGCCAAAGAAGCCAGCGACATCACCATCATAGACAATTCGTTTGCGTCAATCGGGCGTGCGGTGATGTGGGGAAGATCACTATATCGCAATATACAACGATTCATCATGTTCCAAATGACAGTGAATGTTGTAGCAAGCTTGATAGTGCTTATCGGAGCATTTATAGGTATGCAATCACCGCTAACAGTCACGCAAATGTTGTGGGTAAATTTGATTATGGACACATTTGCAGCAATGGCCTTAGCATCGTTGCCACCAACGGCATCAGTGATGCACGAAAAGCCACGATCACGAAGTGCATTTATCATCAGCCACCCGATGTGGCAACACATATTGGGCGTTGGGTTGACATTTTTCGTGATATTACTAGCGCTGTTATTATATTTGAACAGCCACAATGTAACATCGCTTACAAGCTTGTTTAGCGCTCCGGTCAACCACGACACGATGGGATTAACGCCATACGAACTAACAATATTCTTCACAATATTTGTATTCTTACAATTTTGGAACTTGTTTAATGCGCGAGCATTTGCGACAGGCCGCTCAGCATTGCATATCAAAGATTGTGGAGAATTTGTGTTTGTACTGGCAATGATACTTGTCGGACAGATTTTAATAGTAGAACTCGGAGGAGCATTATTTAACGTGGTATCAATAAGCCTAACAGATTGGCTGATAATAATAATTGGCACATCGCCGGTACTTTTTATAGGAGAGTTACAACGTAAGCTCCATAAACAAATCTAAAAGCATGATAATAAGTCTCTTGTGGCTCATAATTGGGCTAGTATTAATAATGGTCGGCGCAAATGCGCTGACAGACGGTGCAGCAAGTGTAGCACGCCGATTCGGGATGAGCGATATGATAGTCGGCCTAACCGTAATCGCCTTTGGCACATCGGCACCGGAGTTGACCATATCTGTAATAGCCTCACTCGGAGACGAATCGCAGCTTGCAGTTGGCAATGTTGTAGGTAGTAATATCATCAACATATTGCTAATTGTTGGAGCGACAGCCTTGATACGCCCTATCAAGGTAGAGCGCAGTGTTATGACCGCCGAACTGCCAATGCTCATAACATCAGCACTACTGTTATTGCTATTTGGCAATAGCAGCAAGCTAAACGGGTATAGCGAAAATATGATAATGCGCACAGACGGAATATTGTTATTGCTACTGTTTGTGCTCTTCATACGATATACCATATCAGCAGCACGCAGACAAGCGCCAATTGAAGCAGACAATGACGCGAAAGAAAAGGAGATGCCACTAGTTAAAGCTATAGTATTTATCGTAGTCGGGCTTGCAGCACTAGTGTGGGGCGGCGATAAATTTGTTGACGGAGCCTCAGATATAGCTATACGCTTGGGCATGAGCAAAGCGACTGTAGGACTAACCATAGTCGCTGCCGGCACATCGTTACCGGAATTGGCAACATCAATAACAGCCGCAATAAAAGGACATCCCGGCATGGTTGTTGGCAATGTTATCGGCAGCAACATATTTAACACGTTACTAGTGCTGGGAGCATCAGCCACCGTAGCGCCATTATCGTTTAACGGCATCACAAACATAGACTTGAGCGTGTTGGTGATTTCGAGCATACTATTTTGGCTATTTGCCAAAGTTTGGGGCACACGCACAATCAACCATAGTGAAGGCGCCTTACTACTAATTGGCTACATAGCATACACAATTTATTTGCTCCAATAAGAGAGGTCAAATTATTAAAAGTATTTTAGGTAAAGCGAAAATATTTTTAATAATAATTGTGTAAAATTAGCTACGATTTTGTAACTTCGCACATTATATCTAAACTAAAAAAATATGCGTCAATTCAATCGTTTATTTGTGGGATTAGCGCTAATGGCAGGCGTTGTAGCCCCGGCGACGTACGCCGATAAATTAGTGATACTTCACACCAACGATACACACTCTCAAATAGATCCGGTAGATACAGATAACTTAGGCGGCATATCGCGACGCAAAGTTGTCATAGATAGTGTCAGAGCAGTAGAGCCCAATATGCTACTCATCGATGCCGGAGACGTAGTGCAAGGCACGCTGTTCTTCACCCTATACAAAGGCGAAGTAGAGAACAAACTTATGGATGCGCTGCGATATGATATGCGCATACTAGGCAACCACGAATTTGATAACGGCTCAGAGTCGTTAGCAGATAAAATACGTGGCACTCACTCAGAATGGCTAACGACCAACTATGCACTAAAAGGGGGCCCACTTGACGGCATATTCAAACCGTATACAATTCGCACATTTGGCGATAAAAAGATAGGCTTTTTGGCATTGAACCTCGACCCCAAAGGCATGATAGCCGAAGGTAACTATAATGGGGTGCAATATTTAGATATGGCAACAGCGGCAAATGCCACGGCATGGCATCTGAAACACAATGAAGGATGCGACATGGTAGTAGCCATAACGCATATCGGCTATGCAGCATCAGGCACCGGCACCAGTGATGCCGAACTAGTATCCCAAACAGAAGACATAGACGTGATCATCGGAGGGCACTCACATACGACCATCAATCCGGCAGATGCAAAGAGCCACCCTTGTTTTTTGACAAACAAGGCAGGGAAAAAAGTATTGGTGACACAGACCGGTAAATCGGGGCGCAATGTAGGCGAAATAACCATAGACCTCGACAAACTAACAGCCGAATACAAACTCATAGCGATAAACAATCGTTTAGATAGCCGCATCACCGGCGAGCTTGAAAGCATAATAAAGCCATATCGTGCCGGGGTAGACTCACTGATGGCAGTTAAAGTGGCACGATGCGCAGTTGATTTGCCCAACGACAAACCCGGGTTACTCAACTTTATGACAGACTTTGTGCGCGAAAGAGCATCGCAACTAGTAGATGGCAAAGTAGATTTGGCAATTTTCAATCGCGGAAGTTTGCGTAGAGGGTTGCCCAAAGGAGACGTAACCGAAGGAATGATAATAATGATGCAACCTTTTAACAATAGCATAGAAGTGCTTGAGGTGAAAGGTAGCGACTTGATAGAAAATTTCAACATCATGACACTAACCAAAGGAAATGGAGTGAGCGAAAATGTTGATATCACCTTCGACGACGAGACACACACATGCACATCAATATTAATTGATGGCAAGGCAATAGATGCGAACCGCACGTATCGCGTAGCAACGATAGACTATCTAGCAAATGGCGGAGACTATATGCAGCCTCTTACACGCGGAACCAAGATAGCACGAACAAAAGACATTATCGGCACCGAACTATTATCGTGGCTGAGAAAATATTACAAAACGAAAAAAATAAATCCATCACAAAAAGTGCGTATGCACACAAAATAGGGAAAAAAGACTATACATCTAATAACCTTTGATGCTTAAAAAGATGAAACGAAATATTCTTTCAATGGTTAGCACAGCAGCCTTAATGATAGGTATGTGGTCGTGCTCGGAAAATTCAGACAACGCCAACATAGCGTTTGACACATATCAAGGCTCAAGCACCTACCGCTTAGAAGGGTCAGCGCAAGAGCTAATGCAAGACAGCGATTTGATATATGCCGACTCCGTATCGTTGATATTGCCGTTGAAATTGTATGATTGCGATATAGCGACATTGCGCGACAGTATAACCTCATACGCATTAGGCGTTAAGGGCAAACCGATAGCACATGCGATAAACACATGGTTACGCGAATCGGCAAAGGGACAAGGATTTAAAGCCGTAGAAGTAAACAATGATGACTACGACGTGGCCCAAGGATATGACTTTATCACCGGATATGTAGCCAACCTATCAACAGAAATGTTGGTGTACTGTGTGCGAACCGAGAGCTACGAAGCCGGAGCAGCGCACGGCATCACATTGAGGCGCTACATAAACTTCTGGCTAGAAGGCAAAGGCAGCGTAATCACTTTGGAAAAGATATTTACGCCACAAGGGTTAAAAAAGCTGCCCGAGCGCATAGCCGAACAAGCCGAAGCGATGAGCGATATAATAGGAGCGACATCAGTTAGTGAATTACCGGCAGATGGCAACTTCTATATATCATCAGAAGGCGAAATAGTGTTCTCATATCAGCCATACGAAATAGCATCGTTCTCACAGGGCACAATAAATATACCGTTTTATGCTTACGAGCTAATAGACTATATGAGCGAAGAAGGCATAGCAATGTTCAATCTCGAAGATTTGGAAGATTGAGAGGCGTGGGTGCTAGTTTAACATAGTTTAACTACGTAAAGCGTAATAAAAGCGATAAATGCGCGTCTAACAGAGAAGACAATAACACTAAACTTCATAAAACCCCTACAATTTAAAATGAAAAAGCTATTTATCAGCGTATTGACAGCGATATCAATATCGTTTGGATTTAATACGGCTGCCGCACAAATGCCACAAGTACCGGTATGTCCGGTAGACTCGGCAGTGCGCGTTGGCGTTCTCGACAATGGCTTGACTTATTACATTCGCCACAACGAAATGCCTAAAGGTCAAGCAGATTTTTACATTGCACAAAAAGTAGGATCTATCCTCGAGGAAGATAACCAAAGAGGACTAGCGCACTTTTTGGAACATATGTGCTTTAACGGCACCAAGAACTTTCCGGGCAATAGTCTTATAGACTGGCTAGGCTCAGTAGGTGTAAAATTCGGCTACAACCTCAATGCGTATACAAGCATTGACAAAACCGTTTACAACATCTCATCAGTGCCAGTAGCACGCCAGAGTGTACAAGACTCATGCTTGCTCATACTACACGATTGGGCATGCGACCTAACACTTGACCCCAAAGAAATAGACAGCGAACGCGGAGTAATACACCAAGAGTGGCGTAGAACGATGGTAGGACAAATGCGCATTATAGAGAATTTGTTGCCGGTAATCTATCCGAACAACAAATATGGCGTACGTCTACCAATCGGCACCATGGATGTAGTAGACAACTTTGCACCGCAAGCACTACGCGACTACTATGAGAAATGGTATCGTCCCGACCAACAAGGCATCATCGTTGTAGGTGATATAGATCCGGACTACATCGAAGCAAAAATCAAAGAGTTGTTTGGACCAATTGCCATGCCGGCAAACGCAGCTGAGCGCTACTATGTGCCAGTAGAAGACACCCCCGGCACAATCTACGCAATCGGCAAAGACCCCGAACTAGCCTACCCCATCGTATCGTTTATATTCAAACAAACCGAAAAGTTTGTTCCCAAAGAGTTGAAAAATACAGATGTGCACTTTGCAGTGACATACGTTACAGACATGATATCACGTATGCTCAATCAACGTCTATCAGAAATAGCTAAGAAACCGGATGCAGCATTTGCACAAGCAAGTGTAAATTTAGGTGACTTCTTTTTCACAGACCAAAAAGATGCAGTTACACTCGATGTAGTTGGCAAAGGCAATGACATACGTCCGGCAGTGCAAGCAGCATACCGCGAATTGCTGAGAGCTTTGAGAGGCGGCTTCACCGAAGGCGAATACGAACGTGCAAAAGCCCAACACTTAGCAACATTAGAGAAATCGTACGAGCAACGTGCAGCACGCGAAAACACATCATATTGCGAAGAATATGTGCGCAACTTCACCGAAAATGAGCCTATACCCGGCATCGGCTACGAGCTCGAGCAAGCACAACGCTACGCACAAATGTTGCCGGTAGATGCAATCAACATGACATTTGCACAAATGATACAAGGCAACGACAACCGCGTATTCTTGGCAATGGTGCCAGAAAATGACACATATCACGTGCCTACCGAAACAGAAATAGCAGAATTAGTGAGCGGAGTAGAAGCAGAAAACATCGAAGCATACAAAGACGAGATGAAATCAGAGCCTCTCATCCCCAACCTACCTGAAGCTATTGCAGGTAAAAAGGTACAAAACAAGCAGTGGGATGCAACAGAAATCACCTACAAGAACGGAGCAAAGGTAATCATCAAACCGACTAAATTTACAGACGGCGAAATACTCTTTGACGCCACAGCAAAAGGTGGTGTAGCAAATATCGACATCACACCGGCAACAGCACAATTCTTGCAATACGCACTTAGCGTTCGTGGTCTTGGCACCTACACCGACTCAGATCTACGTAAATACTTGCAAGGCAAACAAACCAACCTCAGCACAGATTACGATGACTACTATCGTTCACTTTCAGGTAGCACAACAAGCAAAAACGCGCAAACACTTATGGAGTTGATATACATGTCGTTTAAAGATATGAATATCAATGCCGAAGACTTTGCCGGAATGCAAAATCGCCTTGAGGCAATGTTGGCAAACCAAGAAAGCAC
>CAZJEA010000041.1:0-17381 GCA_964544895.1 uncultured Bacteroides sp. | reverse complement strand
AATCTTGTTAGGATCTACCTTCAATGTGGGTACACCTACGCGATCATTTGCTGCATAGATAGGTATTTCTCTTCTATAAGGAGGATCATTGGGCAAATACAAGTCGTGCATGCCATAAAGTGCCTTCGGCAATTTGTGGTTAACTTCTACAAAAATCTTGTCTGCCATTTTTGCATATGTAGAAACATTACCCACACCACAACCGAGCAATATCTCGCCATCGGGGGTTATGTCTGCTGCTTCTATTATTGCATAATTAACTTTTCCATAGAAGCCATAGCGTGTTTCTTGTGCCATCTCCGAAAGGTGACGATCAAAATAGTGCACATCATGCGTATTTATGCGAGCACGCAATGCAGGCAGATTTTGGTAGGGAGCGCGCATATTAATGGCGTTATTATCGGCCAAAATGGTGTCTACGTGACGATTGGTTGATGCGCCTGAGAATAGATTGATTTTAAATTCTCCACCTTCGTCGTGGATCTTTTTTGCTTTGTTGGCTACGGCTTCGGTTACTGCTTTAGGAGTGCCTGGTGCTGTAAACCCTGAAAGGCCTAATGTGTCGCCATTGTGTATCATCTCGGCGGCTTCTTCGGCCGTAATCTTATTAAATGCCATATATTATATTTTAATGTTTGGTCCTGGTATTTTTGGTCAAACTACTGATTTTTCGTAATTTTGCACAAAATTAGAAATAAGTGTGCAATCACACAAATTATTTAGATAAAATTAAATGAATTCGCAACACACAAACATAGATTCTATCGCCAAGGCCGATAACATACGCCATTTATTCATAGAAACTTACGGTTGTCAGATGAATGTTGCTGACAGTGAAGTTGTCGCTTCTGTTATGCAAATGGCAGGGTACGAAATTACTGAAGACATTACTAACGCCGATGCTATTCTTCTCAACACTTGTTCTATTCGTGACAATGCTGAGCAAAAAATTGTGCACCGCCTTGAGTATCTCGCTTCTCTTCGCCGTAAAAAATCGTCTAAACTTATTGTTGGCGTTATTGGCTGCATGGCTGAACGTGTGCGCCAAACTCTTATCGACGACCATGGCGTTGACCTTGTCGCCGGTCCCGATAGCTATCTCGACCTCCCCGCGCTTTTCGCTGCTGCAGAAGCCGGCAAAAAAGCTATTAATGTCGAATTAAGCACTACCGAGACCTATCGCGAAATCATCCCCTCACGCATCACCGGCAACCGTGTGAGCGGTTTTGTTTCTATCATGCGTGGTTGCAACAATTTCTGCTCTTATTGCATTGTGCCCTATACTCGTGGGCGCGAGCGCTCTAGACCTATTGACAGCATCCTTAACGAGGTCGCTGACTTACGCGCTAAAGGTTTTAAAGAGGTTACTCTACTCGGTCAAAATGTTAATAGCTATCGCTTTACCGACGACAACGAAAACGTTGTTGACTTCTCTCAATTACTTTCTCGCGTAGCCGAATCTGCTCCCGATATGCGCATTCGCTTCACTACTTCGCACCCTAAAGACATGACTGACGAGACCATCGCGGTCATGGCTAAATACGATAACATCTGCCGCCACATACACCTACCCGTGCAAAGCGGTTGCAACAAGGTGCTAAAGGCTATGAACCGTAAATACACTCGCGAGTGGTATCTCGACCGCATTGCTGCCATACGCAAAGCTATGCCCGACTGCGGCATCTCTACCGACTTGTTTACCGGATTTCACGACGAAAGTGAAGAAGACTTTCAAGAAACACTTAGCCTCATGCGCGAAGTTGGTTTCGACTCTTCATTCATGTTCAAATACAGCGAACGTCCCGGCACTCTCGCTTCTAAAACTATGCCCGACAATGTTCCCGAAGATGTTAAGATTGACCGTCTTAACCGTATGATTGCTCTGCAAAACGAGCTTTCTGCCGAGTCTAACCGTCGCGACATCGGCAAAACTTTCGAAGCTTTGGTTGAAGGTGTTTCTAAACGCAGCACTCAACAATGGGTGGGTCGCACTCAACAAAACAAAACTTGTGTCTTCCCCCGCGGCAATTATCGCGTTGGTGACACTGTGAAAGTGCACGTCGTTGATGCGTCGTCGGCAACCCTTATTTGCGAGCTAGCTGATTAATATTTTGTGTTAATATACTTTATTATTTCTAAAAAGTATTAAAACTCACCATAACAGCCTTTGTTTTTCGGCCTAAAAACCTTGACAAAGGCTCGTTCTTGTTGTATTTTTGCAACTAATTCTGTTTTAAACTAATGGCACAAAAAAAATCCTTCAAAATATCAACATTTGGTTCACAAGCCACTTCGGTGGTCAGCGTAGCCCTTACCCTTTTGATTCTCGGTCTTTTGGCAATGACCGTTTTGGCTGCGCGCACTCTTACCGCTTCTGTTTGTGAAAACGTTGCGGCTACTGTTAAGATTAACCCCGAAGCTAGCGATATCGCTATCAACAAACTCAAACAGCAATTCGCTAAAGCTAAATACCTTAGCTCGTACACTTATACTTCTGCAGACCAAGTGCTCGCGCAAGAAGTGCAATATATTGGCGAGGAAGTTACTGCCCTGCTCGACGAAAATCCTTACAGCGCAGAGTTTGAACTTCACTTCACCACTAAATACGCTAAATCTGACTCTATTAACGCCATCACTGAAAATCTCCTTAAAAACGACGCCATTGAGTCAGTTATCACCGACACTACTGTCGTTGACAACGTTAACAAGTCTCTTAACAAGCTAACTATTGTCCTTCTATCTATAGCCGCTGCTCTTTTACTCATCTCATTTGTCCTAATAAACAACACTGTCAGCTTGGCTATATACTCTCGACGTTTCATAATACACACTATGAAATTAGTGGGCGCTACTCCCGGGTTCATACGACGTCCATTCATTCGCGCCGGCATACTTAACGGCCTCATCGCCGGAGTTATAGCTTCGGTTTTGCTCGCCGGCGTGCAAGTTTATGCTATTAACCTCGATGCTGATGTCGCTCACACCCTTACTTGGTCTGACGCTATCATTGTTTACATCGGCATTACTATAATTGGTATTTCTGTCTGCGCTCTCGCTTCTATCTGGTCTACGAACAGATATCTACGCAGAAATTACGACAGCTTATACCGCAAATAATTTTTTATCGATCATTCTTTATATTATGGCTACATTAAATAATACGACGAAAAAAGCAGACATCAAACACCAAGAGCACGATACGCTCCCTCTAACTCGTAAAAATTTCATTTTTATGGCTATTGCCGGCGCTCTTATCGTTATCGGTTTTCTGCTTATGATTGGCGGAGGCTCGCAAACTGCTGCTGGTGAGTTCAACCCCGAAATTTTCAGCGCTCGCCGCATTGTTATTGGTCCGGCTCTCGCTTTCCTCGGTTTCGCAGGTATGGCTGCCGCTATCATTATTCGTCCCGAAAGTCTCAAAAAATAATAACTTTTTTTTCAAATGGATTGTATTGATGCCCTTATCCTCGGTTTGGTGCAAGGCCTTGCCGAGTTTCTCCCTATCAGTTCTTCAGGTCACCTCGAAATTTGTAACAGCCTACTTGGCCTTAACATAAACGGCGCTGACAGCCTGCAATTTGATGCTGTGCTTCACGTGGCTACTGTTCTCAGCACTATTCTAGTGCTTTGGCACGAATTTTCAGGCCTTTGCAAATCGTTCTTCACCTGGAAACGCGACGACAACTTCTATACGGTTATTAAAATCTTGATTTCTTGCATCCCCGTGGGCATTGTCGGCATTTGTTTCAAAGATACTATCGAAAGCTTTTTCGGCGCAAACCTCTCTGTTGTCGGTAGCTGTTTGTGCGTTACTGCTCTGCTTTTGGCTTTCGCTTACTTCTTCCGCACTCGTTCTGTTTGGCAAAATTCCAGTCGCTTGATTTCCGGTTCTGCCGGCCGCGACATCTCATATCTAGATGCGTTTATCATCGGTTGCGCTCAAGCCGTTGCTGTTCTCCCCGGACTCAGCCGCTCAGGTACAACTATCGCTACAGGCATCATCCTTGGCAACAAACGCGACAAAGTGGCTCAATTCTCTTTCCTTATGGTAATCATCCCAATACTTGGCAATGCCGCTCTCGACATGCTCAAAGTCTTTAAAGGTGAAGACCCTATGGGCAACATTGACCTCTTGCCGTGCATTGTCGGGTTCATTGCCGCTTTCGTTGTTGGATGCATTGCTTGCAAATGGATGATTAACATCGTTCGTCGTGGCAAACTCATCTGGTTTGCCGTTTACTGCGCTATTGTCGGTATAATTTGCTTAGTGTTCGCCTAAACTTTTATAACCTCTAAAGCGTTGACTTTATAATGAACTTTCTAGACGGAGAAATACTATACTTAGATAAGCCCCTCGGTTGGACTTCTTTCGATGCCGTTAAACGCACCCGCGGTGCTATACTTCGACGACTTGGCATTAAAAAAATCAAAGTCGGACACGCCGGCACTCTCGACCCCCTCGCTACCGGCGTAATGATTGTAACTACCGGCAAAGCCACACGACGCATCGAAGAGCTCCAAGCCGGAGTTAAAGAATATATTGCTACCATTGCGCTGGGCGCTACTACTCCTTCTTTCGACCTCGAAACCGAGATTGATGCCACGTTCCCAACTGAGCACATCACACGCGAACTGGTTGAAAATGCTCTCAGCAAATTCGTTGGCCGCATTGAGCAAGTGCCTCCCGCTTTTTCTGCTATCAAAATAGATGGCAAAAGAGCTTACCACATGGCGCGTAAAGGCGTGCAACCCGAATTAAAACCTAAAATTCTGGTTATCGACGAAATCGAATTGCTCGAATACTCGCAATCTCAAATTGTCATTCGCGTAGTTTGCAGCAAAGGAACATACATTCGTGCCTTGGCTAGAGACATTGGTCAAGCTCTCAACTCCGGCGCTCATCTCACCGCCCTTCGCCGCACCCGCGTTGGCGACGTCACCGTTGACAAATGCCTCTCTGTCGACGACATGGCTGAACTAATTCGTACTGTGCCCATCGAAATGCCCGCCGAGACTAACTAACTTAAGCAATTTACTCTCAGAATTACATAATATATAAGATAACTCACAAACATGAAACTGTCGCAATTTAAATTCCAGCTTCCCGAAAATCTTATTGCTCAATATCCCTCTGAAGAGCGCGATATGGCTCGTATGATGGTGGTTCACCGCAATTCAGGCCAAATTGAACACCGCGTTTTCAAAGATATTCTTGAGTTCTTTAACGAAGGCGACGTTATGGTCTTTAACGACACCCGTGTTTTCCCTGCTCGTCTTTACGGCAACAAAGAAAAAACCGGCGCTCGCATCGAAGTATTCCTCCTTCGCGAACTTAATGCCGAAAACAAACTTTGGGATGTGCTCGTTGAGCCGGCTCGCAAAATCCGCATAGGAAACAAACTTTACTTTGGCGACGACGAATCAATGGTGGCAGAAGTAATCGACAACACTACATCTCGTGGACGCACCCTGCGTTTCCTTTACGACGGCCCTCACGACGAATTTAAAGAAGCTCTCTTTAAACTCGGCATGACCCCTCTCCCCGACTACATTCGCCGCGACCCTGAGCCCGAAGACGCCGAGCGTTATCAAACTATTTTCGCTAAAAACGAAGGCGCTGTCGTCGCTCCGGCTGCTGGCATGCACTTCTCGCGCGAACTTCTAAAACGCCTCGAAATTAAAGGCGTTGAACGTGGGTTCATTACCGTACACAGCGGCCTTGGCAACTTCCGCGAAATCGACGTTGAAGACCTCACAAAACACCGCATGGATTCTGAGCAGATGAACGCTTCTCAACAACTCATCGACATCGTTAACCACGCCAAAGACAACGCCAAACAAGTTTGCGCCGTTGGCACTTCTGTTCTGCGTGGCATAGCTAGTGCTGTGAGCATGGGCGGACACATGAAACTTTACGAAGGATGGACTAACAAATTCATTTTCCCTCCCTACGACTTCACTGTCAGCACCGCGCTCGTCACTAACTTCCATCTTCCTTACTCTACTATGCTAATGATGGTTACAGCGTTCGGCAACTACGACGTAATTATGAACGCTTACAACGAAGCCGTAAAAGAAGAATACAAATTCGGCGCTTACGGCGACGCTATGCTTATCGTTGACTAAAATTGACATTTCATAACTTTGAGGGGTACGTAATCGTGGCGATTGCGTACCCTTTTATTATTTGTATATTCAGGTTTTTCTCTAAAGTGTGCGCTAATTCCAATTTTTTGTTGTATGTTTGCATTGAATATAAAACATTCATTATATGATTGACAAAAATCGCATAAATTATCTCATTACCGGCGGCGCCGGTTTCATTGGCGCTAACTTCGTTAAATTCCTCCTCAACAAATACGCTGACCACATCAACATTCTTGTGCTCGACGCGCTGACTTACGCCGGTAATCTGATGAGCATCTCCGACGACATCAAACGCGACAACGTCAATTTCGTCAATGGCGACATCAACGACAAATCTATCGTTGATAAAATATTTGCCGACTTCAACCCCGACTTTGTCGTAAACTTCGCTGCCGAAAGCCATGTCGACCGCTCAATCTCAAACCCGCGCATTTTTCTTGAGACAAACATACTCGGCACTCAGTCGCTGCTCGACGCTGCTCGCCACGCCTGGCAGCTTAGCGATGGCTCTTGGCTTAACAACAAAAAATTCCTACAAATTAGCACCGACGAAGTTTACGGCTCTCTCACTCGCGATTTCGACACCCCTAAACCTCTGCAACTCTCCAACCATGCCGCTTCTGTAACTGCCGAGCGCAAAGATAAACCCGCTGCCTTTGGCAACAACTTCTTCTACGAAGATACTCCACTAGCGCCTCGCTCGCCCTACTCTTCAGCCAAAGCCGGAGCCGACATGCTTGTTATGGCTTATGCCCACACCTATGGCATGCCTGTCAACATCACACGTTGCTCTAACAACTACGGGCCATACCAATTCCCCGAAAAGCTTATCCCGCTCCTAATAAACAACATCCTCGAAGGACGCGACCTCCCCGTTTACGGCAAAGGCCTTAACGTTCGCGACTGGCTTTACGTCGACGACCACTGCAGCGCAATCGACCTCGTCTTGCGCAAAGGCAAACTTGGCGAAGTCTACAACATTGGCGGGTTTAACGAAAAACAAAACATCGACATTGTGCACGAAGTCATTGACATCGTAGCAGAGCTAACAAACACGGCTCCGCGACTCGACCTCATCAAATACGTTAAAGACCGCGCCGGACACGACATGCGTTACGCAATCTGCCCCGACAAAATAGCCACCGACCTCGGTTGGTTCCCCGTCACTCCATTCTCCGAAGGCATTCGCAAAACTATTGCCTGGTATCTCGACAACCGCGACTGGACACGCAGCGTCACTTCCGGTCAATATCGCGAATACTATAAACGCATGTACGAAAACCGTTAACCTCTTTACTCAATCAACAATAATGAAAGGAATAGTTTTAGCCGGTGGCGCTGGCACTCGCCTTTATCCCATGACTTTGGGCATATCTAAACAGCTCATACCCGTCTACGACAAACCAATGATATATTATCCGGTGTCAGTACTTATGCTCGCCGGCATAAACGAAATTCTCATCATTTCCACTCCCAGCGACCTTCCGCTATACCAGCGCCTTCTCGGTGACGGCTCTAAACTCGGCATGAAATTCTCTTTCATCGAACAGCCTTCGCCCGACGGCCTTGCTCAAGCCTTCATTCTCGGTCGCGAATTCATTGGCGATGACGACGTATGCCTGGTTCTTGGCGACAACATCTTTTACGGACAAGGTTTCTCCGGCATGATGCACAAAGCTGTCAACGACGCTAAATCAGGTCTCGCCACTGTCTTTGGCTATCCCGTTACCGACCCCGAACGATTCGGCGTGGTCACCCTCAACGATGAGGGACTCCCTATTAACATTGTCGAAAAACCTAAAGTCCCCGAAAGCGACAAAGCCGTTGTTGGCCTTTACTTCTACCCCAACAACGTTGTAAACGTCGCTGCCAACATAAAACCATCCGAGCGTGGCGAGCTCGAGATTACCTCCGTCAATGCTCACTACCTCACACAGGGCACCCTGCGCGTGCAATGCTTTGGCCGCGGATTCGCTTGGCTCGATACCGGCACCGTCGACTCTCTCATGGAAGCAGCTAACTTCGTCCAAGCAATTCAAAAACGACAAGGCCTTAAAGTCGCTGCCCTCGAAGAAATAGCTTTCCGACGCAAACTCATCTCCGCCGACCAACTTCGACAATTAGCAAAACCTATGTTATCAAACGAATACGGACAATATTTAATGAAACTTGCCAATGGAAAGCTCAGCTAAACCAACCATCATAGACATCCCAAAAGTCACTGACCCTCGCGGCAACCTCTCTTACATCGAAAGCGACAGCATTGCTCCATTCAACATCGAACGCGTTTTTTACCTTTACGACGTACCCGCCGATAGCACTCGCGGTGGCCATTCTCACCACTTCGCCTGGCAACTCATGATCGCCGTTGCCGGAAGCTTCGACGTAGTCCTCGACAACGGATTCGAAAAACGTCGTTACACTCTAAACCGCCCATACAAAGGACTCCTTATCCCACCAGGATATTGGCGCACTATGGACAATTTCTCTTCCGGCTCTGTCTGCATGGTTGTAACTAACATAAAATACGACGAAGCCGACTACATTCGCGAATACGACCAATTCCTCGAAATATCGGCTAAATCTAAACGCGAATTCTAATAATGCCATACAACATAAAATACCCTTTCGCCAGACTTGTCGACGTCACAAAATGCTACCGCGAGCAAATAGATCGCGCAATTAAGCGCGTGCTCGACAGCGGATACTACATCGGCGGCCCTGAAGTTGCCGACTTCGAAAATTTACTCGCCTCCACATTGCACGCGCCCCATGCCATCGGTGTCTCTAATGGCCTCGACGCTTTACGCCTCATCTTCAGAGCTTACATCGAGCTCGGTCGCCTACACGAAGGCGACGAAGTCATAGTCCCGGCAAACACATACGTCGCCTCCGTCCTCGCTATCACCGACAACAACCTCACACCTATTTTTGTCGAGCCCGATATAAACACCCTCAACCTCAACTCTTCGCTTGTTGAAAAAGCAATAACCAACCGCACTCACGCCATAATGCCCGTACATCTATATGGCCGCGTCTGCTGGGACAGCACTCTTGTCTCTATCATCAAAAAACACAACCTCATTGTTGTCGAAGACAATGCACAAGCAATCGGTGCCGAGGCTTCACTAGGCGGTCTCTTCAGCTCTCGACACACCGCAGCTCTGGGCCACGCCGGAGCCATAAGTTTCTACCCCACAAAAAATGTTGGCGCTCTTGGCGATGGTGGCGCTGTCATCACTCACGATCAAGACCTTGCTGACGCCATTCGTGCTCTGCGCAACTATGGCAGCGACCGTCAATACCACAACATCTACAAAGGTTTCAACTGCAGACTCGACCCTATTCAAGCAGCAATACTATCAATTAAACTTAAACATATACAGCACGACAACCAACAACGTCGCCTGAAAGCTTCAATTTACAACTCTCTCATTCAAAACTCTAAAATCATAAAACCTCTTTGGTCTGAAGGCAACGACAACGTTTGGCATCAATACATTGTGCGCGTTAATAACCGCGACGATTTCCGCAAATTCCTCTTAGAAAACGGCGTGGAAACAGCCGTGCATTACGCCACACCTCCTCATCGCCAACCCTGCTACAGCGAGTACGCCAATCTCCATCTCCCCGTCACCGACTCTATTGCGAACTCCGTAGTCTCGCTGCCAATCACAGCTACAACTTCTACCGACGACGCTCATTGCATTTGCAACATCATCAACAAATACTAGAAGCCCCTACTGCCCTATACAATAAAGTTAGGGCTTTTTCGTTTATTATATAACGCTAATTTTCATTGTGAGTTGGCACTTCTAGATTTTGTAAATGAAAAAATTCATAAGTTATATAGCTTTATTTGTCTTTGCTTTGGTTGGCTCGCAGCCCACCTTTGCTCGCTCGTTTAACGACAAGGTCCTCAACCGCCCTTATGCCGACCTCCGTCGCTGGCATCTGGGATTTTCTATCGGCTTTCACACCGAAGACCTAAAGTTCGCTCACAACGGCCTTGTCACTGAAGATGGCGAAAGCTGGTACATGGAGCAACCCTCATTCCAACCCGGATTCTGCGTAAACGGCCTCATTGACCTACGTCTCAACACCTATTTCAACCTCCGTTTCAGTCCCGGCATGTACTTCGGCACCCGCAATATAGAGATGATTGACATCAACAGCGGGACCACCGAGCACCAAAGCATAAAATCGGCTTACGTCGTTACCCCTCTCGACCTGAAATTTAGCGCTCAACGTCTGCGCAACATTCGCCCTTACATGACTACCGGCGTTATGCCCGCTTTCGACGTCTCTAAAAAGCGCAACGACTTCTTGCGCCTCAAATCAACCGACCTATATTGGACTATAGGCTTTGGTCTCGACTCTTATCTCCCTTATTTCAAATTCATTCCGGAGATTAAATTCTGCCTCGGCCTCACAGACGTCCTTCAACACGATAGGCCCGACCTCGCCGACGACCCGGCTAGTCTAAAATTCACCGAGTCTATCAAACGTGCTCGCTCCAAAATGATTGTTCTAACTTTTTATTTTGAGTAACTATGGTTATGCGCCTTAATCGTTTATTCGCTCTCCCGCTGATTGCTACGGCCATAGCTATTTCCCCGTTGCACCCTCTCGCTCAAAGCGACGCCCAAATGTCGCAATACTACGAAGTGCCCACATACTACAACCCCGCTGCTGTCGGCCAAACTGACTACATCAACGTCCGCGCCGCCGCTCGTCTGCAATGGGTTGGCATCGACAACGCTCCCCAAAACTTCATGCTCACCGCCGACATGCCGTTCAAACTCTTCAACAAACGCTTCGGCACTGGCGTTGTCGTTAACCAAGAAAGCATTGGTCTTTATCGCACTCTTAACATCCACGCTCAGATCGGCTTTAAATTAAAAAAATTCGGTGGCGAATTCACCGCCGCTATCTCTGCCGGCATGTACGACCAAACTTTCAAAGGTTCTGAAGTTGTTCTTCCCGACGATGACGACTACCACCAAAGCACCGACGACGGTGTGCCTACTCGCGATTTACACGGCACCGCTTTCGACCTCGGTGCCGGACTCTGGTACGTCCACAAATACTTCTGGGCAGGCGCTTCTTGCACTCACATCACTTCTCCAACCGTAACTCTTTCTAACGACAACGGCGACAGCTCTACCGATTTAAATTACGAATTTCAAGCCGGAAGAGTTGCTTATTTTATGGCGGGAGGCAATATTCCGCTAAAAAATACGTTATTTGAAGTGATGCCTTCGGTCTTTGTTAAGAGCGATTTTTCGTTCACTACCGCTGAGTTTACCGCTAGAGCTCGTTACAACAAATTCCTTACAATTGGCGTAGGATACCGCTGGAACGACGCTGTAACAGCTACTTTAGCTGCCGAAATCAAAGGTTTTTTCATCGGCTACGCCTATGACTATCCAATTTCTGACATCGCTAAAGCTTCCTCAGGTAGCCACGAAATTGTGGCCGGATACCGCCTCAAACTCGACCTCGGCGACAAAAATAAAAATAAGCATAAAAGCATTCGAATAATGTAAAGCAAAACATTAAATATGAAGCCTTTAAACAAAATACTCCTCTCTTTCGCTACGGCCTCTTCTGCCGTGCTTATGTCTGCTTGCTTCTCCGGCTCTAGCAGCTCTGCCGGAGGCGAAGTTACCGGCGTCGCCGGCACTTCTTGGGCAGAGCCTACTCCTTACGGCATGGTGCTCGTTAACCGTGGCTCTATGAAAGTGGGCGTTAACGAAGCCGACAGCGCTTGGAACCTCCCCGCTGACGCTCGCGGCATTTCCGTTGACGGGTTTTGGATGGACGAAACTGAAATCACTAACGCTAAATACAAACAATTTGTATTTTGGGTGCGCGACTCTATTATCCGCGAACGTCTCGCCGACCCCGCTTATGGTGGTAACGAGGACTTCAAAATCGAAGAAGATAAAGACGGCAACCCCGTTAAACCTCACCTCAACTGGAATAAAGCTATTCCTTGGCGCAATCCTAACGAAGACGAGGCACGAGCTATCGAAAGCTTATACAAAACTAACCCTATAACCGGTGCTCGCGAACTTGACGCTGCCCAACTTAACTACCGTTACGAAATTTACAACCAAACCGAAGCGTCTAAACGTAAATATCGTCTCGACCCTACTCGCCGCGAATACAACACGGATAAACCTACTCCAACTGACATCCCTGTCATCTCTAAAGACACCGCTTATGTCAACGACGAAGGTACTATTATACGCGAAACTATTAGCCGAGGCCTCACCGGCGATTACGATTTCCTCAACACTTACATCGTAAACGTTTATCCCGACACTACGGCATGGGTTAACGACTTCGAAAACTCTTACAACGAACCATACGTTCGCCTTTACTTCAGCCATGGCGGTTACAGCGACTACCCCGTTGTGGGCGTAAGCTGGGAACAAGCCAACGCTTTCGCTAATTGGCGCACCGACTACCTCCGCCGCTCCCTCGGCAAAGAAGGCGTTTACGTTGAGCCATACCGCCTCCCAACCGAAGCCGAATGGGAATTCGCAGCCCGTGCCGGCGTCAACGAAAACAAATATCCTTGGGACGGTGACCTCACTATGAGCGACGACAAAGGTTGCTTCTACGCTAACTTCAAACCACAAGAAGGTAACTACGTAAAAGACGGTCACGTCATCACTTCTCGTGTTGGCACTTACGCCCCCAACGACTTCGGCCTTTACGACATGGCTGGTAACGTCAGCGAATGGACCTCTACTGCATACACCGAGAGCGTTGGCAAATTGCAAAACGACCTTAACCCTCAGTATCGTTACGATGCGGCTAAGGAAGACCCATACAAGCTCAAACGCAAAATCGTCCGTGGCGGCTCGTGGAAAGACGTTGCTCACAACATCCGTTCTGACCTCCGTATGTGGGAATATCAGAACGAACAACGATCTTACATCGGTTTCCGCTGCGTTCGCTCTCAAATAGGCTTTGCAAAAGGCACTAAGACTTCTAAAAAATAAGCTTCTGACTCTTTTTCAATTTATTAGCAATGTCTGCAATCCAAAAAGTTAAAAAATACCGCCGTGGCATCGGCGCTTTCATATCTAGCGAAAAAGGACAACGTTTCTTCAACTTCGCTTACTCTATCGGTGCGGCCGTAGTTATCTGGGGCGCACTCTTCAAAATCTTGCACCTCCCCGGTGGTAACGCCCTACTTTCTATTGGTATGGGCACTGAAGTCTTAATGTTCGTACTTACCGCTTTCGACCGCCCACCACGCGAATACCGTTGGGAAAAAGTTTACCCCGTGCTCGATAAAAAAGACAAAGACGACGATGACGACATCAACGGCATTGCTTCTGACGAAGACGATGCCACTACCTACGAAGAAGCTGGCATCCCTTCCGGCCTCAAAGGCAACGTCACTGTCGTCACCGGTGGCACTTTCGTCGGCGGTGGTGCTCCCGTTGCTGCAACCGGCAACGCTTCATCCGCTCCTAGCTCAACTTTCGTAGCTTCTGCTCCCGCGGCTCCTGCCGGAAACGTCGCTGACGCTACCGACCAATACCTCGAGCAAATCAACGCTATGACCGACGAGATGCGTCGCCTTCACGATAGCACCGCTGCTCTCAACACCGTCAGCGACACCCTCTTGCAAAGCTATCGCGCTATCACCGAAAATTCTGAAAACATCACTCGAAGCTCTACCGGTTACGTCGACCAAATGGAAAACCTAAACCGTAACATTCAAGGGCTTAACACCATTTACGAAATTCAGCTCAAAAGCATTTCTTCTCAACTCGATGCAATCGACCGCGTTAACCGAGGCATCAAAGACATTCGCGATATGTACGAGAAAAGCGCCGAACAAAGCGCTCGATATTGCGAAGAAACCGAGAAAATGGCTCGTTACATGCAACAGCTAAACCAAGTATATGAAAAGATGATTCATGCTATGACCATCAACATGTACAACCCTATGATGGGCGCTAACCCCTCTCCGCAACAACAAAACAACGACCAACAATAACTCAAACCTTATAGCATAAAATGGGAGCAAACAACACAAGGCTTTCACCACGCCAGAAGATGATAAACTTGATGTATATCGTCCTCACGGCTATGCTCGCTCTTAACGTCTCTAGCGACGTTCTCGACGGCTTTACTCAAGTGCACGAAGGATTGAACAGAACTAACAACAACATTAGTTCCCGTAACCAAGCTATCTTCAGCCAACTTGAAGCTTTCGCCGCCCAAAATCCCGAAAAAGGTAAAATTTGGCTCGATCGCGCTTCTGAAGTACGTATCACTACTGCTAAACTTTACGAACTTGTCGACTCTTTCAAACTCGCCATCGTTCAAAAAGCCGATGGCCCTAACGGTGACCCCGACAACATTCAAAGCCGCGACGACCTCGAAGCCGCTGCAGTTGTAATGCTCGCACCCGCTAGCAGAAAAGGCGCCAAACTTCGCATGAAAATCGACTCGTATCGCGATTACATAACTACTTTCGTCAGCGACTCTACAAAGCGTCAAAGCATTGCCAGTGCCCTCTCTACTGCTCCTATCATGCGAAAAGGGCAGCTCACTCCTCAACAATGGGAAGACGCCAAATTCGACCAACAACCCGTCGTCGCTGCCGTAACGCTGCTCACTAAATTACAAAACGACATACTTTACGCCGAGGGCGAAGCGCTTGCTTCTCTACTCAGCAATGTCGACGCCGGTGACGTGCGCGTTAACGAACTCAATGCTTTCGTAATCCCACAATCTCGCCTAGTTATGCGCGGTGGTCAATATCAAGCTAATATCGTTCTCGCTGCCGTCGACACTACAGCTCGCCCCGAAATTTTCATCAACGGAGCCAAACTAAACAACGCTCACGGACTATACCAAGTTGGCGCCGGTGCTACTGGCACATTCTCTTACAAAGGCTATTTGGAAGTGCCTCACGGCGATGGCTCTATCACTCGACATCCTTTCGAATCCGAATACACTGTCATCGAACCTATGGCTACCGTCTCGGCTACTATGATGAACGTGCTATATGCCGGCATCGACAACCCAATCTCTATTTCTGTCCCCGGTGTAACTATGAGCCAAGTCTCTGCCTCTATGAGCAACGGCACTCTCACCCGCAGCGGAGACCACTGGGTAGCTCGTCCCGCCGGAGTGGGCAAAGAAGCAGTGGTTACTGTCACTGCCAACATTGACGGACGACAAAGCACTGTCGCTACTACTTCATTCCGCGTCCGCAAATTGCCCGACCCAACTGCTTACATCGCTTTCAACGACGGTAAAGGCAATACCGACCACTACAAAGGCAGCCGCCCTTTCAGCAAAGCTCTGCTCCTCGCTGCCGGTGGTCTTGAAGCCGCTATCGACGACGGTCTCCTCGACACTAAGTTCCGAGTCCTCAGCTTCGAAACTGTAATTTTCGACTCTATGGGCAACGCTATGCCCGAAGTCAGCGATGGCGCTAACTTCTCTGCTCGTCAAAAACAAGCATTCCAACGCCTGCAACGTGGAAAACGCTTCTACATATCTCGCATTAAGGCTGTAGGTCCCGATGGCATCACCCGAGACCTCTCGCCTATGGAAGTAATAATCGGATAATAACTCTCATCGCTATATTAGTTATGAACACCTTTAAACGTCTTGCCATTGCAGCTCTGTCTGCTTTATTCATATCTTCGGCTATGATGGCTCAGCAAGAGAGCACATCTACTCTGCGTCGCACTACTGCCGCAGAGAGAAACCGAGCCGCCAAAAATGCCGACGGGCCTTCCGTTTCTGATCGCCTGCAATTGCACTACAACGACGCCGGCATCTCTATTACCGACGCCGACAGACAATGGATGCGCGTTATTTATCGCGAAGTTGACCTCGACCAAGATACTAACGCCGCTCTTTACTACCCCGAAGAAGCTATCGACGGTCAAGAAAACCTCTTCCGCATTATCATGCGCCTTCTCGCTAACAACCAAATAACTGCCTACGAATATCTCGATGGCAGAGAACTTTTCACCGACCAATACAAACTAAAAGTCGGAGACTTGCTCGACCGTTTCCACATCCTTTACACTCAAGCTAAAGGGTCTACCGAAAAAAATCCAAAATACACAATCGACGAAAGCGACGTCCCTACAAACGAAGTCCTTTCATACTACATCATCGAACGCTGGGAATTTGACACTCGCGGCAACCGCATGAAAACTTACGTTGACGCTATATGCCCCGTTCTTCACCGATCTGGAGACTTCGGTGGCGAAGCCATTAAATATCCCATGTTTTGGATTAAATACTCCGACCTACGTCCATGGTTGGCGCAGCAAACAATATTCACTTCCGACGACAACAACCTCCCAACTTGCACTTACGACGATTTCTTCAACCTTACAATGTACAAAGGCGAAATCTACAAAACTCGTAACCTCCGCAACAAATCTATGATGCAATTGTATCCTGACTCTGCCGATATGCATCGCGCGCAAGACAGCATACAACAACGCCTCGATAAATTTGAAGAAAAACTTTGGGTGCCCGATCGCGATAAAGTTATTGCCGCTAAAAACAAAGCAAACAACTCTAATGTCGACAGCAAAGACAGCAAAAACGAATCGCTCGAATCTGACGTCGCTGATGCTGTAGAAACTAAAGCTACTAAGCGCACAACTGCTCGATCAGCTAAAAAATCTTCTTCTAAAGTTAAAACTCAAAAAGCATCTTCATCTTCTTCGGCAACCAAATCAGTGCGCCGTCGAAAATAAATTTGCATATTAACGTAAAAAGGCGTAATTTTGCGCCTGATAACGCGGTAGTGGCTCAGTTGGTAGAGCATTGGCTTCCCAAGCCGAGGGTCGCGGGTTCGAGCCCCGTCTACCGCTCTCATTTCCCTCCAAGAGGCTATACACATAGCCTCTTTTTTTATACCCATACCTCAACAAAACAGAATCAGTAGATTTTTAATGAGGATACTCTCTATACATTGTCTTCCATTGATTCTAAATGCCGCATACCGACATCAATCTATCCCCCGTGCCGGGAGGCACGATTTTGTAGGTAACCGCGGAGAAAGCGCGAGGCACGAGCGCGTCTCCGTGGATAGCCTCGACTTTACCATGTGTGCCGTTTAGGTACACATTCGTGCTATAAATCCCGTCTCACACCCCATGTTTCATATTGCCGCGTGGCGGCTAGCGCACCGCAGAGCGGTGTCAATAATGTAGCCTATGGCA
>CAZJEA010000040.1:0-18043 GCA_964544895.1 uncultured Bacteroides sp. | reverse complement strand
CATAATGTGATAATCATAAAGGTTTAGGCAGCAATGTGAGTGCCGAGTCGTTAAAGATGTAAAGTTCATCACCGGGGTCAACAACGGCGCTTGCAGCGGTGATTGTGGGGCAAACGCCATCGTCGGTTTTGCAAAACAAGGAGAGCGTGCGGCCAACTACATAAGCCACTGGGCGAGTCAACCCACTACGGCTATACGGATTTGTGTTGAGTGTTATTTGACGCTCTGCCTCGCCGACGGAGGTAACAATGGTGCGATGCGCGCAACCTGAAATTTGCAAGGCTATGATGCGGCGCGTGGAGAGTGGAAGCTCGGCTTGCCAAGCACCGGAAGCTGTGGAAGAGAACTTTAGTTGCGTAGCGATGTCTGAGAGTTCGAGATATTTAAGGTCGGCATTGTCAAGCAAATCAAGATACCATTGCCTCATTTCGAGTGTTAGCGCTGCCTCGGTTTCATATCCGTCAAATACCTCTATTGAGCAGTCGCTACGAGCGGGCTCAAGACGGCGCGAGCGCCGCCATAGAGCCAGCATTTGTTGGTCAGTGAGCTTCATTATTCGGTTTTAGCGATGATGCGCATATGCGAATCGGGATGTCTCAAAACTAAGCATGAAGCCTCGGTGATGACTATAGCATCGGTGTTGCGCTGTCCTGAAGTGCGGAGGTTTAGTGTCTCGGTGTGGAATGGCACATGGCAATATTTTGTCATATAGTCGGGATCGATGATAAAACCGTCGTCTGCATGACCGCATTGGTCGAAAATCTCGCTGTGCAACACATAAAGGGAGCCGAAATTAGAACGGATCTCTTTAAACTCTATGCCCCATTTGGTGAAGGTTGAACCTGCATCGAGAGTTTTATCATATTTGATTTTTGAGAGCGCTTCAATGAGGCCGCTACCACCGATAAGGATTTTGCGATTAGCGCCACCGGTGCCGGTAAAGGCTTGACGACAAAGGTCAATAAGGTCATCTGACTTCAGACTTTTGGGGTTGTAAGTGTATGTCTTTGACGTCTGATTCCAAATGCCGCCGGTGAGATAAACTTCTTCTTTCTTCTCCGGATCGCTGATCACTGCCTTAGAGCCGAAGAGGAAGTTTTTCTCCATGCCTTGACGCATATCAATGATTGCCACTTCTTCTTGGTCACTGAAACTCCAACCCACTTCTTTGTTGGCAAGTTTTTGGAAGGTTGATTGCTCAACTTGCATTTTGAAGATTTGGCAGTTGTTGGTTTTCTTTTTGGGGAGTGCTTCAAATTGTGCTGTTTGCACATCAAGTTCAGTAGCTGCGCGGCCCATACGCACAATTTCCGTGCCTTTGGGTATTGTTTCGAATGTAGGGCTATTTTCTTCGTTTTTAGGCATATTCACCCAAATTGTCTCAACACTTTCGCTAGACACCGATGTCACATAGAGCACTACGGGGTCAGATGTGCCATCTGTTTTATTCACTACCAACGACGGCACCAAGAGTGTCTCTGATGGAGAAAAAATGGTGTTTTGTGAAGTCTTGAGTGAGAGGATAGCAACACCATTTTCGTCGGCATCAAGGTCGGTGTGCGCGATTGATGAAGTGAGCTTTGCGCTGATAGGCTTAACATCTACTGCATAGTAGTCAACTTTCATAGCGTTGCAGCTACGTGCTCCGGCACAGCGCGATAGTTGGTCAATGGGTGTTGCCATTGGACGTATTTTCACTATTCGTTCATCGATGGCATTTCTGAGAAGTCCGGGTGCGTTTTCGCGTGTGATTGTTGTGGTTAGCGGGGCTTGGTTTACGTGTACCCCATTTTCAGTTGTTGTAATCATAAGTTGTAAAAAGATAAATAAATAGATTGGTTTTTAAGAAAGGTTTAGAAGGAAAAAGTGTTAGTCCCAAAAGCCGCTACGTATGTGCGACAAGAATGTAGGTGTCGAATTGTTTTGACTGTTGTCTGTTTCAGGCATCTGATAAATTGGTTTTTGTGCATTTTCTGCCGGTTGCTGTTGCTGCACGCTGGCACATCCGCGACGATAGCCGCGTTCTTCTGCCTCGGCTATTGCTGCGGCAAAGTCGGCGAAACTTAGATTTTGTGCGGGCTGCGTCTCGGGGTTATTGGCTTGAGATTGTTGCTGTGGCTGCACTTGCTGTGCGTCATCAGCCCCGGCATTGTCGTGTTGTGTGTCTTGAGGTGTTTCTTGTTGCTGTGGCAACTCTGTTGTCTCAACAGGGGTCGAAGTTGGTAAATTGTTGTCGGCCTCGATTTCGGTGGTTTGTGTGTTGTTGAACATCGTTTAAATTGGTTTAATAATAAGTGAAATTTGTTTTTAACTTTCGTTTCTGCAAAGTTAATATAAAAATTTACTTGTGTCAATACCAATTTAAACGATTTAATTTTTCTTAACAGTTAGTCAGCAAGGAGCGAAGCGCGCACAGCTTTGCGTATGCTGTCAGCTTGCGGGCACTCAGTGCGAAGTATATGCATTATTGTATTGATATAGTGCACTTTATCTTGCAAGCCGCAGAGCGAAGCAACGTTGCTAACGTTTAGCATTGTCTTTTGATTGAATACGCGCAAAATGCTGTTATAGTCTTCTTTGGCTAGATATGAGTGAAAATCGCGGCAAAATTGCTCGTAGAGTTTGCGCGGCTTTATCTCTGTGACAAGATTATTGATATGGTCTTCAAGAGCGCCAATATCGGGGAAACGGCCATCTATGCGGTATTCCACGGTGCGTTTCACGCGATGACGAGTATGTTGTAGCGCTTGGCTACGCAAATCAGCTCTAAATTGGTTTATAACCGATCTTTTCACTGACGTTGCAACTTTATCAGGATTTTGTCCTTTATACGAAGCGACAGCGCGAACAACATCTTCGAGCATAAGCATATTTTCTATCTCGGCAACTTCAGGCACCATAATGTTTTTACGTCGCAGGTAAGAGACTTCGCCCTCGTCGCGACGATCGCGGTCAACTATACCTTTTGCTGAGAGGTGGTGAAAACCGTTTAAATCGTTGAATGTGCGGGTTGATTCGATGACTTTATTACATGATCCGAGCGACTTGACAGTGTAGTCGGAGAAGATTAGCGGATAGAGTCGCGCATCAATTGAGTGGTCATCACCCTCGATAAACAACACCGGCTTACGTGCACCGATGATTGCCATATAGACTTCGCCGGTGAGAGCATCTTCGCTGTCAGGGAGTATGCGATATTGCCACGTGCCGGTGGATGTGTCGCAACTTTGCACCCAAACGAGAGAGGCTTTCCGTCGCGACGACGCAAATTCGAGGTCGTGAGTACAGTAGACCATAGTGCAATCAGGACGCATTTGCTCAAGTCTGTTCCACAGTGCTTGTATGGTTGTCGGATGCAAAAACATCTCAGGGCTATCAATAACGACAACCGAGCCTTTAGGAGCATAGAGCATTGCAGCGCCATAATAGAGCACCGCACGCTCGCCATGACTGAGTCGCACTACATTGTAGGCATCTTTTGAATCAGCGCGGGCAAATAAAATTTTACCGCTTTCGATGAGCACTTTATTATCCGGGATGATTTCACTCCAAAGATGTATCAGGCTATCGAGTCGCGTAGACTGCAACTGCGATGTCTCGCCTCGGTTTATGGCTACTTTATATGAGAGCAGGTTAACAAGTTCGTCGCTCATCATCAGCGCAAGCAGGCGTTCGAGCTGCGACTGTGGGCGCGCTTTTTCGGAGGCGCTCAACGACGACTCGGCATGCAAACGGTCTATGGTTGAATGTTCGGGATCGGGAGCGCTGTTATTGTACAGAGCATCGATAACCGAAAGACGATAAGCTTTTTCACCAAGATCGGCACACATACGGTTAGCAAAACGCGTTTTGCCGGATCCGTTAGCACCGACAATGACAATAGAGTGAGTGTCGCGCGAATCTATAACTTCAGGTTCGCCTTGTGGCTTTTGAGGGAGGATGATTTTCATGAGAGAATGAGGATTGAGTTGCTAAAAGAGAAATTATCGGTACGTCACACTGTCAATACGCTCAAATGGGGCAAACGGCACAATGAGCATAGATGTCCATGCTGAGCCTTTGACAGTAACTTTCTCTATGTCAAGCGCATAGTCTGACTGTGATGTGTGCACAGTGGTAGATATTGGCTTAGCATCGAGAGAAATTGCATAATAATGCTGCGGCGCATATTGTATTACGGTATCGTTTACCGATTTACGATTTTCGAGAAATTTTGGCCAGACGTGCAAGGGACGGTTTTTTGAATATTTGCGCGAAAGCTGCTTTTGGAGCGAATGGTGGGTATCATTATTAAATTGTCCCACAATTTCTTCGTAGTAGCGATACTCACGCAAAAATACGTTTGTGCTGCCCAGCGTTCGGTCGTAATAAATTATGCCTTTAGGCGTATCTTTATATATGCTTTCGATATCGGCATATTGTCGGCGTATGTTACTGATACCCACTGCCTGGCACAAGAAGTTTACAAATACCAACAACAAGGCAACAGTGTTTAATGTTTTGCCCAATGTGTGGTTTGGCAATAAGCGAATGGTGATAATCAGTGCCATTAGTTCTATGCCGAAAAGCTGACGATTGCAATAGACTCCAATCAAGAGATTAAAGACCAGGAGTACTGCCATTGCATTGAAATACAGCTTATTTTGGCGATATGCTTGCCGCAATGTGATTGACTTGCGCGCTACTAACACAGCTAACGTCAGCAGCAAAACATAGGTTGCTCTAAGTGAGAATAATAGATAAACCACTGATTGCGCAAACGAGATATGCATACCTCCGGCTCGGCCAAGGGTGCCCGGTGAGCAGCAAATAGCGAGTGTGCCCAGCCAATAGCAAATGAGCATCGCCGTACGTGCGCCGCCAATGCGACAGCGTTTATGCAACCACCACAACCCCAGCGCTGCCGACAGGCCTAACGTTAGAGCTTCTTGTCCGTTACCGGCAGCAAAACTAAGCAAACAGAGCAAAATCATTTGCCACAGAGATGCACGGCGATACCTGATAAACAGTCGTAGCCAAACAAGGTTGAGGGTGAACATCCACACAAAACCTATCTGTGTGGTTGGCATCATCTTGGTCACAAAAGTAAGTAGCACCAGCACTATGCAGGTTAGCACTGCTTTCGGATTATTCGATATGCCGCGCACGCCACACATATATAATATAATGTAGACAAACGCGCAATATATCAACGCGTTTGCTGCGGCAAACGAGGCTTGACCGGCAATGCCACAAAACAGTTGCACCAGCGCATGGGCGAGAAAGCGTCCATTCACATACCAATAGTGATTGGCTTGCGAAGCGAAAAAGGCAGAAACGGTATTTATTTTGCCATGGCTATTCCATATTGAATCAGAGATAAAGTAACCGTAGTCGATATCGTCACCCAGCCATATAACTGACATCGAAAAGACGAATATCGCTGCGGCTAGAAACAATAGCCAATATACCGTTTTAAACCTTTTCACCATCTTTTTCGCTTATAAAATACGGAGGACGGCCTTTAGATTGTATGAATATACGACCTATGTATTCGCCACAGATACCTATTGCTAAAAGCTGACATCCGCCAAGGAATAGTATCACGCATATTAGCGTCGGAAAACCTTGTATGGGTTCTCCAACAAGTATTGTCTTTGCTATGATAAAAACCATATACAGCAGCGCGAGCATTGCAGCAACAAAACCTGCTACCGATGCTATGCGCAACGGTGCTACTGTGTACGACGTCACGCCATCAATGGCTAGATTGAAGAGCCGATGAAAGTTAAATGACGATACGCCGTCCGTGCGATCGTGCTGCTCGAAAAGCACTGCTTTTTTGTTGTATCCTACCCAGCAATACAAGCCTTTTGTGTAGCGTTGGCTTTCGCGCATGGAGCGCATGGCATTTACAACGCGCTTGTCCAGCAGGCGGAAATCGCCCACATTGGGTAGTATCTCAATTCGCGTTGAACGCTTAAGCAAACTATAATAGCAGAGCGAGAATTTGCGTCGCAACCACGACTCTTTGCCGCGGGTGATGCGCTGTCCGTAAACATCGTCATATCCGGCTTCCCACTCTGTCAGCATTTGCGGAATAACATTAACCGGATGCTGCAAATCGGCATCCATGATTATGGTGCAATCGCCGGTGACATTATCCATACCGGCAAGCATGGCATCTTCTTTACCAAAGTTACGCGAGAGACTTATGTATCGGATACGCGCGTCTGCAGCGTGCAACTCACGCAATAGAGCGAGTGAGTTGTCAGCGCTACCATCGTTCACGAGAAGCACTTCCCAATCGTAAGCCACACTATGAAGTTTGTTGTCTATCAATGGCAACAAGGCATCATAAAGATTGTGGAGAGAGCGTTCCTCGTTGTAGACGGGTATAAGTATCGATACTTTTTTGGTCATCGGTTGTGGTTATTCGGTGTAAAATTTAATTAGTCGAGTGAGTGCATCTATGCACGCCGGGCAGAAATGGTCTATTTCATTTATGCGCATACGACAGTTGTCTGCCGGACGATAAACGCCTTTAAATGAGTAGCCTCCGCCTTCATAGAGACCCACGGGATATTTGTCGGCAAGCGAAGCCGGAGTTGGTGTCGGTGTAGACTCGGGGATGAGATGTTTCCACTTTGAGTCGAAATCAACCAAGGTGGTGATATTTGGCTCCCAGGGCTCTACATCTGTGGGATATGTATCGTCCATCACGTCACCGTTGTAGAAATACTCATCGGCAAGACCGCCAAAGCTATGTCCAAATTCGTGCACAACTACGGGCTCAAATTTCGGATTACCGGTGTTGGTTAGTGTATAGCTATTGTATATGCCGCCACCACCGTAAATCTCTGTGTTGGCAAGTATTATGATATGTTCGTAAGGCACACCTGCCAAGGCATTGTGCACGTCAAACACATTTGGTGTAGTGAGATATCTGTCGCTATAAAATGTTGAGAAATGAGAGCCAAAGGCTGTGTTGCGCCAAATACCATCTTTTGGCACGCTAACATCGCTATCAACCGATGGCACATCTACAGCGATAAAGTCAAAGCGATCGCGCAGTGAGCTGAACGGCTCGTGCGTAAACATTGCATGCACAGTGCGACGGGCGTAGTCGTGAAATTTCTCCATTTCATCTGTCTTAAAGCCCTCGGGCAATATGGCAACATGAATTTTCTGACCTTTATATGCACCTTCGTGCACTTTGTATACATTGTAGCTGGTTGCCGGGATTTGGCGTATAAGTATATCTGCAGGATTGAGAGTATGGCGGTGCAACGATATCGTTTTATGATGATAGTCGAGCACGCGAAGCTCCACATTTACAGGAGCGTGGGGTTTTGGCATAAGCACTGTGTTCTCGTAAGCACGTTGCACAGTGTCAGACAATTGCAACCACTCATGATAGAGTGTTGAGAACGATGTGCGATATATTGTGTCACCGGCTAAAGTAGTGACTGTAAGCTGAGCATTGCCTTGATAGGGCACAGCATTCAGGTTATGTCGGCGTCCCGACCAACCCTCACTCTTATATGTATGTGCCAAAGCTACAGTCGGATTTGTTTTATTGCCACCCAACACATAGTCAAGGCGTATGGTTGAGTCAGCGAAGCTTGTATTGAAATCAGACGTAGCGGCATTAGAAGAGAGCACTACAGTTAAAGCCGCAGTGCAAAGCAATGTTCTTAACTTTTTAAGCATAATTGTGATGATACGTTTTAAGGTGTAAATTTTATCGTGATATGTCAGCGTGAAATACAGACGCGCTTATTTGTCGTTAACAATTACCGGTGGCTGACGTTTGAATATTTGCTTAAATGAAATAAGCGTCTCCGTACGCGCCCAACCCAATGATTGTATTGATTGCAGCACTTGCAACAAATGATCATTATTGCGAGCGTAGAGCTTGATGAAAATATCATATTGACCGGTAGTGTAATAGCACTCCACAACTTCAGGGATGGTGCGCAATTTTTCTACCATCTGCTCATATTGTGAAGGGTCACGCAAGAATATGCCCACATAAGCGCAAGTGTCATAGCCCAATGCTGAGGGATTGAACAAACATTCAGAGCCGGCAATAACTCCGTTGGCACTCAATCTCTGTATGCGTTGATGCACTGCTGCGCCCGAAACACCACATTCTCTAGAAATCTCCAGATACGGCTTGCGTGCGTTCTCGGCTAGCATATTTAATATGGTTAGGTCGAGTTTATCTAATTGCTGTTGAGGCATAATATTAGTGTTTTTAGTTTATATGATTTTCAATATGGTTAGGAAAAAGCAGATTAATACGCTCTGCGATTGCTCGCAGTTAGATTTTATATGCGAAATTAACGCTTTTTTTTGAATAAATACAAATAAATTCAACAAATTACGCTTTTTTTTGCGAAGATTTTCGCCGCACAAAAAAAGACAAAAAAAAATGCTCTAAAAATTGTGTGTTTATCTGAATAAAATATTAATTTTGTCGCCACAAAGTTTACCGATAGGGCTCAAAAGTTAAAAACTGCCTTTATAGAAAAAATTGCAGTTTTGTTGTAAAATTATTTTGCATAAAGAAATAAGTTTTACTAACTTCGCAACATCAAAACATTACTAAACCGATATAATATAAACACAACTTTAAATAGGTATAACTATTAAAATATATGGTATTCAATTTTCGTTTAGTTTCAGATGAAGTTGATAACTTCAAAAGGGAAATCAAAATCGACGCTGACGCTACTTTTTTCGACTTGAAAAACGCTATTTGCGAAAGTGTTGGTTATGATAAAAACGAGATGTGCTCGTTTTTCATTTGTGATGAAAGTTGGGAGAAAGAAAAGGAGATTACTCTAGAAGATATGGGCACCGACACAGACGAAGATGCTTATATCATGGATGAATGTGTGCTTTCTGATTTTATTGATGACGAGGGCCAACGCTTAATGTTCACTTTCGACTACTTGAACGACCGTTCTTTCTTCCTCGAAATGAAAGAATTAATCACCGGACGCACCTTGCGCGACCCGGTATGTACTCTCTCTCTCGGCACCCCGCCGCCACAAATTCAAGAGCTCGAACCTCTAGCTGCTCCTACTCCCGCTAAAGGTAAAACTCAAACCACGCTCGACGACTTCGACGATCCTCTCTACGACGAACAAGGATTCAACCCCGATGAGTTTGACGAAGAAGGTTTCAGCGAAATGAGTTTCGACGACTAAAAAAAAGAGATAACGCCTCGGCACACGGTGTCGGGGCGCTTTTTTCACCCCTACCCTTGCTCTAATACTTCTAATAATACTCATTTTTAGGTATTGCGTATGTCATAATGTATTCTTATCTTTGCAGAGACTAATATGACACATTGATAATGAGAATATTACATACCTTACTTGCTTTGTTGTTGACATCGCTGGCGGTCTCTGCACAATACACTGTTCGTGGTTTAATACTTGACAATTCAGATAACGAGCCTTTGGGCTTTGCCTCGGTGGCGATAATGCCAACAAACATATCTATACACTCCTCGGCTGACGGCGAATTTGCCTTCCGCGCCGAGGCGGCACGCTACTCAGTGAAAATTGCTTTCATCGGATACCAAACGCTCTCACAAAACATTTCTATAAGCTCTGACACCACTATCGTCTTCAAGCTGAAGCCCACAGCCGAAATGTTGCGCGAAGTTGTTGTCACCGCTCGCGAAAGCAATGGTGCTACCACAGCTTCTCGCATAGATCGCGACGCCATGGAGCACATACAACCTACTAGCTTCACCGACCTGCTAGAGCTCATTCCCGGCAACATATCGCAAAACCCGAATATGGGTGCCGTAAACAGCATTGCGTTGCGCGAAACCGGCAATCTCTCCGCCTCAGGCACCATCTCTACAAACAGCGACTATGCCATCTCCTCTCTCGGCACTCTTTTCGTTGTCGACGGGGTAAACCTCAGTGGCGATGCCGAAATGCAAAACATACCTACGACTGCCACAGACGGCCCCGAGTACTCACGCAACCTCACTAACCGCGGCGTTGATATGCGCACCATCTCTACCGACAATATCGAAAGCGTAGAAATTGTGCGCGGCATTCCTTCTGCCGAATACGGCAACCTCACGTCGGGCATGGTAAATATCAAACGCATCAAGAAAGCCACACCGTTGCGCGCTCGCTTTAAAGCAGACGAATATAGCAAGCTTTTTTCTGTGGGCAAAGGTTTCAACGTCAACCAACATGTCATCAACGTTGACGCCGGATACCTCGACTCTAAAGTCGACCCTCGCAACAACCTCGAAAACTACAAGCGCGTTAACGCATCAGCTCGTGCCAACCTTCATTTTTACACCGATGCCCTAGCCATCACTTTTGCCCCCGGCATAGATTACACCGGCTCGTTTGATAACTCAAAAGTAGACCCCGACCTCAACTACAATAAAATCGACGACTACAAAAGCAACTACAACAAATATGCGTTCTCGTCAGAACTTGCCTTAGAGTTCAACAAAATTAAATGGCTCAATGCCGTAACCCTCAACACCGGAGCTACCTACCAAGTAGATAAGCTCACTCGCCGCAAGCAAGTTGCACCGCGCCGCGCCTCAGTAGCCCCGACAACCATGGACGAAGGTGTGCACGACGGCGCTTACCTTCTCTCCGAATATATTGCCAACTATGTCAGCGACGGCCGTCCCTTTGACCTCTCTCTAAAACTCAAAGCCGACGGACAAATTGGTGCCGGACAGACTATTAACAAATACAAGGTGGGTAGCGAATTTTCGCTTGCCAAAAACTATGGTGACGGTCAGGTTTATAATCTTTCGCAACCGCTTTCTGCAAGTTGGACCACTCGTCCTCGCGCCTACAAAGACATCCCGTCGCTTGCCGTGCTGTCGTTCTTCGCCGAAGACAACTTCAGTGCCAAAATAGCCAACTCTACCGCCGAGGTGCAACTTGGTGTGCGCACCATACAACTGCCATCGCTCGATAGCAAGTACGACCTTGCCGGAAAGGTTTACATCGATCCTCGCGCTAATGCGGTTTGGCACTTTCCTGCCATTGGCAAATTGAAGCTCCTTCTCGCTGCCGGCTACGGTCTCACAACAAAAATGCCAACCATAGACTATCTTTATCCGCAAGCACACTACAACGACATAGTGCAACTCAACTACTACGACGTTAACAACCCCGGCGAATATAGCCGCGTAAACTTGCGCACATACATCGAAGATGCTACGAACTACAACCTCAAAGCGGCGCGTAACCGCAAATGGGAAATTCGTTTTGGCGCTGAACTAGGCGGCAACTCACTCTCGGTGACATACTTCGATGAGCGTATGTCGTCAGGCTATCGCTACTCGCAAGTTTACAGCTCGTATGCTTATCGCAAATATGATGCGTCGGCAATAGATGCTCTGTCGCTCACGTCACAGCCGTCGTTAGAAGATCTACCTTACGAAGATCTTTACATACTCGACGGATACAGCAAAGTCACAAACGGCAGCCGCATAAACAAAAAAGGCGTCGAATTTCAAATCAATACTCAGCGTTTTAAGCCACTGCGCACCTCATTGACCATCACCGGAGCTTGGTTTAAATCCACCTACTCAAATTCACAAAAACTTTACGCCACCGTGAACGACGTTGTCGGCAACCAAGCAGTCAGCGACTTATATGTTGGTCTTTACGACTCAAACGACGGACGTGTCAACGAGCAGTTCAACACCAACTTCATGTTTGACACGCAAATACCGCGCTGGGGCTTGATTTTCTCGACAAACATACAGTGCATGTGGTTTGTAAAAACCACACGTCTGCGTCAGAACGGAGTGCCCGTTTCATACATCGCCGCTGCCGACGGGCTGTTACACGACTATGCCGGCGACGCAGAGTCAAACCACATACTGCAATACCTCGTCAAGACTTACAACGAAGATATCTACCGCACTCAAAAAGTGCCCACGGCTCTATACGTAAACCTCAAAGCCACCAAGCAAATCGGCAAATGGCTGAAAATCTCGGCTTTCGCAAATAGGATACTGGACTATCTTCCCGACTACGAAAGCAATGGCATCACTGTGCGTCGCACGTCAGATGCATACTTTGGCATGGAACTTAACTTCACACTATAACATCACATAAATGAAACATCTATATCTCTTATACGCCATAGTGGCAATGTTCACACTCTCAGCTTGCGACGACTCTCTCTCGGGATCCCTATCGTCGGGCAATGTTAGTGTAAACATCTCAGTGCCCGACGAGGTTGCCCAAGGACAAATCGTCTCAGAGACATTCCAATTTAAGAATATTTCTAACAGCCGCACATATACATTCAACTCTCGCGATGACATACAGCTCATTATCGGTCTTTACGATGTAGACTATCAAGCCGAGGTGCAGCTCGAGAATGGTGCCACATCGCACATGCAAGCCCACGCTTACAGTGTGCAGATAAACAAAAATGCGACTACAACACTTGCTCTCAGCGCCTACAATAACATCGACACCGACGACCTTATCATTGCCGAAATATTTTTCGCAGGCACACTCCAAAGTTCAGGCAACCAATATTATGGCGACGACTACGTGAAACTGTATAACAACACAGACCACGTGATCTACGCTGACGGCATTACCTTCTTTGAGACTAAATTTACTACTACCGATAAGTACGAGTATCAGCCCAACATCATGGACGAGGCAGTAACCGTACAAGCAATTTACACAATTCCCGGCAACGGCACAGAGCACCCGGTGCAACCCGGACAATACTTATTGCTCGCCGACACGGGCATTGACCACCGCATCTCAAACCCAAACTCGTTCGATCTCTCAAACGCCGATTTTGAGTGGTACGACATATCGTCGAGTCCTAGCAATCTGGATATCGACAGCCCCACAGTGCCAAACCTCGACAAATGGTACTGCTACACCAAAAGCTACTTTATGCTTCACAACCGTGGGCTTAAAGCTTATGGCATAGCGCGTATTCCCGCAGACAAAGAGTCGTTCCTTGCTGACAACTACTACACTTATGACTACGAAATGATTACCGTGGCAGGGACTTTCCCCATGACCGGCAACGCATATTTCATACCCAACAACTGGATTATAGACATTGTCAACTGCAGTGTTGAGTCAAACTATGCGTGGAATCTTTGCGCTCCGCAACTCGACTGCGGCTGGACCGCTTGTGGCAGCATAGACCGCGACAAAAACCGTTACTTCCGCAGCGTACGTCGCAAGCTGCTTTATGTTAACGACGCCGGCAACGCGGTGCTCAAAGACACAAACAACTCTACGGCAGACTTTAACCGCGACTGCATACCCTCAGAAATAGAGCGTCAGGGCACGGCTATCGACTTCAACGGCACTCCGGCAACAACAATTACTTACGATGGTGTAACACCTATTGAACAATGAAGAAACTTCTAATATCAATATGCTGCTTGGCATCAGCCACTTTGCTATCGGCACAAGACACACTCTCCGTAGCCGACCGCACAGTCATAGCCATGCGCAGCAACCGCACGCTTTTCGCACAGAGTTTCGATAATCCGGCAGTAAAACAGTGGATGCTGCCAACGTCGTTCTCATCGCTTGAAGTTTATTACAATCACCAAAAGCAATCGCAAGCCGTAAATCCGCAACTCGGCAACAGCTCAAATATTGCAGCTTTTAACGCCGATGCATACATAAAACACGGCTCTTCAACACTTTGGGGAGAAGCATTCTACAACAATGGCAAACAATACAACATTGAGTGTAACGAAACCTCCGACGCCAATATCATATACCCTTATTTCACTACTGATGAAATAGGCGGAAATATGAACGTTGAGCGCTATTACTTCGGTGGCGGCTTTGCCGACACTCGCGGGCGCTGGGCTTGGGGCGGCAAGTTGTCATATCTCGCCGGGCTATACTATCGCAACGTTGACCCTCGCCCGCGCAACATTACTGGCACCCTCGACGCCGCAATTGGAGCCGCTTTCCGCGCCAGCGGCAACTATTTCACCGGGCTATCGGTCAATTTCCGCAAATACAAACAATCAAACGACATTGAGTTTGTGAGCGAAATGGGGTCATCGATTATTTATCATGCCACCGGACTCGGCACACACTACAACCGTTTTGCCGGCACCGGCGACGCAGCCTACTACAACGGCTATCGCTATGGCGCCACTGCCAATCTATATCCGTCGTCAGGCAACGGATTTATAGCCTCGGTGAGTGCTTCGCGGTTTACATTCAACAAAATCTTAACCGACCTCAACCGACTGCCGCTATGCAGTGTGTGGCACAACAACCTCGACGTACAAGTAGGCTACTCTCACTCCACAGCAAAACATACAGCCGCGGGAGCAGTAAGCTACAACGTCTACCGTCGCCATGGCAAAGAGAACATATTCGGAGATGCCGCAACCTCCATATATCCACAAATAGGATATTTGGAGATGTATGCCGACAATTCATATTCGTTCTCCGTAAAAGGGCTATATGAATATCACGACAGCAAAAATCGGTTGCTCTCGGTGATACCTAATTTTGGGTATTCACACGACAGACAGATTTATGCCGATCCTCGACGCGAAATGTTGATAAACGATTTTAATGCCGGCATTAACGTGAAAGGCGCCATAGCAGCCGCAGCGAATTGGCTGCTAGCAGCCGAAGTGGGGTTCAACTACAAATCGCCGCTGAGTGAGTCAGAGCTTGTCATCACCGATGCCGCCGACTCAGAGAAATCGCTCATAGATGTTAGCGAGCGCTATTTCAACTACGCTTCTAACAATCAATCGCAAATCAGCGCAGCAGTGTCAGTGACACGGGCAATTTCAAAGAAATATGCCTTGCAGCTTGCCGTAGACTACTCACACACATCGTATGTAGACAACGTCAACGACAACACCATTAAAACGTCAATTAAATTCATTTTCTAGATATGAAAAAGCTTTTATTATCAGTTTTAGCAGCGACGGTATCACTCTGCTCAACCTTTGCAGCTAACAAAATTCCAATCGACCCGGCTGTGCGCATTGGTAACCTATCAAACGGACTTTCTTATTACATACGCAAGAACACAACGCCTCAAAACTCCGCAGACTTTTTCATAGCACAACGCGTAGGCTCTGTCAATGAAGAAGAGAACCAACGCGGTTTGGCACACTTTCTTGAGCATATGTGCTTTAACGGCACAGCTCACTTTCCGGGCAATACGCTAATTGAATATCTTGAGACCATAGGTGTGAAATTTGGCCGAAATCTGAACGCCTACACATCTACCGACGAAACAGTATACAATATTTGTGAGGTGCCCACGGCGCGCACATCAGCGCTAGACTCATGCTTGCTGATATTGCGCGACTGGAGTCACGACCTATCACTAAACGACAACGATATAGACAACGAGCGCGGTGTCATAGAGGGAGAATGGCGACAACGCAACGGCGGTGCCAACAACCGACTTCTCGAAAAGACAGCGCCAATCATCTACAACGGCAACATATATGGCAACCGTATGCCTATCGGACTTATGAGCGTAGTGAAAAACTTTGCTTATGACGACCTTCGCAGCTACTACCACAAATGGTATCACCCCGAAAATCAATGCATTGTCGTTGTTGGCGATATTGATATTGACTACATCGAGTCAAAGATTAAAGATATGTTTTCAGACATACCTCGTCCGACAACATCAGCCGTGCCACCTCGTGTAGCTATTGAAGACAACGAGAACATCATTGCCACGGTGCAAACCGACAAGGAGCAACCCTACACTATGGTGCAACTATTTATCAAGCACCCGGGCACTCCCGACGACCAACTCAACACTATCGACGAAATACGCAACGACTATATTAAAGACTTGGCGATGAACATACTCGCCGAGCGTTTTGACGAGGTAGAACAACAAGCTGACGCTCCATTTATCAACCTCGGCATTGGCGACAAAAAATTCTTGCTTTCAAGCACTTGCCAGGCTTTGCTCATACGCGCGCAAGCTAAAAAAGGCCGCGCTCTCGACTGTATGAAAGCTTATGCCACAGAGTTAAAGCGTGCAGCAAAATATGGTGTGCTCGACACCGAACTTCAACGCGCAAAGCTAACGGCAAAAGCTAAACTCGATGCCGACTTTGCCGACAGAGAAAAGACTACAAACACAGTCTACGCTAAAAAATATGTGCGCCACTACCTTGATGGCGGAGCTCTCCCGGCTGCCGACGTTTATTATAAAATGATGAAAGGAGTAGCTGCCGGTGTCACAACCAACGACATCAACAACTACCTTAATTCGATAATCAGCGACGACAACCACAATGTCATAAACATAGCTTATGCTCCCGAGGGCGACATTGATGCCGACCTCAACAACGCATCTTTAGCTCAAGCCTACGCCTCAGTAAATAGCAACGAGCTCACACCATGGGTTGACACCGTTGTTACAGGAAACATAGTCGAGAATTTACCTCAAGCCGGCAGCATTGTCGCCGAAACAGAGCTAAAGCAATTTGACACTAAACAATGGACTCTCTCCAACGGCATAAAAGTATTGGTCAAGAAAACCGACTTTAAGCCAAACCAAGTGTTGGTAGCAGCATATAGCCCCGGAGGCTTTTCGCAATCGTTCGACCCCAACAACAAGGCTAACTACAAAATGGCGGATGAGGTGCTTGCCGTTTCCGGTTACGGAAAATATTCTTCTTCGCAACTAAAAAAACTCCTCGTTGGCAAGACCTTACGCACAAGCGTACAAATCGACAATATGTTTGAATCGCTTGAAGCAACAACCACTCCTGCAGACCTCGAGACTGCAATGCAAGTGCTATATTTGAAGGCAACAGCGCCGCGACGCGATGATGCTGCATTTGAAAACTTGATGCAAAACACTCGTATGCGCATAGACAATCGCAACGTTAACGCTACAACAGCTATGGGCGACTCTATTCACACCTACGTTTACAACCATCACGCATTCGGCTCGAAACTTCATGTCGAAGACCTGGACAAAGTAGACTACGATAAAATTCTCGCCCTGCACCACGAACGTTTCAGCGATATGAGCGACTTCACATTCTTTGTTATAGGCAATTTTGATGAAGACTCACTACGCACTTATGTGCAAAAATATGTGGCAACACTTCCCACCGCCGGACGCATGGAACAGCCTAAAGACGTGGACTACAGATATGCTAAAGGTAACATTGACCGCAAATTTTACATGCCAATGGAAACACCTCAATCTATAGTCTACTCATTTTATAGCGGGGACTGCGAGTACAATGTCAAAAACGTTGTTGCAGCATCGGCTTTCGGTCAAATACTCTCGTCGAAACTCTATCAAGATATTCGCGAAGAGCGCGGATGGACCTATGGCGTTAAGACGCACTGTTCAGTTTCTGCAGGCATGAACGGAAATGACCCCGCACTATTCATAATGCCGGTGTACATACGTGTTGCGCCCGAAAATGCAGAGGCAACTGCACAAATTGTCGACAAAACTATTGCCGACATGAACAATGCAAAAAACATCAGCGACGACGAAGTTCTCAAAGTGAAACAGTATATGCTCAAAAGCAACAGCGCAAACATTGCCGACAACTCTTATTGGTATGCGGTATTAAAGATTTACGCTCGTTTCGGGCTCGACCTCAATTCGGACTTTGTTGACGCCGTCAATAACCTTTCACCTAAGTCTATTGCTAATTTTGCCCGTAAGAATCTCGTTCCGAAGACAAAAATTCATCTCTCAATGAATCCGCAATAAGCAACACGTGATGACACGAATATGCGAATGGGCATAGCATGGGCTGACGCGGGTTGAGACGCGGTGCGGCCGGTTCACACAACTTGGGTTAGAATACACGCTTTGGGAAATGCCGTGTAGCGGCTAGCGCACCGCAGAGCGGTGTCGATATTGTAGCCTCGGGTGAGGCCGGCAGAGCCGCCGTGACCCGAGGTGGGCGTTACCCCTCTCTCTAGCGCTCCGCGTAGCGGTGCGTATAAAAACCACGTGTGTGGGAAATTTATGGTAAAAATGTCAATGTGCTCTTGCCATCGGTTTGGTC
>CAZJEA010000039.1:0-18637 GCA_964544895.1 uncultured Bacteroides sp. | reverse complement strand
GCTGTGCTCGGTTTTGCAGACCGATGCCTAACCACTCGGCCAAGGTACCATATCTCGTGGTTTGCGATGCAAAGTTAGGCTTTTTTTTTGAATTGTGCAAGCATTTTTCTGCTTTTTTTCGCTTGTATAAACAGTTAGCGACAAAGCGTAGTTTACACTTTGCCGCTAACCATTTGGTTAATTGTTAATTAGAACAGCCAAGCAGCAGTAACTGTCCAGTAATTATTTTTTCCTTCGATTTGAACATTGCTATCACCAACGTTAGCAATCTTCTCAGCAGCTTTGGTTATGCCAAAGCCATAGCTTGCGCCAACTTGAAGGTGGCTGAAAAGTTGAACGCCAAGACCGACATTCCACGACACATTAACGCTCTTGTTTTTCCAAGCTTCATTAATAGCAGTTTTAGAAGTGAGGAAAGCGAAATCGGGTCCGGTAAACACGTAAGGAGTTACGAGGTTGTTTACGATAGGCAAGCTAATTTTGTATTTAAGATTGAGAGGGATATCAATATAGTCGCGTTGAGACGATACGATTTTTTCTTGTTCCATGAACTTAGCGTCGCGGCGCACATACATAGCAGAGATGTCAACGCCTAAACTTAAAGTAGGAATCATCACTTCGGCTTCGAGACCGGCAGTGAAACCTGTGCGATTATCACTAGAAAGAGCAGATTTGTCAAACTTCATTTCATTGACACCGATACCCACACGCGGGCCGAACGAAAATACTTTTGCTTGTGCAGGCATGGCCAATGCGAAGATTGCAGCAAGGACTAATAGAGTTTCTTTAATACGTTTCATTTTTAGCTAATTATTAAAATTTTCACAAAGTTAAAATATATCACTTATAATACAATAGATTTCGATAAAAAATTTCTATGCATAAACGATTTTGGAGAGATAAAGCAGGCATAACAATATTTTTCGGATACACAATGTGTTGGTTATGCGGTGGAATTTCAATAAAATTTGTAACTTTGTCAGCTAAAGAAGCAAATGCTCACATTATAATATATAATATGACACAAGAACAAAAATTAGCAATAGAAGAGAAGGTGGTCGAAATGTTGCGAACCGTTTTCGACCCGGAGATACCTGTTGATATATATAGCCTAGGGTTAATCTATAAAATTGATGTGACCGATGCAGGCGAAATAAATATAGATATGACACTCACCGCGCCCAATTGCCCGGCAGCAGATTTTATAATAGAAGATGCGCGTCTGAAACTCGAAGCCATTGAAGGTGTTACCGGCGTAAATATAAATATTGTCTTTGAACCGGAATGGGACAAAGAGATGATGAGCGATGAAGCGAAACTCGAACTAGGGTTTATGTAATGGCAACACAACGCACAAAAACATATTTTTTAAGCGACGCTCATCTTGGGGCTAAATATATAGCAGATCGCCGCAAGCACGAAGATATATTGGTACGCATGCTTGATTTAATGTCAGAGGATGCGAAGACGGTCTATCTCTTGGGTGACATACTCGACTTTTGGTTTGAGTATCGCACCGTAGTGCCACGTGGATTTGTGCGCTTTTTTGCAGCAGTTGCACGGCTCACAGATGCCGGAGTAAAGGTATATTGGTTTAAAGGCAACCACGACATGTGGATCTTTGATTATCTGCGAGATGAACTTGGTGTAGAAATCATTGACGAATATGTTGTACACAACATTGACGGCAAAATATTTTTCCTCAGCCACGGAGATGGATTAGGTAAAATTCCAACAGGTTTTAAATACTTGCGCCGCATATTCCGCAATAACATCTGCCAAAAGCTATGTGCCTCAATTCATCCACGATGGATACTTCCGTTTGCACACAGTTGGAGCTCACATAGCAGAGGTGATGAGATAAATTACGTGCCCGACTACAGCGGAGACGACAAAGAAACAAGTATGCTCTTTGCGCGCGAATATGCGAA
This sequence comes from uncultured Bacteroides sp., assembly GCA_964544895.1. GTDB lineage: Bacteria > Bacteroidota > Bacteroidia > Bacteroidales > Muribaculaceae > CAG-873. Next base: position 16,706 of record CAZJEA010000039.1, on the reverse strand, counting down.
CGCCCACCCCGAGACTGACTATGTGGTTGTTGGGCACCGTCATATAGCAATAGACCGTCTGATAAACGGCACAACGGCACGGCTTATTATATTAGGTGATTGCTATTCGCAATTTAACTATGCAGTATTTGATGGTGTTAAGTTAAAACTTAAGCAATTTGACATAAACAATAGTCAATTTAATATTTTTTAACAGCATATTCAAGTAGGTTACAATATTGTTACAGCAGTACAATTAACTATATTCCAAATAGTTACACAATAGGTCAGTTTTTAAGCGAACTTTCATATTGCAAAACTATGCTTTATAACATGCAAAAAAATTTGTCATAAGGCAAAAAGATGCACTATCTTTGTGGTGCAAACCTAAAACAATCTTTTTTACCTTAGAAATTGTACCTATTGGAAACCCATAGAAAGGAGTTGCGTGAGCCGCTCCTTTTTATTTTTATATCCGCAAGTGAGATAATGTGGGCAGCACCCTACAAATTCTTGCCTCCCGGCACGATGGATAGCCGTTTTTATACGCACCGCTACGCGGAGCGCGGGTATGGGGGAATGCGGTCACCTCGGGTTGCGGCGGCTCTGCCGGCCTTACCCGAGGCTACATTATTAGCACCGCTACGCGGAGCGCTAGCCGCTACACGGCATTCCGCAACCAGTGGGAGGAGACGTAGTTCTAGCCGCTACTCGGCATTTCATAACTTTGGGGGAGGTGGTGGAGCGCTAGCCGCTACACGGCATTCCGCAACCGGCGGGAGGTGGTGGAGAGAGAAATCTCCACTAAAAGTCTACTGACGGCATATCATTTTAAACTTTCGGAGCAAAAAAATATCAAAACAATTATAAAAGAGTTGTCAAATAAAAATATTAGATTTGCATTATCTTCCAAGAAATTACAAACTATGAAAAAAATAATAGCATTTTGTTTGCTTTTAGTGATAGCCGTAGTGGCTAGAGCCGACATAAACAAACCAGATTTTGCATATCCGAGACAAGTAGTTAAGGATGCAAATATAGCTCTCGCCGAAAGCGAAAAATCAGGCGATGGCATAGGCGTGCTGCAAGCATTAATGCAGATATCAGTAGCAAACTACTCAATAGACAGAGATAGCCTGCAGTACTCTGCTAAAGAAGTACTAAAGTTGGCAAAGAAGCAGAAAGATCGGCAAGTGAAATCGCTTTTTGATCTATACGCTGCCACGCTCATCAACAAAGTATATTCACAGAGGAGCTATGTTTATGCATCGCGCAAACTACCACTTAGTCCACGTCCGGAAGATATGACAGAATGGAGCGGCGAAATGTTTAAGACGGTTATCGACTCATTATGCGAAGTCGCCTGGGCAAATGCCGGAGATATGCCAATAAGCGAACTCACCCGAATTGTTGATGCTGACGACATATGCCAGCGCTACTACCCCACCCTGGCTGACTTTGTAGCATCAGAGATTATTGATGTGAACAAGACTATAAGCGCATCAAGAAAAGATGCAATTTTATCATTACACAAAGAGCCGTCAGCGCCATGGTACAATTGGAAAATTAGGCTAAACAAGTCTGATCTAGATCTTGCCGGACTACTTCAACTGTACAAATCAGCACCGGCAGAATACAAATCGAATGCAAGCATTGCATTTCAATATATAAAAGATAATTACACAAACATAGAACAGATAGACCGACAATATGGCATAAGTAAATATATCGCCGCATTAACAGAAGCACAAAAAGAGCTCAAAGGCACTTGGGCAGAAGACATTGTGGCACATCTTATGAATTTGGCAACAAATCCGTCACTAACACTAAACGTCAATGCCCTTGTTGCAGCCAACGAGCCGTTTGACTTGAGGCTTTCCAATATGAGGAATGTTGAGACACTGACAATTAAAGTTATAAAATCGGAACTAATAATCGACACAAAAGAATTTGCCATAAATCACAAATCGCCGGAGAAAGGCGACACAATTTTGCAAATGCAACTGCCATTGGGAAATTACGAGCTCAAGGCTTTTATTTCTAGTGACCAAATTAGCACATATAAAGTATATTCGGCTCGCGCTATACCGGTAGCATTATCAGCGCAAAACATGAATGCTGTGCACGTCATCGACATAAAAACCGGAGAGTCATTACCCAATATTCCGGTAACAGTAAAATCAAACAAAAAGCCGATAGCTACAGCCGTAACCAACTTTCAAGGCATAGCAACGTTTTCAGAACCAATAGCCGGAAGCGTATCACTAAAAATTGATGGTGTTACTCAAGACTTTACAGGATTGATATATCTGGAAAAATTGAGAAATAGCTCTGCACAAAATGCGAAACAGAATTATAGCTACAGCCTTACGACCGATATGCCCATCTACAAACCGGGCGACACAGTAAATTGGGCAGGTATCATAACCGCTAACGGGCAAGTTCAACCGCAAGTAATGCAAGCCATGGAGTTAATCTCATACGTGAGCGATGAAGTAATCTCAAATGACACATTCACGAGTGACGAATTTGGCAGAATTAGCGGGCAATTTAAGATTCCGGAAGATGTTAAACTCGGCACTTATGCAATAAGCACCAACAACAAAGCGTCAAGTAATAATTTAGTGAGGTTTGAAGTCAGCGATTTCAAGCCGGAGACAATGCGTTTCGATAAGTTTACCGTTTGGCCCCAAACGACAGAAAAGCAGGAAGGTGCTGACAAACATAAAGGCACTGCAGTGATAAGCGGAGTTGTGCTTAACTATGCAAACTTTGGCGTAGACAATGCTACAGTAGAATGTGTAGTTACTACGAACGAACCGACAAAAGCGCAAGGCAAAACCGACGTGAACGGTGCATTTGAAATAGCTGTGCCTTATAGCTACAACGATGACACAGATCAGGCTCAAGTTGAATGTAATGTCATTGCGTCAGACGGCACTACAATATCAAAGACAAAATGGTTTTCTGCTGCATATCCATATAAGATATGCATCAATAATAAAATCACTAAAACAGCATACGACATAAATGATAGTGTTGTCGTAAGCGTAGACATATTAGATCCCAACTCCAAAAAGTTGGCACTACCTGTGCGCTGGTCACTAATTGCCAACTCAGATAGCATCGTTGCGTCAGGCACGTCTGAAGATCCTAATAATATAGTAATGAAATTATCAGATATCAAGGCCGGCGAATATAGTTTTAAATTTAGCTTGCTCGAAACAGGGCTCGCAGCAGATGCTGAAATTTATTATATCTATTTATATGACTCGACAAAGAAAGAGTTGCCTACATCAGATCTGATTTGGGTTAAACCTACCGACACCATAGACTACAATAAAGAAGGCAAAACTGTTTCATTTACTATTGGTGTACGCGAAGATAACACAATAATATATACTTATGCAGATTTAGCAGAAGCCAAATACAATAAGCAAATATTTAGCTCCGGCTATCACACACTGACGGTTAATTTATCAGACATAAAACTTCTTGGAGAGAGACTGCGAATGTATGCCGTACACAATTGCGAGACTTGGACAAATTCGTTTTATTTGCCTGAGAAACCCGACAACGAGTTAAAGTTCAGCACAGAAAGTTTCCGCGATAAAATATATGCAGACACACCTGAACAATGGCATTTCCGCATCACAGATAATGCCGGCAATAGTATTACATCAGCCATGGTACTGACTATGTACGACAAACGACTTGACTTGTTTACAAATCGGGCAAAGTCGTCGCTACGTCTTTACACGCCAAAATCGTCTAACGGTAGTTTACTCCTTTCGTTTTTGCAACAAAGGAGCATACTGCATAGTGTAAACAAGCCATACACATCAAAGGTATTCAACGAGTTAACAGCACCGATATGGCAATATAAAGGAGAATGGGGCTACACAAGAGGCTCACGCAAGTTGAAAGCGAGCTCAGTCAAAGCCGAATTAGCAGTAGCCGACCTTGCATCCACTGAGGCCACAACAATGTTAAGTAGCGCTTCGTTTGGAGCTCAATATCTAGCCGTAGAAAGCGAGGTTTCAGACGAGGATGTAGCCGATTCAGGTAGCGATGTGACAAATACAGCCGATTTTGACAACATCACTTTGCGCAATACCGACAACTATTTAGCATTTTGGAAACCGGATTTGAATAGCGACAAGAACGGCGAATATGACATTAGTTTCATAACACCAAATTCAAATACGACATGGCAGTTGCAAGGATTTGCGTGGACAAAAGATTGTAAGAATGTACAAATTAGTCATGAATTTGTTGCAGCAAAGCCGATAATGGTTAGCACAAATATGCCTAGATTTGTACGCAGTGACGATCGCGCAATAATTGGAGCGACCGTAATGAACAACAGCGACACAGAGCAACACATAAAATTATTGCTGCAAATTGATGCTGACACTATATCCGGCTCACCGATAGCTCAACAAATAGTAAAAAAGACACTCAAGGCAGGCCAAAGCGACGTTGAGTTTATCACACTTGATGCCGGCAAATCTGACCTAATCAACTCCGGCAAAGCTTACATTACTGCTAAAGTTAGCAATGGCACATTCAGCGATGGTGAACGAGTGAGCATATCAGTATTGCCATCACAAACATTAGTGGTTGACTCAGAAAACTTTTACCTCAACCCAGGCGAAAAAACATATAGCACTGACATCGCCCATCCGGAAGGTAGAGACATCAGTAGCACTCTAACATTCACAGAAAATGCAATGTGGACAGTAGTAGAGTCACTACCATTATTAACATCAGACGATAATTTATGGAATTGTCTCTCTTGTCAATCGTCAGCCTTTTTTGCCTCAAGTGTAGCTCTCGGGTTACAAAAAGAGCACAGCGAACTCGAATTACAGTTTGACATTAAAGATATGCAAAAAGTGCAGAAAAGCACTCTGCAATTTTTGATAGATATGCAATTAGACAATGGAGCGTGGCGTTGGTGCAAATGGGACACGTCAGGAAGCATATTCACGACTTCAAAAATTCTCTCATATCTGGCAATACTTAAACGTTCGGGATACTTGCCAAACAATCACGAGCTAAACAAAATGATAGAAAAAGCGCTGAAATTTTATGACAGCAAAGCTCAAAACATAGACTTACAATACACCATTTTCCGCTCAGCATTTCCTGAAGTAATGCAAAGTCTAAACGGGAATAAAGTGAGCGATGCCACGGTGCAATGGATAAATAAGAATTGGAAAGGGCTTGACATATCAACAAAAGCTCTAGCCGCAACAGCATTGCAATATACAAATAATAAAAACATGGCGAAAAAGCTGATTAGCTCGCTAGATGAATTTGGCACACAAACCAAAAATAAAGGATTTGAGTTTATGAATGTGCGCGACCTTGCATCGTATGCTAAGTTACTCCACGCCTACTCCTCTATCGTGCCAAATTCAGAGCATGTTGACGGGCTCAGACAGTACCTCATAGTAAATAAACAAGCGACAAACTGGGGCAACTATACGACAACGTCCGACATAGTAGCAGCAATGATTAACAGCGGCACAAAATGGACAGTTCCGGCAAGAGGTGCAACCGTTAGCGTTGATGGCACAAAGCTAGACGTGCAAGGAAAAGGTCGTATGGGCACACTGACAACAGACGTGACAGGACAACATCTTGAAATTGCTGTCAACGGTGACACTCCTGCTTATGGCGCTGTTATCACTCGCTACAATGCACCGATGAAAGAAGTAAAATCATATAGCGATGGCGAAATATCAATTGAGAAAACGATATATGTGCTGCGCAATAACAAGTGGGAAAATATAGATAGTTTACGCGTAGGTGACAAGGTTAAAATTTCGCTGACAGTAAAAGCATCCAGACCTTTTAACGAGCTGATAATCACCGACGACAGAGCTGCTACATTTATGCCAAAAGAGCAATTGGCGAAATTTACCTTTACAGGTGGCATTTTCGCATATCGCGAGAATCGTAATGCAGTCACAAACTTATATCTCAGTTACTTACCAAAGGGTACTCACGTCATAGATTACGAAATGACAGTCAACAATGCCGGAGAATTTGCATCAGGCTTAGCGACAGTAACATGCGTGCAAGCGCCGGAGCTAACAGCCCACTCATCAGGCACAAGACTAAAAGTATTGCCTCAAAATTAAACAATCTAAAGACATTTATTGTTAAATCCGTGTCACTAACCTGTCAGTTTTGACGTTTTTGGCACGGATTATGCTATTAGATCTTATGTAAAAACGAACAAAAAATAAACTCAAAAATAAAAAATAATTTATCATGAATGTAAAACCATTAGCAGACAGAGTGTTGATTCAACCCATCCCTGCAGAAGAAGTTACAGTTGCGGGCATTATCATCCCCGATTCAGCCAAAGAAAAACCCTTAAAAGGCACAGTATTGGCAGTAGGCCCCGGCACAAAAGATGAAGCAATGCAACTTAAAGCCGGAGACGTGGTTCTTTATGGCAAATATGCCGGCACTGAAGTAGAAATCGACAACGAGAAAGTTCTGATTATGCGTCAAAGCGACGTATTAGCTATTCTTGGTTAATATCTAATTCTTTAATACTCTAATCTAAAAATTTACGCAATCATGGCTAAAGAAATTAAATTCAATACACAAGCTCGCGAAGAGCTTAAAAAAGGTGTAGACATCCTCGCCGACGCAGTTAAAGTAACACTTGGCCCGAAAGGACGCAATGTTATCCTTGACAAAAAATTCGGTGCTCCACATATCACAAAAGACGGTGTTAGCGTTGCTCGCGAAGTTGAACTCGACGAGCCTATGCAAAACATGGGTGCTCAACTCGTAAAAGAAGTAGCATCAAAAACCGGTGACGATGCCGGTGATGGCACAACAACAGCAACAGTTCTTGCTCAAGCAATCATCAATGTTGGTTTGAAAAACGTAACTGCAGGAGCAAATCCTATGGATCTCAAACGCGGTATAGACAAAGCCGTAGAGAAAGTTGTTGAGCACATCAAAGAAATGGCAGAGCCTGTTGGCGAAGACTTCAAGAAAATTGAAGACGTAGCTCGCATCTCAGCTAATAACGACGAAAAAATCGGTGCTCTCATTGCCGAGGCTATGAAAAAAGTTAAAAAAGAAGGTGTTATCACCGTTGACGAAGCAAAAGGCACAGAGACCACAATTGATATAGTTGAAGGTATGCAATTTGACCGCGGATACATTTCTCCATATTTTGTTACAAACACAGAAAAGATGGAATGCGAAATGGAAAGTCCGTATATTCTCATCTACGACAAGAAAATCTCTAACCTCAAAGATATGCTTCCCGTTCTCGAAGCAACAGCACAAAGTGGACGTCCTCTTCTAATCATCGCTGAAGACGTAGACCAAGAAGCTCTAGCAACTTTGGTTGTTAACCGTCTACGCGGATCTCTCAAAATTTGCGCAGTTAAAGCTCCCGGTTTTGGCGATCGCCGTAAAGAGATGCTCGAAGACATTGCTGTACTCACCGGCGGTGTAGTTATCAGCGAAGAAAAAGGCATGCAACTTGCAAACACAACACTAGAGCACCTTGGCCGCGCAGAAAAAGTAAACATCAACAAAGAGAACACTACAATCGTAAACGGCTCAGGCGACAAAGATGCAATTGCTGCTCGTGTAGCTCAAATTAGAGCTCAAATCGCACAAACAAAGAGCGACTACGATCGCGAAAAACTTCAAGAACGTCTTGCTAAACTTGCCGGCGGCGTAGCTGTGCTTCACATTGGAGCTCCGTCAGAAGTTGAAATGAAAGAAAAGAAAGATCGCGTAGACGATGCTCTCAGCGCAACACGTGCTGCTATTGCAGAAGGTATCGTTCCCGGTGGCGGTGTAGCTTACATACGTTGCCTCAAAGCACTTGAAGGTTTGAAAGGTGAAAATGACGACGAGCAAACCGGTATCGAAATTGTACGTCGCGCTATCGAAGAACCTATGCGCCAAATCGCTGCCAATGCAGGTGTTGAAGGTGCTGTTGTTGTTCAAAAAGTTAGCGAAGGCGAAGGCGACTTTGGTTACAACGCTCGCAACGACAAATATGAGAATCTCTACCACGCAGGCGTTATCGACCCGGCTAAAGTGACACGTGTTGCATTAGAAAATGCAGCATCAATTGCCGGCATGTTCCTAACAACCGAATGTGTTATTGCCGAGAAGAAAGAAGAAAATCCCGCAGCTCCGGCAATGCCCGCAGGTGGTATGGGCGGCATGGGTGGCATGATGTAAAAAATAACAGCCTACATCTGAACATATAAAACTCTATGCGACAGCAGATTTAAAAAATTTGCTGTCGCATTTATTTTTTCATGCCACAACAGTTTGCGAGTTAAAGATAGTGAAATCAGTTTAAACTATGTTTGACAATATTGACAACGGGCATTATTTTTCGTAAATTTGTAAGGAACAATAAAATGACTAACCCGTTCGGCTGCCATTTATCATTGGTTTCCACCTTAAAAATCTTGCTTGCCGAACTCTATTGCACTGAAAAATTAATGAGAGCATCAATAATCAAAGCATTTACATTTTTATTGGCGTGCGCAATACCCGTGGCACGCGGTGGCAATGTACCTGCAGAGAATCAAAATAGCTTCGAGAACTTACAAAATAACATAGCAGATCCGACAAACGCGTTTCTGTCGCTAGACTTTGAGGCAGCAACCGAATTAGGCGAAAAATTTGCCACACACCCAACGAATACAGTTTTGGCAGGACAAATTATAGATTATGCTACACGTTATCTTGGCAAGCCATATCGCAGCGGAGCTAAAGGCCCTAATGCTTTCGATTGTTCAGGCTTCACCAGCTTTGTCTTTAATAATTTCAACATCTCATTAAGTCCGTCTTCTAGTGCTCAATACACTCAAGGCGAGCGCATCACTACAGCTGATATACAACCCGGAGACCTTCTTTTCTTTGCCGGTAGTCGCGGAGGGAAATCAGTAGGACACGTGGCAATGGCAGTATCAGTCAGCGAAAATGGGACTGTCAAATTCATACACGCTTCTCACAACGGAGGCATCAGACACGATGTTTACCCAGACGGAGGCTACTACTCTCAGCGCTATTTAGGTGCGCGACGAGTTATTCAATAATCGCCAACCCATCATTATCTGCATAAAAAGCGTGAACAACCACAAGGTTATCCACGCTTTTATTTTAAAAGATTACAGCATTTTATTTCACTATGAGATTTGGTGCCGAGACAACAGGATTGCTTGACGGCTGCGAAGGGATGTCAAGCGAATCGGCAACAACAAAGACACTATAGTTAACAACCCCTATAGCGGCAGATTTATCTACGGCAAGTATAGGCGTCTCTACTTGCAACAAATGTTCTCCTAACGGTGTGGAGTCGGACGTTGCAATTTTAAATGCATATGGATGCACCACAGATGTGCCTAGACAAACGCCGTCCCAATAATATGTTGCAGAAGTGATTGCTGCAGCTTTATTCTTTTCAAGGTTTGACACAGTGACCGAGTCAATTGATAAGGTGTCACCTTGCACAACAAATAAAGAACCATCAACAAATTGGCCACCGCTAAAGGTTAAATTTAGCTCTACATTGGGTAAATCGTCATCGTCATCGCACGAAGTTACCGCAAACGCCAAAGGCAATGCTATTGCCAAAAGAATAAACAACTTTTTCATAAATGAATCATTTTTAGGTGTTTTTTAATAGTATTCAGCCTATAAACAAAAAAAGTGCCGATAAAGATTACCGACACTTAAAAAATTTTTTGGCGAGTTGCCAAATTAGAATGCTATGTGATATAGCTCTTCAATTTCTTCTACTGATGTTGGACGCGGATTACCACCGGTGCAGACGTCATTGAATGCATCTATTGCCAACTGATGCAAATCTTCTTCTTTGACACCGATTTCGTGCAATTTTTGCGGAATATTCACGCTTATAGCCAAATTTCGCACAGCATCGCATGCAGCTTTCACTGCCTCGTCTTCGTCCATACCTTTTGTGCATACGCCCATAGCCTCAGCTATATCGCGATATTTAGGTGCCGCCGGAGACTTGGCATTATAAACCATAACATACGGCAACAACAATGCATTTGCCACTCCGTGAGGGGTATCATAACGAGCGCCTAAGGGATGTGCCATTGAGTGCACTATGCCTAAGCCGACATTGCTAAATCCCATTCCGGCAATATATTGAGCTTCTGACATAGCTTGTCGAGCGTCTTTGTCAGTTCCATTATCAACTGCTTTTTTAAGATTTTTAGCGATAAGTTCTATTGCTTTAATCTCAAACATATCAGACATTGTCCATGCACCGGGAGTGATATAGCTTTCGATGGCATGTGTCAGTGCATCCATACCTGTAGCTGCAGTCAAGCCTTTCGGCATTGAGTACATCAATTCCGGATCAATAAATGCTACGGCAGGTATATCGTTGGGGTCTACGCATACCATTTTTTTCTTGGCATCTTCATCGATAATGACATAATTTATTGTCACTTCGGCAGCAGTTCCGGCTGTAGTTGGCAAAGCAAAAGTTTGCACGGCTTTATTACGCGTATTTGCCACGCCTTCTAACGATTTAACATCGGCAAATTCCGGATTGTTAACGACAATGCCAATGCCTTTGGCTGTATCAATTGAAGATCCACCACCGAGAGCAATAATGAAATCAGCGCCTGAAGCTTTATAGGCAGCAACGCCATTGAGCACATTGCTAATAGTTGGATTAGGCTTTACATCGCTAAACAACTCAAACGGGATGCCTGCGCCATCAAGCACTTCTATGATTTTGTCAGCAACATGAAATTTCACCAAGTCTTTGTCAGTAACAAAAAAGGCTTTTTTAAGACCTCTGCGAGCTACTTCAGTTGCGATTTGTGCGCGACATCCGGCTCCGAAATACGAAGTCTCATTTAAAATCATTCGATACATAATGCGAAATGTGTTTAAAAGGTAATTATAAGGTATTTTTAAGTTTTACAAAAATAGATGTTTTTTTCTGATTATCAAAATGATTTGCGCATTTTTTGCTCTAACATCAAAGGTAGCATAGCCCTCTCAGTAGGCAATTTAAAGATTTCGCCGATAGCAGTTTCGCTAAACAATATTGATGTTAAAGTTGTGACACTTGCTTCGAGTGTCACCTTCTTTTCAGAAGGGTTTGCTCTCTGGCATTTACCATCTGAAACAATAAAAATGCCATTATTCTCGGATATTTTATCATCATACACACGAATGACCTGATTAATTTCAGGATGTGCAGTTGCCATTTTGCTCAACACTTTCTCAACATTAATGATGCGGCACATTCCCCTAGCCCTCAATTGCACATTTCGTTTTGTAGGCATAGCCCACACCAGCATAGGCAATTCAGGCATAGCTTCTTTCAATTCGCTAAGCACAGACTCAGCTGCGTCAGCAGACACTGCCAGCAATTCTCTTACTACTATCTCTTTACCGTTGCTTACGGCAAAAGCCATAGCAGCAATAGTGTTATCATTAACATTTGCAATAGCACGCACAACACCATTATCGTGCATATTGTCAGCAAGAATTAATTCAAAGTCTTTTTCGCTATGCAAAACCGTTGCCTCGCGTAACAATTCCAACTCTGCAAAATCGTCGTAAATAGGTTCAACTCGCTTATAATTATCTGATTTTTCAAACTTATGAAGGGAAGTATACCTTTCACAGTCAAGATAAAATACAGTTGCAAATCCAAATGATTTATAGTACCTAAACATACCCTCGGTTGCCGGAACCAAAGTTGCAAAAAAATCACCGCGATTAAACGATGTTCTCAATGCATTAGCCATAAGCTCACTCATATAACCATTGCCTCGTTGCGATTTATCGGTAGCAGCTCCGGTAATATAGGCGATAGGTATAGCCGAACCACAAAATTTAAATTGATATTTCTGCAATAACAAGCAACTAACCGGACGATCTGATTTAGTTAACACCAAACCATCTTCCGGAGTATAAATAAGGTCGAAAAACCGACGATTCCAACTTAAATCATCAGTAAACGCATTATTATAAATGCGACGTATTTGTTCTTTTATGGTATCCATTGCGATTTGTACATAAGCATGACAAAACTAACCTTTTTCGTTCAATTTTCATATATGCCCACCACTTAATTAGTAAAATTTAACAAACGCTCAATCTCTCCGCTATCAGTACGTTTCACGACGATAATTGCAGCCCACGAGACGGTACAAAAGAGACAAAATTATGATATTCAGCAATTTAGTTGTAACTTTGCAGCGATTTCAGATAAAATCAGCGACCAAAGAGTTGGCCGTTATGCCGAAAATCGGCAAAACTTCATCCTTGCGTAGCCGTGTTGGCTTGGGCGGTTGAAGTTTCAAGTAGAACTTAAATAACATGCAATGAAGAAAACTTTTTTGACAATTGCGCTACTTCCAATTCTGTTGTTAACATTGTCGGGCTACAACGATCATCAACTCGGAGTTATGCCGGGAAATAAAGCCCCAATGATAGAACTTCAAAATGATACAAAAACCGTATCACTATCAGATTTTAAAGGTAAATATGTTTTACTATCATTTTGGTCAAGCAGCAACGCTAATTCACGTATGCTCTGCAACAGATACGATGCTTGGACTAAGAAAAATGACCCAAACAACAAAAAAGTCAGTTTCATCGGCGTTAATTTAGACGAAAACAATATGCTTTTCTCACAAATCGTTAAAGCCGACAACCTCCTAGCAGACGCGCAATTTAATGCAAAAGGTAACAATGCAGAAAGAATTTATTCTGATTATCACCTAACGCAGGGTTTAGGCACACTTCTTCTCGACCAATCCGGTCGCGTGATTGCCGCAAACCCGGACCAATCTCTTCTAGCAGCTACTATCGCTGACTAGAGAGTCTTTTCTAATCTCTACACACTAACAAACCATTTCCATTTACAAAACAGCCGTCTCTACAAACGAGTGCGGCTGTTTTGATTTAAAACGGTGCGTTATTTTTAGACCATATACCTATCAATGTACACTTTAGAGGCATTATTTTTTGAGATGTGAGTGTTTATTCGTAACTTTGGCATTGCTTTTGCTACATGTGATGATAAAGACTTTTGTATGACTAATAAAAAACTGAAAAATATTGTTGCCGGAGACGAGCAACCGGTAGGTATGTCAATCGGACAGATTAGCATTGATTTAACACGTTTCACTGCTGACCCCAACACTGACGATCTCCTTATACTTCCGACACGCAACCTTGTCCTATTTCCCAACGTACACTTATCATTGGGTCTAGGTCGTGAGATGTCGATTAAAGTGGCAGAATACGCTGAGCGCACGTCTATGCCTATAGGTATTGTCTGCCAAATTGATCCTGAAGTAAATAACCCATCAATAAACGATATATATAAATATGGCGTTATTGCCGACGTATTGAAAGTTATCGACCTCCCCGATGGCTCGAAAACGGCGCTTGTGCGTTCTCGCGACAAGTTCCGCATCTTAGGCAGAGGCGAAGGGGTTGTACTTCCGGGTGCTCTATCTGCTAAAATCAAACTCGTTCACGAGACTGTGCCCCGCCGCACTGACAAAGAGTTTGAAGCCATGGTCGACAACGTAAGAAATTTGGCTCAAACTATAATTCGCAAAACGTTTGACGGTCGCAACGAAAATCCGTTCAATATAGATTCATCAAACCCCGTTGATCTCATAAACAACGTGGCAACAAATATGCCGTTGCGCCAAGAAGAGAAATACTCACTTCTTGCTCTTCCCCGCATAAAAGAACGCGCATTCACCTTGCTCGGCATGTTGCAACAAAACGACGAAATGATTGACATTAGTCGCGAGATCATGGAGCGTGCTCGACACGGCATGGAGCAAAATCAACGCAATGCATTCCTTCAACAACAGATGGAAACTATTCGCGAAGAACTCTATGGTGATGACGCTGACGATGCTGATGAATTTGAAAGACGAGCAGAAGAAGCAAATCTTCCAGAGAAAGTTGCTAAGGTCTTCAACAAAGAACTTGAGAAGTTACGTCGCTTGAATCCTCAGAGTCCCGATTACTCGGTGCAATATACATACCTCGATACATTTCTATCTCTTCCTTGGTCTGTAGAAGATGAGCTATGCACTGATTTTGTAGCGGCAGAAGAAACTCTAAACCGCGATCACTACGGACTTGAAAAAGTAAAGGAACGCATCATCGAACAAGTGGCTGTTCTTATGGATAACCCAGGTGGCAAAGCTCCGATTCTTTGTCTCGTTGGCCCTCCTGGCGTGGGCAAAACATCTCTAGGCGCATCTATAGCTGCCGCTCTAGGACGTAAGTACCAACGCGTAGCACTTGGAGGCTTACATGACGAAGCCGAAATCAGAGGTCACCGTCGCACATATATCGGTTCTATGCCGGGACGCATAATCGACGCGATGAAACGCGCTCAAACACGCAACCCGGTGCTCCTTCTTGACGAGCTCGATAAAATTGGAGCCGACTTCAAAGGTGACCCCGCTGCTGCACTACTTGAAGTGCTCGATCCGGAACAAAACTGTCACTTCCACGATAACTATATCGATGTCGATTTCGATCTGTCACACGTGCTGTTTATAGCAACCGCAAACACGCTGCAAACTGTGTCGCGTCCACTTCTCGACCGCATCGAAGTCATTGACATACCCGGTTACCTACTTGAAGAGAAAGTAGAAATTGCTAAGCGTCACCTACTACCGCGCATACTCAAAGAGCAAGGCTGGAAAGAAAATAGTCTAAGCATTACAGACGAAGCTTTCGCCGCTATTATAGAACGATACACTGCCGAAAGCGGTGTTCGCCAGCTTGAAAAAAGCATAAATGCTATTGTGCGTAAAGCTGTGCTCGCAAAAATGCGTCAAAAAGATTTCGTTCAACCAGTGCTACCGGAGCATTTGCAAGAATTGCTCGGCACACCTCCATTCCACCGCGATAAATGCGAACCAAACCCCGTGCCCGGCGTAGTAACCGGATTAGCTTGGACTCAAGTCGGTGGTGAAATTCTATTGGTTGAAGTATCGCTCGCACCGGTTAAAGCCGGAGGAAAACTCACCCTCACCGGTAACCTAGGCGATGTGATGAAAGAGTCTGCATCTATAGCATTGCAATGGGTAAAAGCAAATGCTAACGATCTGGGCATTGACAATGAAATGTTTGAAAAACATAACATTCATGTTCACTTCCCCGAAGGCGCTATACCAAAAGATGGCCCATCTGCCGGCATCACAATGGCCACTGCAATTGTTTCAGCTTTAACCGGACGCCCTGTTAAATCGAACCTTGCAATGACCGGCGAAATTACACTACGCGGAAGAGTGCTTCCGGTTGGTGGTATACGCGAAAAAATACTTGCCGCACGTCGTGCAGGAGTCACCGACGTTATTCTTTCTAACGACAACCGCCGCGACATCGCTGACATCCCGGCAAAATATCTCGAAGGCCTCACTATGCACCACGTTGACACTGTTGCCGAGGTCATCGAGCAAGCCCTCACTAAATAGTCTCGACATCTAAAGACAAGACAAAAATATCGACAAAACGCACAAAATTTATAGGTTGTGCGTTTTGTCGTTTTTTACGCTACATCTTGTTTGGGACAGTAGATTTTTGTGGAATAACCATTCTAAGCTCGAGAAAAAGCAACAAAACAGCGAGAATAAACGGGGAATAGACAATTTGTACGTACGGGCAACAAGCATGATGGGGATTACGCGGTTTTTATACGCACCGCTACGCGGAGCGCGATGAGAGAGGGAACGGGTTCCTCGGGTTACGGCGGCTCTGCCGGCCTTACCCGAGGCTACACTATTAGCACCGCTACGCGGAGCGATAGCCGCTACACGGCATTTCGAAGCATTGACTGACGCGGTGTGTAAGCCATCACACAGCATTTCTAATTCTAGCACAAATGTAAGACTCTAATGGCCTCATTAATATCTACGGAGCCTCTAAAATTTGTATTTAGCAATGTCTTTACAGTTTTCTGCCACTTCTTATATTAGATACTAAAAGTTTATCAATTTTCATAGTTTGTGGGCTTTCTTTTTGTTGGAGTTGCGGCGTATTTGCGTTAGTTCGTCCATTGTTGAGTATTTTGGCTGGGCGAATATGTTTTTGATTTCGCCGACATAGTCCATGGCTATTGCAAGGCTAATGAGATTTTTCAGTGATATAAGACCTTTTTGCTCAAAGCGCACTATGTTGCTCACAGCTACGCCTGACTTTGTTGCCATATCCTCACGAGTGATATTTTTCTCAATGCGACGGCGGCGAAAGTCAGCAGCAATACTTTTGGCTATCTCGTTAGGATTATTATCGAGGAGATATGCATCTAAAAGTGATAATATATTATTTGTATATGCCATTTTTGCTTATTTATTGATAATATTTTATCACTTGCAAAGATAACAATCAATTGGCACTATTGCAAGAAAAAGAAGCAAAAAACCGCGCAAGCATCATAAGAAAAAAACTACGGCTTTCAGCTAAAAAAATATTGAAGGTAGAGCTTCAATTTTGACGAAAGCAAGCGAGTATAGTTAAAAACAACGCAAGCTACCGTATTGGCAGCTTGCGTTGTGTAAGTTATAGTTGAATGCTCAATTATTTGAGAACGTCTTTAACGTTATCGTTGGGCACCATTTGTTCTTGGAATGTGTAAGCACCGGTTTTGGGTGATTTCACCATTTTGATAACTTTGC
>CAZJEA010000038.1:0-18669 GCA_964544895.1 uncultured Bacteroides sp. | reverse complement strand
AAGAATACATATACCACGAAGAACACGAGGATGAATGCCTCGATGAGGGTTTTGATTACCTCGTGGATTGATGCGTTAAGGAAGTCGTTGTTGTTAAGAGGAATTGCATATTCAACACCTGAGGGGAAGTCTTTGCTCAATTCTTCAACTTTTGCCATACAGTCGTTAATGATCTGTGTAGCATTAGAACCTGCTGTTTGGAAGATAATTGCTGAAGTTGCCGGATTGCCGTTCAAACCGTTAGCAAAACCGTAAGTCACACGTCCGAGCTCAACTTTTGCTACGTCGCCCAAACGAAGTATCTCACCGTTCGCTCCTGCACGAACAACGATATCTTCAAATTCTTCAGGTTGCACAAGGCGTCCTTTATACTTTAGTGTGTATTGGAACGATTGCTTACCTTGTTCACCAAATGAACCCGGAGCTGCCTCAACGTTTTGCTCGGCAAGAGCGGCGCTGATGTCTGAAGGCATGAGGTTGTATTGTGCCATAACGTCGGGTTTAAGCCAAATACGCATTGAGTAGTCAGCACCGAATGAGGTTACGTCACCCACACCGTTCACACGTTGCAATTCAGGGATGATGTTAATTTTCATGTAGTTGTCGAGGAACTTTTGGTCGTATGTGCCGTCAGCACAATAGAGCGACACACCAAGAAGCATTGATGTTTGACGTTTTTGTGTCAACACACCCACTTGGGTTACCTCGGCAGGAAGAAGGTTTGATGCTTTTGCAACACGGTTTTGCACGTCAACAGCTGCCATGTCAGGGTCAAAACCCTGTTTGAAGTAAACTGTGATGGTTGCCGAACCGGTGTTGGTTGCAGTTGATTCCATATATGTCATACCCTCGGCACCGTTGATCGACTCTTCGAGGGGCGCAATCACTGAGTTGAGCACTGACTGCGCATTTGCACCGGTATAGGTTGTTGTTACCTGAATTGTTGGAGGCGCAATGTCAGGAAACTGCGTGACCGGCAATGATACTAGACCAATAATACCCAACAATACGATGAATATAGATATCACCGTTGAGAGCACAGGTCGATTAATAAATCTATCTAATTTCATGTTGCTATGAAAGTTAGTATATTGTTATTTTTTAGAATTCTTTTTTGTTTACTTTGCTTGTTGTGCTGCAGCTTGTTGTTTTGCCATTGCTGCTTTTTCTTGTGCGCTCACAGGTTTAATTGCCATGTGATCTTTCACTTGTGTGCCTACACCTTCAACAACAATCTTGTCACCTGCTTTAAGACCGCCTGTTACAACATAGTTTGCACCGTCGTTGATGTCGAGTATTTCGATAGGTGTCATCACTGTGAGGTTGCTGTCGTTTACAACATAAACAAATTTCTTTTCTTGCAAATCGGTGGTTGCCTTTTGAGGAATGATGATTACATCGTTGCTAACATTCGGGATAATGATGTTACCGGTTGAACCGCTACGCAACATGCCGTTTGTATTATCAAAAAGTGCACGTACTGATGCTGCACCGGTAGTGTTGTCAATAACACCACTAACTGTTGCAATCTTACCGGTAGACGGATAAATTTCACCGTTTGCCAATTTCAATTGCACTGCAGGCATTTCGCTTAGTGCTTGCTCCAATGTTTTCTCGCCTTGGTTGGTGAGTGAAAGTAGATCTTTCTCATTGAGTGAGAAGTATGCATATACCTGACTAATATCGCTCACTGTTGTCAAGGGTTGAACTGATGAGGGCGATGCGAGAGAACCTTCACGGTTGGGGATGCTTCCTACTACGCCGTCGCAAGGTGCCTTTACCAATGTGTACGACATATTTTTCTGTGCATTGGTTAATCCGGCTTGTGCTTGCACCAATCCGGCTTTTGCTTGTGCCAATTGGTCGGCTGCGTTTTGCCATTGTGTTTGGCTGATGATGCCCTTGTCGAAGAGCATGCGTTGGTTGCGCTCATTGCTTTGAGCGGTGTTTACTGCTGCTTGCGCTGAGTTTACGGCTGCGCGAGCTTGATCTACAGCTGCCTGAAATTGCACTTGGTCGATGGTGAAAAGCACTTGACCTTTCACTACACGTTGACCTTCGTCAACATGTACCTTGGTGATAAAACCTGACACTTGAGGACGAATGTCGATGTCGGTCTTACCTTTGATAATTGCAGGAAAACTGTTACTTAACTCGCTGTTGGTCGGCTCGACTGTGAGTACTTCGATTGCCGGTGCTTCTGTTTGTGCTGCACCATCTTGCCCATTTGATGAGCATGAAATGGCGCACACTGAAGCGAGTGCTGTTAGCGCTACAGCACTGATTTTAAACGTCATTTTTTTCATATCCATAAAGTGTTATAATGTCAAAGGGGAAGTCTTTAGGAGAGATGAGCATTTTATGTTGTCTTTTTCTGTACTTTAATATACCTTAGAATTTGGCTGCAAAGTTACTCATTTTT
The DNA here is from genome assembly GCA_964544895.1 of uncultured Bacteroides sp. GTDB lineage: Bacteria > Bacteroidota > Bacteroidia > Bacteroidales > Muribaculaceae > CAG-873. Next base: position 16,247 of record CAZJEA010000038.1, on the reverse strand, counting down.
CGGCATTTATCAAACATTTATATGCAAATAAATTATTCCATATCGTCTTTATTTTTGGTGTTTTTCGGAACATTAATACCAATCATTTGGTAGTTTTTGGCATAGTCGCAAAGTGTAAATGAGGCATATATAAAAGACAAGCAGGGTGTCAGTCGCGACAGCCTGCTTTGTAATTTGTTTGTTTATGCTCTAAATACTATTATGAAATTATTGATTGGTTTTCAGTTATCTTGTCAGGATAGATTTCTTCGGTCAAGTCGAAAACAACGATGACTTGTTGTGTCACAAGAAGATAATGACAGGTCAAGATTGTAATGACTATTAGTCTGTTGACGCTGCAAAGGTAGAGCCATTTTGTTACGTTTTTGTTACATTAGTGATACATTTTACTATCTTTTCTCAAAAATGTAACTTTTAACACTTTATTTTTCATTATTGGCTCGTTTTCCTTTCTATTTTGTTATTTTACCGGCGCGTTACCGTAACAATATACGGATTGTTTGATGTAGCCGTAGCTACTATATGATGCGAGCGCAATAGCATTGCCAATGCCAACGACGAGGGCAAGGCCTGACTGTGCACCTGGCGTTGTTTGTGCACACTGTTTATGTTAACCGCACTCGTCGGAAAGGCGATGGTTAACGTTCCGGCACTCAACAGATTTTGCGACACCAATTTTTTTATTGTGGATATTGGCCTATACAAATGCGGATACACACAATACATGATTATCCTATGATAGCGCCCGGGCAAACGCTCTTTTTCAAAATCGGCTTTCATAAAAGGGTCGTACGGCACCAAATGCGTGCATTTTTGGCGTGCGTATTTCAACATGCCGTCTGACACGTCTACCGCCAACACTCTGCCGTCGCTTCCAACTCGTCTTATCAAACTCGGCACCAGCACTCCCGTACCCGTGCCCAAATCAAGCACTTGCATCCCTTCTGATATGCCTATCATATCCAATATGCGGTTTACACTTTGCGGGGTAGAATAGATTTCGGTTTCATCCCATTGTGGGGCTAATTGGTCAAAATAAGTAATTTCTCGTTGTGTCATTTTTATTTCGTAGTATTAATTAAAATTTCAAGCCATAACAATCTTCTAAACAAAAAGTTAATTTATCCTTAAACAAATTTGCTTTGCTCAACGTTATCCCTCCACAAAATCTTAAAAATATGACCTATAAATCTTTATTATTGTTAGTTGCCTCTTCTGTTTCGGCTAATGCTGCCGAATCTATGCGCGACACTCTTCTTCTTAGCGAATTCACTGTTACCGCTCTCTCTAAATCAGACATTGAACTTCTTCCTCTCAACGTGACAAACGTCTCTGCCAACGACATTTACGACGCCACCGAGTCTTCACTGCTTCCAATATTAGCCGACGCTACTACCGGAATTTTTGTAAGCGAACGCGGATTTGCCGGATATGGCATCAGCTCTTCCGCTGCAGGCACTCTCAACATCCGCGGCATTGGTCAAGGCAACAAAGTGCTTTTCCTTATCGACGGTCAACCGCAATGGAATGGCATTTACGGGCACTCTTCGCCCGACACCTACTCCGCCATCGGCGTTAAAAGCGTTGACATCATCAAAGGCCCCGCTTCGCTCATTTATGGCTCTAACGCTATGGGCGGAGCCATAAACATACACACAAACAAACTCAGCAAAGACTCTACATACGCCGCAGCGCGAGTCACGTTTGGCTCTTTTTCCACCCAAAAATTCGACTTTTCTACCGGCATCCGTCGCGGCAAATGGCAAGCCAATGGAGCTTCGCAATTTGTACGCAGCAACGGCAACCGCGCCGGCAGCGAATTTTGGGTTGCCAACGAATTTGCTCAATTACAATATTCTGCCAACACGCACATAAATATCGGCACAAGTTTCAACGCCACTCAATCTGTCTCTAATTTTCCCGGCACAACTCAATCGCCCCTTGAAGATATGAGCACCGACATTTTCAGATACACCGCCGCTATCTATGCCGACAACAACTACAATTCGTGCAACGGTGCCATTCGCGCCTACATAAACTATGGCAGGCACAAAATCAATGACGGCCATGCTCCCGGCGCCGCACCTGCAGCCGATATATTTCATTCCACCGACTACAATTGGGGCATTTCCTTAAACGAAAATATCGACACTTGGCGAGGCAACACCATTTCTGCCGGAGCCTCAATGCAATACTGGGGCGGCCACATCAAAAACGGCATCAAGAAAAAAGACCGTGAGCTCGGCATCTTCGCACTCATGCAACAATCTTTTGGCAAAATCATTTCTCTTAATGCCGGACTGCGCTTGCAGCATGGCAATTTTGGTAACATTCTCATCCCGCAAGCCGGATTTTTGATTTATCCTTTCAACAATTTTCATCTCCGCGGTGCTTACAGCAAAGGCTTTCGCGCACCTAACATTCGCGAACTTTACATCGGCGAGGCGGCAAACAGCGAACTCCGAGCTGAGCGCATGAATAACTTTGAAATCAGCATCGGCAAATCTTTTTGGCGTGACAGACTCAAATTTGATGTTTCTATGTATTTCATACAAGCCGAAAACATCATTCAAACTGAGATTATTGATGCACGCCCGAAGAACATGAACGCCGGAGCTTTCCGCAACAAAGGTATCGAAGTCTCTTCTTCAGCAATCATTTCTAAGGCATTTACCTTTACCGCCAACTACAGTTATCTCTACACCACTTCCGAAAATCTTCTTTACGCACCGAAAAATATGCTTTCGGCTCAGCTCACTGCCGATGTCGCAAATTTCACCGTCTCCATCCAATCGCAATCAGTTTGGCGACTAAACAATGGCGGTCAACATAGCACCAACTATTCGCTCCTTAACACTCGCATTGCTTACAAATACAAAATCTCGCCATTCGTGAAACTCGATAATCTCACAAACAAACACTACGAAATTATTTATGGTTGCCCTATGCCGGGCACTACTATTCTTTGCGGCTTACAAACAAATTTTTGATGCCATGAAATTTTCGTCTTTCTCTCTTTGCTTGCTTTTTTTCTTACAATTTGGTGTCTGGGGGTGCTACCTCACCAGCCTTGGGCAGCTCCTTGGCACTGCCGGACTTGGCAACCACATTTCTATTGTCTACGCTTCTACCGGCATTATGTCTTTAATAACTCCGGCAATAATCTGCCACGTTGCCGACCAATATAGCTCGCCTAAACGTATGTTAGCGGCTTGCCACATCATTGCTGCCGCTTTCATGCTGTGCGCCTGGATTTATGCGCATACACACAGCCAAATGTCTTTCTCGGTTTTCTATCCGCTTTATTTAGCTTTTCTGGCTTTTTTCATGCCTACCATTCCGCTCGCCACTACCGTTGCCTTTGCTAAAATTAAAGGCGCAGCTCTCGACACAACTAAAAAATTCCCTATTATCAGACTTTGGGGCACCATCGGATTTATTGCCGCTATGTGGTTTGTAAATTGTGCTTACCTCCATAACGGCGATATCGGATTCACTCTAAACGAAGCTAACCCACACGCCGACCATCGTTTTCAATACACATCTATGCAGCTTTTTGCCACTGCTCTCATGGGCGCAGCGACTGCCATCTACACTTTTTTATTACCTGAGCACCACACGCCAAAGCGCCGCCACACCAAGCAATCGCTTTCGCAAATACTTGGTTTTGACGCCTTCCGCCTATTTAAGCAACCCGAATTGCGCACATTTTTTGTCTTTGCCATATTTATAGGAGTTTGCACACAAATCAGCAACGGCTACGCCACTTCTTACATCTCTCATTTCGCCGCCCTCCCTCAATACGAAACCTCTGCCATCGCCGCCAACTCAACCATGTTGTTCTCGCTCTCAAACATCTCTGAGGCGGCTAGCATTCTGCTCGTTGGCATTGCTCTGCGCAAGCTTGGCATTCGCTACACCATTTTCATCGCACTTATTGCATGGTCGCTCCGTTTTGTCCTCTTTGCTTACGGCAACCCCGGATCCGGGCTCTGGATGCTAGTTTCGTCTATGCTGGTCTTTGGCATAGCCTTCAACTTTTACAGCGTTGCAGGTATGCTCTACGTCGAAAGCCGCACTTCAACCGAGCACAAAGCTTTAGGTCAGGGATTACTTATGATGATGAGCACCGGCATTGGCTCTACCGTGGGCATGCTCTGCGCCGGGGCTATTGTCACTCATCACTGCCATTGGACCACTGTCGACTCGCGCGCCCTTTTAGTCGGCGACTGGCAATCGGTTTGGCTCGCGCTATCAGGCTATACTTTGCTGATTGCCACTGCTATACTAGTTTTTATGCGGCAGAAATAATGCTATTTACAAAAAATTGAAACTTTTTTGTTTTATCCTTTGTTATTTAGAAAAAGAATTGTATCTTTGCGTCGTTTTTACGAAACAAACGCAAAACCTATAATTCGTTCTCGGATTTAAAAATCAATCTCTTAGCTCTTAATTGCACCGCTTTTTCGATTGATTTTACCTTCATACCGTTTAACTACAAACTTTAATAGTTCCTCTATTTTTCACACTTTTCCCCCAACAACAAATAATTAGCATAGCGCATTTTTTAACGGCAGTGCTTATTCTATCACTCGCACGTGCTTAATTAGCTCGCTCTCTAATATATATTGTTTCGGATTTTGTGATCCTTTTGCCGGTATTTTCCCCATCTCCGAGACTTTGCTTTCAGCAAAAAAATACCCAATCGCTCACATACCTTATGTGACAACGAAAGAGTTTTCAGTTTTCATCTTTTTCTACTGCACATTATTACGCTATTAGTTATATGTATAACATCACTGAATTAGAGAATATGACCGACACTGACCTCGTGTCAACCGCCGAGTCTATAGGCCTCAAAAAAATTGACATCGCTCAACGCGAAAATCTCATTTACGAAATTCTCGACCAACAAGCTATTGACAAAGCCGCTGCTAACGCTCAACGTCAGCCTCGCAAAAAACGCGCAAAAAACGCTGAGCAGCAAAACGCTCCCGAATCGGCTGATGCCGCTAAAGACCTAAGTCAAGATGCTCCCGAGACTGCTCCTCAACCCAAAAAGCGTGGCCGCAAAAAGAAAAATGCTGATGCCACTGCTACTGCAGATGCCGTGCAACCCACTACCAATGTGGCTAACGACACCAACCCTTCTGAGCAACCTGCTACCGAACAAGTCGCTCAACCCGAAGCTACTGAACAATCTCCCGACGAGCAAGCCCCCGACAACGCTACCGAAAAACGTCGCCGCGGTCGCCCTCGCAAACAAGATGTTCAAGAAGCTAACAACCTCACCGACACCGAAACTATCAACAACGACATTCAAGCCGTGCAAGAAGACGACGACATCCCTGAGGCTATCGAAGACAACACTCCCGCTGCCCAACCCGCAGCAAATCACCCCAAAGTGTTCACTAACGCCGCCTCTAAAAAAGAAGACGCCGACTCTTCTTTCTCTTCTTTCTTTGGCGCCGGTGGTGGTGGCCGCACTTTCATGCCGCGCTCGCAACGCGAAAAAGAAGAAGCTGCTGCCAAAGCTGCTGAAGAAGCCGCAGCCAAAGCTGCCGAAAAAGCCGCTCAACCAGCTCCTCAGCCCGCTCCCCAGCCAATACCAACTAATCTCTCTCCCATTAACATTGGCGAGCCAACTCAAAACAACCAAGTGGTAACCCTCCCCGGGCAAGGCAAAAAAAATAAGAAAAACAGAAACGCGCAAGCTCAACGCGACCCCCGTCTCACCGACGCTCGCTACGACTTCGCAAACATCATACAAACCATGGGCGTACTCGAGCTCGATCCGCAAGGCTTCGGCTTCCTCCGCTCTGGCGACTACAACTACCTCCCCTCTCCCGACGACGTCTACATCACCCAACAACAAATCAAACAATACGGCCTTAAAGCCGGCGACGTTGTTGAATGTACCGTTCGCCCGCCCCGCGAAAACGAAAAATACTTCCCCCTAACCTCCGTACTTAACGTCAACGGTCGCTCCCCTCGTTTCGTTAGAGATCGCGTTCCTTTCGAACACTTAACTCCCTTATTCCCTAACGAAAAATTCGACCTCACCGGCGGCAAATCTACAAACAACATCTCTACTCGTGTTGTTGATATGTTCGCCCCTATCGGCAAAGGTCAACGCGGACTAATCGTGGCTCCTCCTAAAACAGGTAAAACACTCCTGCTTAAAGACATCGCCAACGCTATCGCCGAAAATCATCCCGAAACTTACATCATGATCCTCCTCATCGACGAGCGTCCTGAAGAAGTTACCGATATGCGACGCAGCGTTAATGCCGAAGTCATCGCTTCTACTTTCGACGAACCCGCAGAACGTCACGTCAAAATTGCCGGCATCGTTCTCGAAAAAGCAAAACGCATGGTCGAATGTGGACACGACGTCGTCATTCTTCTCGACTCCATTACTCGACTCGCGCGCGCTTACAACACTTGCGCTCCGGCTTCAGGTAAAATCCTCTCTGGTGGTGTTGACGCTAATGCACTACAAAAGCCAAAACGCTTCTTTGGCGCCGCTCGCAACATCGAAGGCGGCGGTTCTCTAACTATCATCGCAACTGCCCTAACAGAAACTTCTTCGAAAATGGACGAAGTCATATTCGAAGAATTCAAAGGAACCGGCAACATGGAGCTTCAACTCGACCGCAAACTCTCTAACAAACGCATATTCCCAGCTGTCGACATCATGGCTTCTTCTACTCGCCGCGACGACCTCCTCCTGCGTCCCGAAACCCTCAACCGAATGTGGATTTTACGCCGTTTCCTCGGCGACAGAAATTCTATCGAAGCTATGGAATTTATCAAAGACCGCATGGAGCGCACTCACGACAACGACGAACTCTTGCGCACAATGGGCAACTAAAAACATATCTCATATACATATAACTACGCAAAGCCGGCTTCCAGCCGGCTTTTCTTATATCCTCACACACTCCGCCTCGCGCAAAAAATGCTCATCCCTTGTAGCGTATTGCCGCATCGCTGCTAGCGCTCCGCGCAGCGGTGCGTATAAAAACGCGTCAACAAACCAACCCCATCATTGCCATATCTCTGCTCAGGCCCATCATGCCTTATTTTATTAGATGTTGAAGTATAGATTCTCCATTTGAATATGGATAGGGTAAAAAACAGACTGCCGTAATAAGTGCAATAACTATAACGGCAATAATGATTATTCCACAACGAATTAATGATGGTGGTATTTCTCCGATGAGTTGTCTAACCTTCTCCGAACGCAACTCAATATCGTTTTTATCGTTTTCCATTTTAATTTCCTAGTTCTAGTTGATTTTTAACAAGATTATAGTATGCTCCACGCTGCTTGATTAGCGTGCCGTGATTGCCGGTTTCTACTACTTTCCCTCCGTCAATGACTACGATTTGATCAGCATTTTTTACCGTCGATAAGCGATGCGCAACAACCACAACTGTTCGCCCTTTGTAAAAATCATTTAGATTTTCTACTATGGCTCGTTCATTTTTTGCATCAAGTGCATTTGTTGCCTCATCGAGCATTATAAAATCCGGATTCTTATACACAGCACGAGCTATAAGTATACGCTGCTTCTGTCCTTGACTTAGACCGACTCCATCGCGCCCTATTTTCGTGTTATACTTCAATGGGAGACTCATTACATAGTCGTGTATATTTGCAATACGTGCTGCTCGCTCTAGATTTTCTATGTCAATATCGTCATCGCCTACCGCGATATTTCGAGCTATTGACTCGGAGAATATCACACCGTCTTGCATCACAACGCCACAATGTTTTCTCCACCATTTCAAGTTGTACTCGTTTATATCATGACCGGCAATTGTGATTTTACCTGCCAAGACTTTATAATAGCCAAGCATTAGCTTTATCAGTGTTGTCTTACCACTCCCTGATGCACCAACTATTGCTGTCACTTTGCCTTCAGGTATTTCAAAAGATACTCCTTGCAACGTCTTTTTTATCGCATGTTGATCATATTTAAAATCAACAGCTTCAATTCCTATCGTTTTGCTCGCTCCTTCAAATGTAGTTCGCTGATTTTCAAGACTCTCTTCTTCTTTCGAACCGTGAATCTCATTGATACGTTCAAGTGAGATCTTAACATCTTGCAATGAATAAATAAATGACATTAACTGCGATATTGGGCTATTGAGTTGTCCTATAATATACTGAACAGCCAACATCATACCCAACGTCATCTGCCCGTTTATCACTGATGTTGCTGCAACTACGGTTATCATTATATTCTTCAGCTCATTGATAAATATGCTCCCCGCCTCTTGCGTCTGCTGCAACTTTAGTGACTTCATTTGCACTGCGAACAAATCAGCTTGCACATCTTCCCACTCCCATCGACGACGGCGCTCACAATCTTGCAACTTTATCTCTTGCATTGATGTGATAAACTGATATGTCTTATTACTATTAATTGCCTGTTGTTCAAATAATTCATAGTCTATCACCTTACGGCGGCGTAAAAACATGGCTATCCATAATCCATAAATCACGCTACCTAGTAAAAATACACTAAAAATCAGCCAATCATACACAAATAGCACTGCTCCAAAAACAATGAAACTCAATGTGGTAAACATGATGCTCAGCGTTTGATTTGTCAAAAACGATTGCACACGACTATGATCGCCCATACGCTGCATCAAATCTCCTATCAATTTAGTGTCGAAAAAAGACATTGGCAACTTCAATAACTTAATAAAAAAGTCACTCACAAGCGAGATGTTTATTCGCATAGAAATATGGAGCAACAGCCATCGACGTATAAAATCTGTGGATGTGCGCCCTACAACTATCATCAGTTCTCCTAACAACACAAGCCATATAAATCCTATATCACCTTTTTTTATACCAATATCTACAATAGATTGCGTTAAAAACGGCAGTATTAGTTGAAGAATGCAACCCAGCGCCAAGCCAATCACTATCTGTACAAAATACCTGCGATACTGCTTGACATATCCGAAAAGAAACTTAAACGAACGCTGCTCTGTTATCGTATCTTCTTGCGTGCTCCTAAACTGTTCATTGGGGGTTAAAAACATAGCTATGCCTTTTTCTTCACCTTCGGATTGTGTACTTATCCAGTGCTGCGTAAATTCAGACAAAGAATACGTAACCATACCTTTACCCGGGTCTGCTATATGAAATTTTCGCCCTCTTTGACTAACCTTATATAATACAACAAAATGATTTTGATTCCAGTGGATAATACATGGTAAAGTTGCTGACTCTAAAGTTGAGACAGCAGCCCTTACTGCAGTAGTCTTAAATCCCAGTTCTTGTGCAGCATCCATTATGCCTTTTAAAGAAACTCCTTCTTTTGTTGGACGGCATATGTCTGAGATTTTCTTTTGAGAAATATTTTTTCCGTAATAACTGCAAATCATAGATAGTGCTGCAACTCCACATTGCATACTATCATATTGCTTTACAAAATTAAAACGGTCCATATTATATTTTAGCCTTATGCCTATCAGTTTTACTTTAATATACCGGAATTAACTTCTGATTGCTGACTAACCTCATCACCTCTTTTAATTTTCTTGCCATAACTAAATACATAAGTCACTGACAATCTCGCAAAAGCATGATTATCTACTGAATACATCTGCTCTTTTTTGTCATAATATTGGCTACTCATCTCACTTTTGTTGCCTTTCCAATTCCATCTCGCAAAATTTGCAAGTTGCAATTGTACATTAATTTTCGTATTTGACCACCCAGCCTGAAGCCTATAATATGATTTTGTCGATATCCAAGTGCCCACCATTAAACCATCCGAATAAGCTAGCGGTGAATAATACATACCTGACAATGTCCATGACCCTAAATACAAATTAGCCTGCAATGCACACCCAAGTTTTGTCTTGTTGAAATTGTAAGGCTCGCCGTTCGAAACAGACTTTGCATTGAGTTGTGATGTTAGTTGCAACTTCCTATCAAATAAACGAAATGTGGCATTTACACCATAATCCCATTGAGAATAATTCCCTTCTGGCTGCTGTATCGTTCTAATTATTCCGGTAGATGATGGTTTATAATCATATACATATCTGTCCTCAACTAACCATGAAGAGGCAAAAGCTGAAAAACTGTATTTGTTATTGGGTATAAATGTATAGTTTATACCAAAGTCATAACTTCCATATGATACAAGATTCGGATTACCCGTGTAACTCATTAGTGGATTACTTTTTATGACAACAGCTGATCGATAACTTGACGATGGTATTGACTTTTTATAATGAAAATCTCCTCTCACCGAATGTCTGTTATTTGGTGAGTATTGCAATGATAAGTCTACCCATGGTGCGGCTGTCGTATTTTTGTAATCTAGATACTCCTGTCTATCCCAGTGAAAACCAAATCCTACCATACCGTATATTTTTTCTCTCGAAAGACTATATCGCACACCGGGGCCTACGCGGTACGTATGCGCTTCATCCTTCAAATTCGCTGTCCCCAAATAGTTTGTACTATTTGTGGTGATTATTGACTGCAACATACCATTAACATTTCCCCATCGTCCAAACGAATGTGCATATGTCAAATCGCCTGTGAATTGATGCGAATCATCTTTTGCTGCATTATAATATTCGCCTACGCCTTGCTCTGCATACAGAGTGCTCGTGTTCGTATGCGAATACACATATTTTGGAGTAATTGTTATTGTGTTTTTATCGTTTATGATAAAGTTCCAATATCCGCTATATGATACACTATTTACCCTATTCGTTGATTGTGTTGAGTAATCTGTTCTAGCATATTCTTCAGGCGTATAACATATGTAACCTAACTGCTCGCTTAACGGCATATGATTGAAGTTGGCACCAATTATATTCTGTATCCTTATTTTGCGTGATGAGTACAGCATCTTTAAGGTTGGCCAATATGTGCGCGTTCTAACTTCCCTCTTTTCTTGTATAGAGTTGCGATCAAATACACTCTCTGTGCCACCTGTCTGCTGCAAACGAAAGGTTTCGTATGTATCGACTCCTGAGTGATTCTGATTACTATATGACGATCCTAACGCCAAGTCAAATGACATTCGCTTATATTGTAGTTTGCTATACAAACTAAACCGCCCACTATTGGTAGTAGTCTCCCTCAAATAGGCCTTCACATATCCGCCATATTCATATTTCTGCATTATAAAATTCACCACATGCGATTTCCCTTGAAATCGTGGATCTGATGGATAATCATAATACTCTATTTTTTTCACATCCTTCATCTGCATTCCTTCCATTATTTCCTGTGTTGCCGGTACATAATCTATAAATACATCTACTGACTTTCCTGTCATATCTGTAATCTGATCATCATACGAAACTCTTATTTGTGGTATCGCCATACGGTTAAGCAAGTCTGCCGCATTTTGCGACGCATTTTTCTGTTTTGTCGATGGATAATAATATGAAACTTCTTTCCCTAGCTGTTGCATCTTTGCCTCCACTACAATTTCATGAAGCACTGTTGTTGATGTATCATTATTCTCTTGTGCTAATATTTGTATGAAAGAGAATATAAATAATAAATGAATTATAAATCGTTTCATCGCTTTGTATAATTAAGAAAATTAATCAATCTATAGTATAACGTCTACTTTTTTTGATTTTGGGCAACGCGGATCTGGCTTTGCCCTTGTATTGTTGCCTTCGTTAATTTTTGCAATGTCAACATAACATACTCTTTTTGACAATTGGTTTCTACACTTATCAAAAACAATACAAGACGCACAAGGAGTATCTTTTGGTAAGCTTCCCTGTTTAAAGGAAAAAAGAGACAAAGCTTTTTTGCTATTCCAAATATCCTTTATTGAATCTGTTAGTATAGTTCCAAGTTTATACTCTGGCTTTTCATAAAGCATTTCACATATTGTACATGTACCGGAAGCTAGTATAGACATAGAGTAAGTATTAGCATAACATCTTTGATTTTTACATACAAACTCCGCTTCTGTTTTACACTTTTGCAAAGTATATCCACACGAATTCATTTTGCTTAAAAATATAGGAAACGGCTTTGATAATTTGGATATTAAAAGCCCTATAGCCGAAATATCTGTGACTTGCGCTGAATATTTGAGATATTCCTTTTGATGCTCTGAAAAGAATGCAGGTGTTACTACCCAATCACGTATAACCTCTTTGTACTTAATAAGAAAATCATATAGATCAGAGATACTTTGCAGAGTACTATTATAACAGCACAAAACGCTTCTTATTGCCAATTTGAAGTTATAAGTTTTACAAGCATCTAACATATCCGTCACTCGCGCAACATACGAAGATTCTACTGCTACTGTCCGACTGAGTATATCAGGATTAACAGAATCAAGAGAAAATTGTATATCAGTTAAACCAATAGACTTCAGGAATCGTATATCATCCGATGATAGTGGTTTTTTAGTTGAAAGAAATGGATAATAATTATACTTTCTAGCACGCTGCAAAAGACATTTCCAATCTTTTAGAGTGAAAATATCACCACCGGTTAAGTTCAAATTTACTACACCAATCCGATTACATTCATCAATAACTGACAGCATCACATCTGAGGTAAGTTTCTGTGAGATATTTCGATTCGCATAACAGTAACAGCAATTTGTTACACAATTTGTTGTTACCATAAAATTAACACTGAATGGTATAGACGGCCTCTTTTCTGCAAATGTACAGCTTTTATATAAGTTTGTTTGACTAGAGCGTCTAGATTTCTCTGATTTTATAAGAAGACGCGGTGGAAATAATATTGACTGTTCATTCGATTTTAATTCTAATGGTTTATCATTTTCTGTTAACTTCATCAGAAATTGTGATAATGATCCTATATCGACTCCTAGCTCATCACTAAGATTTTCTACAGATACTTCAAATTCCTGCTCGCCAATTTTGTCGAACATAAAACCGAAAACAGGTGGAAGTAAATAGACTGATTGAATGACACGGTCTATTCGATAATCGATTATTCCATTTCTCCGAATCAAAAAAGAGCATTCCGGTTCTGAACGAATTGCGTATTGGGGATTTAGATGTATAAACATATGCTATTAGAATTAGATAATATGGATGCCATATTGTTTATACTCTACGGCATCCATATCCCGTAAATGTTAAATTAAAATAGTTTCGCAGAAAAATAGCGCACTAGTCCTCTGGTTCCTCTCCAGGCTCATCAATGATAATAACAGATGCGGCTCCGCTCTCACATATACAAACGTCATCATCGGGATTGTTTACACCGCCTTTTACATTTTCGAGTTCGCTATCAAGCAAAGTTTGTAATTTTTGATTTTTCATTTTTGTTAATGGTTTTAAAATTAAAAATATGTACAGATCGCGCGATTCACGACCTTGGTTTACTGTGTCCTTCAGAGTTTTATTGAATCCGGATTTCAATTATTTAATTTTAATTACAATTGGAGATATCCCTGTGCATACCAAGTCTCTGTGACTATTCTAATTGCATATAGACCTCGTAACGAAGGTATTTTAAGGGATGTATTTATTGTGAGATCATAATTAACTATATCGCCGTTCATATAGATATAAACTTCACCTTCAGATTCCCCATCATAAAGAATTTCAATTGTGTTATCGGACGCATTATACCAAGCCTCTAAATTAAGGTGTATTTTAGAACGATGTCGACCGGATGTCACATTATATTGAGTTATTTCAAGCATAATGCCTTGAGAAGTTGTATCCGTATCTATATCCTCCGCCAGCGCTTGTATGGCAAAAGACATCATAACAATAACAAGAGATAATAGTTTTTTCATTTTCATTAGTATTTTTATTCAGTTTGCTAGCAAAGTTAACTCTTTAAACTTTCATATGCCAAATAAAAAGTTTCATATTTTATCTTTTTCAACAAAGCCAAAATGTTATATCTCAGTACTTTACAGTCTTACCTAAATTTTATTTTGGAACAAGAGATGCAAAACTTTCATATCAAGATGGTGATTATACACTTTTTAGAAGTTTTCTCACATATATGCCTAAGTTTGTATCATGTTTATCAATACCCAGTTTGCGGCGTATCGCACTGCTAGTGTTTACATGACTACGTTTTTTCATGTAATTTCCTACTTCCTTTCCTCTTAATCCTATTGCATAAAGACAAACATAGTTTATCTCATCTACGGACAAATCATGGTCTTCAAAAAACTTTATGAAACGAGGATGTGAGGCTTTAAATGCCAATCTATTTGAATTCATAAAACCATCTGTATTTTCTGTTAGATCCTTAATCCAGCCATCGTATTGCTTTTCATATTTAACATTGTCTGTAATATAACTTGCCAACAGTGAATTCAACATTTCTATCCGAACTTGTATTGCTTTTTGCACCTCTACCGGAAGAGCATTATTAATGCCCATAAGATGCTTTAAGCTATCACTCTCTATTTCGAGCTTTTCAACTCGATGGGCTAAATTCTCTGCTTCCAATGTTTTCTTATCTCTTTCTAACTTAAGATTTTCTTGTTTGAGAGCTAAATTGTCTTTTTCTGATTTTAATTGTGTATTCTCAGCTTCTTTACTCCGCACCTTCTCTAGTGCAAGTTTTTTTTGAGCCCTATTGCTGCGAACAAGTAAAATTAATACGACTACACACAATATCAATATTACGATACCTCCAATGCAGCTCCATATAATTTTATTTTTTTGTCGCGCATCAGCTTGCGCTTTCTGCTCTATTCTATGCTTTTCCTCAATAGATTGTGCTTTCTGCTCAATTTTTTTAACATTTAGAGATTCTTGTTTACTACTAAACCTCTTATAGCACATCAATGCTTCTTTATATTTTGCTAATTGCTCATTTACAGGCACAGATATTGATAAGTACCTTAGTGTATCATAGGGCATCTTACTACGCTCTACAAACTCTAACATTTGCTTAGCTTTCTCGTTATTGCCAATTTTATTATATGCCAGAGCGAGGCTTAGCACATCGTTTATTGAGCCTATATTCGCTTCTTGCTCGCGAATAAGGCTTTCTATATTATCCCTTACACCAAATTTCAATGCATATGTTAGCTCTGATCTTATTAATGACTTCTTCTGCTCATCTGTAAATGGTGAAAATTTCTTGACATAGGTCAATATACTATCACCAAGCTTTTTATTGCCTAATAGTATGCATCCTCGCAAAGCATTAAATTCACAGTCCAATTCAAGATCTTTACGCTTTAATTTTTTGTATATATCTGCTGCTTTGAGATAACTGCTAACAAAGTTCTCAAAGTCGTAAAAATCGTTGCATAACAGCCCCTGAGCTACATACAACCGCGCTATTGTTAACGAATCTGTGCTATTTTTCGATATAGACAATCCTTCACTGTAAGATTTAAGAGCACTATCCTTTTCGCCTCTATTTTCAAAGATTACTCCTTGATAGTAATAAGTACGTATCTTGTCGTTTGGCGAACCTTTCTTGAGGTAATAGTCTATTGCCGGCTGTAGCACATCAAACGTTGTAGTGTCTATATAGTTTTTGTCCAGTGCCATTGACTTAAGCAGCGCAAAATGTGCCATCTCCGCCTTATCAAATCCCGTGGTGTTAATCCCATCTAAGATTACCAAAGCAGAGTCAGGTTTTGTCTCAATAAAATTTTCTGCCCGGTCAAGAGCATCTTGAATATCGTGATTACTTTGACAAGCAAATAATAATATCGTGAATATAGATAATAAGTGTTTCAAATATAAATGCATTAGCACAAGGGTAAGAAGTGAAATCTCTATTTTATAATTGCAAAGTTTATAAAAATTTATCACAAAACAAAATAAATCCCAAAAAAAATATTTGTGCACATATTTTATCGCAATAACCGTTCACCATATTTTTAGTACCCTTATCCGTCAGCCTCACCCCTGGTCCGAAATGTCGCGTAGCGCCTAACCCCCCGCAGAGCGCCCTAGGTTCGAAATGCCGTGTAGCGGCTAGCGCTCCGCAGAGCGGTGTCAATAATGTAGCCTCGGGTAAGGCCGGCAGTTGGGGATTGAAATGCCGCATAGCGTCTTGCTATCCCCGTGCCGTTTAGGCACGATTTTGTAGGTAACCGCGGAGAAAGCGCGAGGCACGAGCGCGTCTCCGTGGAAAGCCTCGACTCTACCATGTGTGCCGTTTAGGTACACATTCGTGTTACGGTCTCCTCACTACAGATTTCGTATTGCCGTGTAGCGGCTAGCGCTCCGCAGAGCGGTGCTAATAATGTAGC
>CAZJEA010000037.1:0-18752 GCA_964544895.1 uncultured Bacteroides sp. | reverse complement strand
ATTGACATTTTTACCATAAATTTCCCACACACTCGTGGTTGTAACCACACCGTGTTCCCGGCCTCACCGCGTCTCATCCCGCGCCAGCCAATGCTATGCCCTTACGCATAGTGAGCAGATATTTCACATAAATCGCAACTTTTTTGTAACTTTGCACTCATTATGTGGATAATTTTTGCTTTTATCTCGGCTGCGCTACTAGGTTTGTATGACGCGATGAAGAAACGTTCGCTGCGCAACAATGCCGTAATTCCTATTTTATTTTTAAACACTCTATTTTGCACACTTTTTTTCGTGCCTGTAATTGTTTTGTCGGCAAACGGATCAATCGATGCCAATACTAACTTTTACGTGCCCGAATGTGATTGGTACGTGCATCGTTACATATTGCTTAAAGCCGCCATCGTATTAAGTTCGTGGATATTCGGGTACTTCGCTATGAAACATTTGCCGCTGACCATTGTCGGACCAATAAACGCAACTCGTCCGGTGATGACTGTCGTCGGTGCCATGTTGATATATGGTGAACGGCTAAACATTTGGCAATTTGCCGGCGTAACACTAGCTATAATTTCATTTTATCTGCTCAGTCGCACCGGCAAACGCGAAGGCATCAAGTTTGCTAACAACAAATGGATATACTTTTTAGTTATTGCCGCCATACTTGGTGCTGTGAGCGGTTTATACGACAAATATCTAATGTCGCCAAACGGCCTGCACCTTAACAAAATAGCAGTACAAGCTTGGTCTAACGCCTACCAATGCTTAATGATGCTCACGGTGCTCCTCGTCATCTGGCGCCCAACACGCAACAGCACCACTCGATTTGAGTGGCGCTGGTCAATATTGTTTATCAGCATTTTTATTACTCTTGCTGACTTGGCTTATTTTTACGCTCTCTCGCTTCCTGATGCTATGATTTCGGTGGTGTCAATGGTGCGCCGAGGCAGCGTAATTGTTTCTTTTGCGTGCGGAGCAATAATGTTCGGAGAGAAAAACTTACGTGCCAAAGTGCTCGATCTTGCCCTAGTTTTGCTAGGCATGATTTGCCTTTGGATAGGTTCTAACTAACCTACTTTCTCACTTTCTTGTTGCCGTTGCTATCAATCACTATTGTGCCGTTTACCGGATTAATAACTCGGCGTCCGTTAATATCGTAATACTTCACATCTGAGCTATCAGAGTTGGTAATTATATCATCGGCGCCCGATTGTTCGGCTTCTTCAACGGTAAATGTAGTGATATTGCTATCCAAATCTGACGCTAAAATGTATGCTGTGTTTGCAGACAATTCTGTCACATCGCTTCTGCGCTCAAACACATCTTTCCCTTTTTCGTCTTTTGTCAGCATCAACAATTCGTCACTATTACTCTTGTAGT
Source organism: uncultured Bacteroides sp. (assembly GCA_964544895.1). GTDB lineage: Bacteria > Bacteroidota > Bacteroidia > Bacteroidales > Muribaculaceae > CAG-873. The sequence continues at coordinate 17,372 of CAZJEA010000037.1, read as the reverse complement.
AGTTCGTTCCGGTCAAAATATTATCGGCAATAGGTGTAGTTGCTTCTTCAACAATTTTAAACGTTGGCGTTGATCCTATCGGACCTTGCAAAATGAACGACGTATATGCGGGTATCACATCTTCAATTTTCTTTATTTTGATGCTACTACCCTCTATCGACGAAACATAGTATGCCGAGCAATCGCTTGGTATCTCTACCGGACATGGCAATATCATAGCTACTGAGCCATTGGTTAGTGTCGGGCCTTCAAACGATTCCACTTTTTCTATGTACCATAGCATTGCCGTTTCATCATTCACATTTATGGCTATGCCTTGACCTCCATAGACGCCATTTGTTGTCAATCGTTTGTTTTGCCCATTGTATTGCAGTTTAAACAATCGCGAATCTTCGGCTTTTCGCACTAGCTGAAATGCCCAAGCTTCATCGTTGTCCAAAAATGTAATGACAAAGTCTTTGTCTCCTATCTGCAAACCTTTGTCTACTGAGCATACACGTATGCGCGCTCTATCATAGCTCAAACCTTCAACACTATTAAATTGGAACAATCGAAGATTCTCTCCATTATCTGCCGAATTTGAGACACCCAACACTTGTGTGTTTTGGCAGAACAACTGCTCTCCTGATGGTCGCAACGTCATATAATTGTTGAGATTTCCGGCTACCGGACGCTCATAGTTCTTAATGCGATAATACGCATTCGGAGAAGGATATGACGACTTCAATGCTTCTTGTTTCAACCTCTCAAGGTCGGTCAACGAAACTTTGGCGGCATCATTTTCTGTCACTAGCTTATAAAGCTCATCTATATTGTAACCCCCACAATAATTATTTAAACCGTCACTGTTTAATTTGCGTGCCATCTCGGCAAAAGCTCTATATTGTTCCACGGCTGCACGATGTGTGCCATCAATAACTTCTTGCATTATTAGCATCTCACTATCCGTGAGTTGACGGTTTTCAACATCATTAATTGTATAGAAAAATCCGGCATTGGCGGCCGATGCATCTTTCAAAAAGTAAACTGCGCTACGACATGATTTTGATAAACCTAAAGCGTAAGTGTCACTACTTAATGTCCATCCTCTGTCGTCGCCAAAATATTGCAAGTTTATAACACTTCCGTCTGTCAATAGCTGACAATTGCTCGACGTAACGTTTACGCAACGCTGTGCCCCAACGTTATACATATAGTAAGCATCGTCTACCTGATGGTGATATATTACCCACATTTGATTATCGGTAAGTGGATCGATATCTGTGACAGCGCTTTGTGCCTTTACCTGCAATGTGTAATTTACTGACGTTTCATCGTCTCCGGGCTCATAACTGAGGTATCCACACGAATCTGCTTCTACGGGACGCCGTTCAATAGTCACAACTGTTGTGTTTGAGAGCTCGCTCAAATCTGTTATCTGTTTCGCAAAACCTGACATTACACTTGCCATGGTCAGCAATAATATTAGTCGTCGCATATTGATTATTCAGTTAAAGTTGATTTTATTTCATCATTGGTGATTTGATGGTCATTCGGAATTTCCGGCTTTTGGAAATGAGGTATCGGTGAATTGGAGATTTTTTCAATAAATTCATCTGTTACCTCCTTGAGGGTATTGCCATTTCGATCTTTCATCACCTTCATATCCTCGCAAAACTCATCGTACATATCGCGAGGCATCAGATAATAGCTGCTCGCATAATCAGGAGCATACAACGCTATGCTGCGCAACAAACCCCATCGCTCAAAGTAGGGCACCAAATTATAGCCTGACAAGTACGATGCTTTGCGCACATAATTAAGTATAAACGGCACTACATTTTGTCCTTTATTATTGCTCCCGTTAAGATAACCTTTTGTTATCCAGCACGATTCCGGGTAGGCTTCGGCTAATCGCTTATACATCGCATTGCTGCCGTTTTGTGCATTAGCTATGAGTTCGTATTTATCTATTTCACTCTTTCCTATTGTCGAACCGTTTTCATAAACTGTCATACGCAACGAATGATATAGATCGGGCTCAAAATCTTCTACATAATCGCCTTCATTACGATATCCGTCTGCCATTGGCTCGCTGAAATAGTTTTGCAACATCCAGAAAAGCATCATATAGTACGATCCATCTGCCTCCAACGACGATAGTGCATGATACTTATCTTCGGCATACTTTGTGACTACATTTGTTTCATTTGCTGCAAACTCTTTAAGTGCCGGACACCAATCGAATGCAGTACTCGTCTCATCTTTTGCCAAGTCTATTGCTTTCTGTCTATTGGTTGATGAGGTTGTCGTATAGCTGTCGTTTAAGAAGAATTTAACTCCATTATTTCGGCTACTCTCAACCCTATCATAATAGCCCATGCGCAGGAAGTCGTATATTGAACACTCGTTATTGGTTACTTCCCATGTTGTTGACCATCTGAAATATGGATCCATCTGATGTTGATGTCCCCACTCATGCGTCAAACCCCAAACGGCATCACTATCTGTTGTCATCATAGCTGTCGGACCACATACACGAGAACGTCCATCAACATGTATCGCTATACCCGTGCCCGTTTGAGTCATGTAGTTATAATTACAACCAAAGATTAAGCTTACATTGCCATATTTGCTGAGCTCATACTTTTCGATACCCATCATTCGTTGAATCCATATAATGTATTGATCCAACAAATTCATATATTGCACATACTTTCCGGCACTATATGTTTTGACGGCATCGGTCTCCCATATAGCATGCACATGACTTCCTATCAAGTCTATCATGCCATGACAAGCATTATCAAGTATTGCCTGATTCTCCTCATTTGTATACCACGGATGAAGCACTCCATTTACAGCTCCATTCACAATGTGTATATTGATAGTTGCAATATTACCGGCATCAACATTGGCTTTCGAATTATAATTATTTAGATAACACAACCCATCCCAACTTGATGTTTTATTGATAATGTTTATGCCATTGCGCAATGTGTAATTTTCCGATCTGTCAAAAGTAGGTTTCCAACTGCGCAATGTCAATGTTGCTGTGCCTTTTGCATCTGGTATGCCTGACACGAAAACGGTATATGTGCCTTTTCCCATCATCACTCCGGTAGCACCTTGATATTGATCATATTGTCCGTAGCCTCTAACCAACGAATTTAAATCGCCGGTATTAAGCACTGGCTCTATATTGGCAACACGTCCTTTGCTATCGTATTCGCCGGTGTACATTTTCAGTGCCAACTCCTTCAACATCGAAGACTGCATATTATTTATATCATCTAATGTCACTGTCGGCTTTAAGGCTGAATAAACATCGTCGACAAACAAGTCGCCATCATTATTTACCTTAAAAAATTGCATCTCCTTGCAAGAAGCAAAAGCATTATCGCCTCCTGAATGGTGCCTACCCGATCTGACTACAAACTTCACAGCATTTATATTGTTGGCTGTTCCTGCCGGCATTTTCACAATCTTTGCTGCTGTAGGAAAGCCAAAATCGAATGTGTCTATAAGTGTGTACTCATTTCCTCCATCTTGGCTAACATAAATATCTACCAATCCGAATGTTCCGTTATAGTTAGAATATACCGGTATATAATTAATATAACCAAGGTCAAAGTTTTCGCTAAAAAAATATTGTAGTATTGGCCATGTCGAAGAGTCACTCGGTTTGAAACCCGAGTAAGAACTATGATAATCTGTATTTAAATTATTATCAAACGAGTTTTCTATTGGCTTATCCGGATAATACGACGATGCCTTCGCCGATGTAGGCAATACCATTCCTTCTGTTGCATTATACAATGACGCCAAATCTGACGACAACGCATTGCCGGGCTGGCTTACTGTCATCACTGTCGAATTATATCCGCTACGAGCAAATGTTATGCGACATGTGCGTTCTCCGGAATTCGTATTTGCATCATAGTCAAGCACAAGCATTTCATCATCAATTGTCGCTCGCAGCCAAGGATACTCCGAGCTTACCGATAGCAGTGACTCTGAGTTATACACAGGCAAGCGCTCTTCGCCGGCGTTATTATCACTAAGTACATAGGCACTATTTGCATCAACTAACACCGGTTTCGGCGATGTTGGCAAGTTGACTTGTGCCATGGCATCCGGGCATATACTTAATGCCCCTAGTAAAAAGATGCCTACTAATGTTTTATGATTCATTTTTGTAGGACTTTGTTAGTAATGCAGTTGTTTCAGAAAGAAGATTGTGTATGGCGCAAAGATACGTAAAAATTAATTATATAAATGAATCAAAATGTTCGAATATATTATTAATTCGTTCATTCTGATGCCATTAATTAAAAAATTTGTGTACTTTTGCGATTATGATAGACAAATGGCAATCAGAACTAAGCGCTGCTGCACACAAAGATAAAGTGGCAATTTTGAGCAGCTTTTTTAAAACAGCCCCCGGTGAATATGCTGAAGACGATATTTTTATCGGCGTTAATGTTCCCGATAACCGCGCTATCTCTCGCAAATACTTTAATGCTCCGCTAAGCGATGTGCGGCAAATGCTTTATAGCCCTATTCATGAGCACCGACTCTCTGCTTTGCTCTGTTTGGTGGACCGCTATAAAAGTCAACCTCAAGAAATTGTGAATTTTTACTTGTCAAATACATGTCAAATTAATAATTGGGATCTTGTAGATTTGTCCGCCCCTAAAATTATAGGCGAAGAGTTGCGAAATGGACGATGCAAAGATGTGATTCGCAAATTGTCTGTCTCTGATTGCTTATGGGAACGCCGCATAGCTATGGTCGCTACTCTACAGCCGGTAACTAAAGATGCGTGCTTTGTCGATGCACTTGTGTTAGCTCAACAACTACTCGGCGACAGACACCAACTTATGCACAAAGCTGTAGGATGGATATTGCGCGAAATCGGCAAAAAAAATATTGAAGTCTTACGCGACTTCATGCAAAAACATATCAACGATTTTAGCGCAACTACTCTTAGCTATGCCACTGAAAAAATGTCTGTTGACGAGCGCAAACAATGGCGAATGTTACGCAATGCTCACATTCAGAATGTGCGACGCCCACGCAAATAATAATCAAGAAGTATATTTCGGTGTGTATCGCTACGCGTATCCAACAAATCAATAGTAGGATGTTGCGTATATTTCTTGCGCATAGTGGCAAAATGTCTGTGAGCTCGCCACACTGCTCCGGCATTACCGAAATCAAATGTTAGCGCAAACTTCGCCCATGCTATTGTGTCGAGCAAACGACGTCTAAACAATTTTTTCGCACGCGTGCTATCAGGCAAATTTTTATGCAAGAGCAACAAATTATTGCGGAAGTTGAGATATGTCTTCCGCGGATTTGATGCCGGAAGTGAGCCGCCGCCAAGGTGATAAACCGACGACTGTGGCACTACCATAATATCTGCGCCTGTTAACAATATGCGCCAGCAAAGATCTATCTCCTCCATATGAGCAAAAAAATCTTCATCCAATCCGCCGACAGAAAGATATAAGTCTGTGCGTACTGTCAATGCTGCTCCGGTAGCCCAAAATATTGAAATAGCATCATCATATTGGCCACGATCTTCCTCACACGTTGCAAAAATGCGACCTCGGCAATATGGATAACCATTGCAATCAAGAAATCCGCCTGATGCTCCGGCATATTCAAACATATTTTTTTGATTATAGCTCAACAATTTCGGTTGAACTGCACCTACGTCCTTATGCGTTTCCAGAAAATCAACTAGCGGCTCCAGCCACCCTGACGGAGTTTCGACATCGCTATTTAGCAATACTACATACTTGTATTTGCCTTCAATTTCGCGAATAGCATGATTATATCCACCGGCAAAACCATAGTTTTCTGAAAACTTCATTACCTCAACATCGGCAAATTCGTCAGCTAAAACTTGCAACGACTCATCGGTAGAACCATTATCTGCTACAATAACACGCCCATATTTAGGGTTTGTATTTGACACTACCGACGGCAAATATTGGCGCAATAGTTTTGCTCCATTCCAGTTGAGTATAATGACCGCACATGGCGGCTTTAATTGCGAATCGTACATGAGCTATTGATTTTCGTATCCGGGAATAGGATTTTTCCAACGATTATGTGTCCACAACCAAATCGAAGGATTTCTTTTTATGGTTTGCTCTAACAGAGCGAAATACTTGTCTGTAGCAAAAAATGCCGGAGTTTGTGATGCATCATTAGCAATGACGCGAATGCACACATCATAGTGTCCGCGACTCAATTTTGTCATATCCATATAAATGACCGACATCTTTAAGCGGCGTGCCAGCGTTTCCGTTCCGGTTATCACTGCAGTAGGACGATTTAAAAAGTTAACTACATGCACCGTATCTCCATGACTTGGCTTTTGGTCGCTCATAAAACCGGTGATTGACGTAACGTGGTTGTTGCGCATTTGCAATATGCGTCGCAATGTCAAATTCTTCGGTATTGACTCTGATCCAAATCGACGACGTATGCGGAACATTAAATTGTCAAAATGCTCATTTCGCAAAGGTCTATATACCTGACAAAACAAATCGCCGACAGCAACCAATTCGGTGCAATGAAGCGTGATGCTGGTTGCCCACTCCCAGTTGCCGCAATGCGAAAAATATGCAACTATAGAATGACCTTGCTCCATTAAATCTTTTACGGCATCTATATTTGTGAATGTGAAACGCCTACGCATTTCATCATCACTAATATGCAACAATTTTATGGTCTCTATAATGTAATCGGCAAAATTTCGATAGAATTCTCGCTCAATTTCAAGTCGCTCTTCAGGCGTTTTTTCAGGAAAACATTTGCTAAGGTTGCGCTTCACTAGAGCTCGACGATACCTTACAACATAATAAATGAGTAAATAAAGCAAATCAGAAAGAACATACAGCACTCGCAATGGCAAATGAGCCAATGCAACAAGCAATATGGCAAGAATTGAATATAATATTTTTGTCAGTTTTTTCATTCGGTAACAAGAGTTGCATAAACAAATTCACCATCATCTGATAACCGTTCTAAACGAACCGGAACAATGGTATTATCAAGACTAGCCGGTGCATCAACCTCAATTTTCAGATAGTTATCTGTGAAGCCGCTCATCGGATGGCCTACTTTTGGATGTTCTAACAACGCCGGACGCACTGTCCCTATGAAACGTTGTGAGAACTCGCGCAACTTGCTTTCACTAAGAGCCAACATTTTGCATGTGCGTCGATGCTGCTCTGCCGGGTCTACTTTGCCGGCTAACTCAAGAGCACGCGTGCCCGGTCGCTCGCTATACGTGAACACGTGCAATCTCGAAATATCTATAGATTCGCAAAAGCTACGCGACTCTTCAAATAGTTCTTGAGTTTCTCCTCGCGCACCAACAATTAAATCAACACCAATAAAGGCATCGGGTATTGTGGCACGTATTTTTTCTATTTTGCTACGAAACAGTTTTGTGTCGTAGCGACGACGCATAAGTTTTAACACCTCATCGCTACCGCATTGCAACGGCACATGAAAATGAGGCATAAAGCGCTTTGATGTAGCGCAAAATTCTATTATCTCGTCAGTTAAAAGATTGGGCTCGATAGATGATATACGATAACGCTCTATGCCTTCAACCTCATCAAGGGCGCGCACCAAATCGAAGAAATTATCATCGCGACCCTTACCAAAATCGCCGATATTCACACCGGTAATTACTATTTCTTTACCTCCCTCTTCGGCTACACGACGTGCCTGTTCAAGCATCTGATCAATAGTGCCCGAACGTGAACGTCCACGTGCTTTAGGTATGGTGCAATACGAGCACCAATAGTCGCAACCATCTTGCACTTTTAAGAAATATCGGGTGCGATCGCCTCGTGAGCACGACGGATTAAATTCGCGAATATCGGCTGCCGGAGTGATAATTGTTTGAGCTGTTGATCCTTCTTTCCACTCTTGCAAATAATTTAGCAAATCGAGCTTCTTATCTGTTCCGGCAACAATAGTTACACCGGGGATCGCCGCAATTTCATCCGCCTTGAGCTGAGCATAACAACCGGTAACTACAATCGCAGCCAACGGATAACGTTTATGAAACGAACGTATTGTCTGTCTGCATTTTTTATCTGCAACTTCAGTCACCGAACATGTATTTATTACTATGATGTCTGGAGTCTCTCCGGTAGAGACACGCCTTATGCCATGCTCAGCAAATAAACGAGCAACAGTCGACGTTTCAGCAAAGTTAAGTTTGCACCCAAATGTGTGAAAAAGAGCGGTGCGATTGTTGAATGTTGTATTGTCGATCATAAATCAGCTATTCATCTTTATTTTAGCGTGTGATAACACGATAATCAGACGAACCGGCTACCACATAGTATCGGCGCAAGCCATAACCGTATTCGGCGGCTTTGCCCGACAAAGGATAACCATAATTCTCAAATATTGAATAAGTTGAATGACACGTTGGGCATACAGCCACCGATGCATCTTTGTCTACTTGCACTCGCACTGTCGCTTTGCACTCTACAGGGCATGCCAAATCGTAAGCTAAAGCATTGCCGTTAAAGTCACAAACCAACAACACGCCACCATAGCCGGTGTACGATGCTGCAGCATACGGAAAATTTGTTGGCACACGCTCTGACTTTATAAATCGGCGAGTGTCTAAGGCACCGCCAACGCCATAAGTGTTCCACATACCAACATCAGAGAATACAATATTAACCGGAGTGGTAGGTATGCGATCATCATCAATGGTGTGACATGCACACAATGTGCACGCCACAGCACTAACGATTAATGAATTTATAAATTTAAATGCCATTGCCGGCAGCTACTTTTGCCATGAGCTCGCCAAATTGATCTGCTGCACGTTGCATGTGTGGAGCGATAAATGGACGCAACATAGCCGGAATGTTAATATCAATATCTGTAGTAACCTCGGTGCGGTCTGCTGACAGAGGGCTCAAATGCACTTGCAATGCCATTGCAACAGGCGAAGCGCAAGCCAATTTAATGAGCTGCGGAGTGCAATCAGTTACAGCAAAGCGTAAGCTTCCTATTTGAGGATTTTTTATAGAAATAGCATCTTTTTCAAACGATACGTCGCCTATTTTTTGACGCTCAGCTTCAGGCAATTTATCAACATAATCGTTGAGTGTGCTAAGATCTGAAAAACGCGCTACTATTGCCTCAGCAGATGAGTTTACGCTGACTGCTTTACCTTTGTAATTAGCCATAAAAATGTGGTTAATAGAGAGTATTATTTACGTGCCCAGTTGGCAGGGTCTTTACGCCATTCTTTGAGTGTTTCGAGATCTGCTTCTTTAATATAGTTGATATTTAGAGCAGCTTCGAGCATAGCGTTATAGTTGCTGAGAGTAACGAGCTTCACACCTGCATCTTTAAATGCTTTTTGTGCTACTGGGAAGTCATAAGTGAAGATTGCAATCATGCCCACAACTTCGCATCCGGCAGCACGAATAGCCTCAACAGCCTTGAGTGAGCTTCCGCCTGTAGAGATGAGGTCTTCGATAACAACAACTTTTGATCCGGGTTTAAGGTTGCCTTCAATAAGATTTTCCAAACCGTGATCTTTGGGTGCCGAACGAACATATACGTATGGCAAATTGAGATTATCTGAGACAAGAGCACCTTGAGCTATAGCTCCGGTAGCTACTCCGGCTATATACTCTGCACTAGCAAAATCTTCAAGAATAATGCGACTTATTTCTGTTTTGATGAAAGTGCGCACTTCCGGATATGACAATGTTTTGCGATTGTCTGTATAGATTGGTGAGTTCCACCCCGAAGCCCATGTAAAGGGGTTGTCAGGTTGAAGCTTAATTGCGCTAATTCCCAATAACTTTTCAGCAAGAATAATTTCAACTTTTTTCATAAGGGTGTATGTTTTTTAGTTTGTTGTTTATGTATATATGTGTATACTATTGCAAAGTTACAGCATAAAATGCAATTTATTATTATTTTTAGTATAAAAAAATCAAAACAAGGCTTTTCGACCTAAAAATTGGTAAAAATGAGAAATATTTAAATTCTCAATTAAACCTGAACTATTTTTTTAGCTCTTTAAATTAAACAGCTAAATCAACATATTTGTTAGTTTCGCTGATTTTACCTACATTTGTCAATCATTATAAAAAAATCACTACTTATGCGCAAAATATTTACATCAGTCTCTATATTGCTACTTTGCAGTATGATGGTAGTTCCTACCGTTGACGGTCAAAATAGCCGTGGTCGTAAAAATCAAACTACCACTACTACAACCACAACAACTAAGACCACAACAAAGACAACTACTAAAACTACCACTACGAAGTCTTCTTCAAACAACAAGACATCAAACAACAAGACATCGAACAACAAGACATCGAACAATAAGACATCGAACAATAACAAGCCGACCAACAATCAGCAAAACAACAAGCCGACCAACAATCAGCAAAATAACAACCAGTTTAACAACAACCAAATCAACAACAATCAAACAAACGGTGGTTGGATAAACAACAATCAAAACAATAACAACAAGCCAAATAACAATCAAAACAACAATAAAAACATCTCGCAATCGCCGCAAAACCAATACGCTCCGACAAACCACAAGTCATCGGTACCCACAAAACCGAGCAACTATAAGTCTACCAAAAGTGGACCGTCATTTAAGAGCATACTCGGAGTGACAATTGGCACAGCTATCAATAATGCTATCAGTTCGTTGTTAAACTCAGGCTACAACGTATCGAGCTACAATTCGAACACCGTACAACTCACAAACGTAAAAATGTTCAACTACACTTGGCCGTATGCTACAATGTATTACACCAACAATAGTTTACAAAGCTCAGAGTTTATGTACACAACATCAGGATACGATCGCAGCCGTTACAATCAAGTTTACAGCTCATTGGTTAGTCAATACGGATACCCCGTTACCGTACAAAACAACGGCAATAACAACATAAGTTGCACATGGTGGGGATATAACAACGACTATATCACGCTAAGCTTCTTCAACGACACAGCTTACAACGGTCAAAGTCGTTACTACACCACTCTAACCATTGGCAACTCATATTAAAACAATAGCAAAATCATTCGTTACACGCTTAAATTCTAAAAGTCATGCGTAAAATAATAACAACCCTATCTATCAGCCTAGTGTGCGGTATGATGTTTTGCCCTATCAGCGAAGGACAAAATCGCGGTCGCAACAATCAAAACGGTGGCAATAGCAGACCTAGCGTTACTCGCAACGAAAGCCGTCAGAGCCAAAATAGCAACCGCGGAAACTCAGGACAGAGCAATTTCAATCGCCCCGGCAACAACCAAGGCAACAACCGTCCATCAAACAATATCGGTCAAGGCAACATTAACCGCGGCAACAACAATTCTAACATTGGCCAAGGCAATGTGAACCGTGGCGGTGGCATGAATGGCAATATCGGTCAAGGGGCTGTTAATCGTCCGGGCAATAACCGTCCAAATAACGGTGGATGGAACACTCAAGTTCCGGGCATGAACCGCAACGCTGGTCCTCGTCCAGGCGGAGGCGGCCGTGACTTTAACCACGGAGCTCCCATGCGTCCTTATATGCCGGCAAACAGAATTTGGCATCGTCCTACACCCCCGGCACACTTCCGTCCATATCGCGGATGCCCGTCATTCTCAACCATTTTAGGAATAACTTTGGGCAGCGCCATCAACTATTCACTCGATCGACTTCTCGGTGCCGGATACAACGTGCTCGGATATGTTGCAGACGCTATATACTTGTCAAACGTGCCTATGTTTAACTACACCTGGCCAAATGCTACAATGTACTATAACGACGGATGTCTGTACGGCTCAGAGTTCACTTACTCTACACCGGGTTTTGACCGCAGCCGATACACAATGATATACAACGAGTTAGTGCGTCAGTATGGAGCACCCGTAAGCGTACAAAACAATGGCAACTACGATATGAGCGCAACATGGTGGGGAAATGGCAACAAATACGTAACGCTTAGCTACTACACCGACTACGCATACAATGGCGCCGTTCGTTATTACACCACTCTTTCATTCGGTAATTAATGCGACAACAACCACGCGAAACATACACTCCTAACCCTGAACGCTATGCAGGGATAATGCCTTATCGCCGAAGCGGCAACCGAGGGTTAAAACTCTCGGCTTTGTCGCTTGGCTTTTGGTGGAACTTTGGAGAAATTGATACTTTTGCTTCGAGCAGAGAGCGAGTGCTACGAGCTTTCGATCTGGGCATAACCGTTTTTGACCTGGCTAACAACTATGGGCCACCCTTCGGAGCTGCAGAAGAAACATTCGGTAGAATATTCACCAACGATCTTCGCTCCTATCGTCACGAAATGGTGATAACCTCAAAAGCCGGACACGATATGTGGAACGGCCCCTACGGTGACGGTTCGTCGCGCAAAATGCTCATGACAAGCATAGACGAATCGCTGCAACGAATGCATCTTGACTACGTAGATATATTTTACACTCACCGCTACGACGCCGAAGTGCCAATAGAAGAAACAGCGCAAGCCCTAGTAGACATAGTGCACTCAGGCAAAGCTTTGTATGTGGGCATATCAAAATACCCTGCAGACAAATTGCAACAGATGTGCACATATCTCAATGAGGCTCATGTGCCATGCTTAGTGTATCAATCGAAATGCAATATGCTCGACAATACACTTAGCCCTGAACACAAGCAAATACTGGCCAACGAGGGCATCGGATTCACCGCGTTCAGCCCGTTAGCAAACGGACTTCTCTCCAATAAATATTTGAAAGGCATACCTAGCGACAGCCGTGCTGCACAAGGCAAATACATCTCTGCCGACACTATCACCGACGAGCTACGAAAAAAATTAAATTCGCTCAACGACATAGCTAAACAGCGCGGACAATCGCTCTCACAGATGGCTATATCGTGGCTACTAAATCAAGAAATCACAACATCGGTGATTATCGGGCCACGAACACTCGAGCAGCTCAACGATTGCGCCAAAGCAGTAAATAACATTGCCTTTAGCGACGAACAATTAGCCCAAATAGCCGCACTAATGTGACATTTTCAGATTGTTTTTAAGAATAAAGAGCCATATACCCATATTAAATTGGATATTATGGCTTTTTTTCGTACTTTTGCGCTATATTGCTTAAAAAATAACAACTTACACAATATGACTGACGACGATTTAAAGACATTGAGCAATGACCCTGACGGTTTGCTCACATACGAGTATATTGCCAACCACATTGGCAAATGCGATGAAGACCTAGATAAACTTGTTGATAACTTGCGCAAAGTAGATCTCACCGGGCAATTTATGGCTTCTGCTGCACGTTTCCTTAATGCAATAGATAACGAGCGCTATGCTGAGCCGGTGCGCATTTTAGTTGCTGCAACTATAGACAGAGACCGCGAACACCGCTACATCGGCGATTTAATGCAAAGCCTTTATGGCGAAGACTACGCCGAACGCGCCGCTGAGCTATCTGCAACCGACAACAATTTCCGCCGCATGTACAAACGTTTGTATCCTGAAGGCTTAATTTAAACAACAAAACAAATCCTCTCTAATCACTAGAAAAAATGGTCAAAAAAATTTTCACTGTCCTAGCAATGGCTATGACACTCACAGCATGCGGAGCAAATTCAAGTTCAGAAAAAGCTGCTGCTGACACAGACTCTATTAACAACGAACAATCAAACGAAAAAAATATGCAAGTTCTACCTGACCGTTACGTAGAAATCAAAACAACAATGGGCGACATCACAGTACGTCTTTACGGCGACACGCCTAAACACCAAGCTAACTTCTTGAAGTTGGTAAAAGATGCTTACTATGACAGCACCCTATTCCACCGCGTCATCAACGAATTTATGATACAAGGCGGTGACCCCGACAGCAAAAATGCTAAACCCGGTCAAATGCTTGGCGAAGGTGGTCCCGACTACGAAATTGATGCCGAATTTGTTTATCCCAAACACTTCCACAAACGTGGAGCTTTGGCTGCAGCACGCACCGGCGACCAAATCAATCCCGAAAAGAAATCTAGCGGTTCTCAATTCTACATTGTTACCGGTCGCAAAGTGAGCGAAGCTCAAATGCAACAAATAGAGCAACAATTTTCATTCCGCGAAAAGCAAGACGAATTTAACCGCATAGCTCAATCGCAAATGCCTCAAATTCGTGCTATGCAACAAGCCGGCGACAGCGAAGGCCTCAAGAAATTGCAGCAATCAATAATTGAGCAAGTAGAAGCAAAATTTGCCGGTAAAGAACCAGCAAAACTACCTGCTGAAATAAGAGAAGCATACACCACTGTTGGTGGCACTCCTCATCTCGATGGCTCTTACACTGTGTTTGGTGAAGTAGTAAAAGGAATGGACGTTGTTGACAAAATTCAACAAGTAAAAACCGATGGCAACGACCGTCCGGTTGAAGACATACGCATCCTTTCAACTAAGGAGGTTAAAAATTGAGCACCACACCGCAATCAATGATAATCGCAAACCGTTTGACTCTTGATAACGGTTTGCGTATGATACATTGTCAAGACACGTCAACTGCAATGGTGGCACTAAACATATTAGTAAACACCGGTGCACGCGACGAGAATGAAAACCTCACCGGCATAGCTCACCTCTTTGAGCACCTCATGTTTGGCGGTTCGAAAAACATACCCGACTACGATATTGAGATCACCGAAGCCGGAGGCGAAAACAACGCATGGACAGGCAACGATTTCACCAACTTTTATGATATAGCTCCGGCTCACAATGCCGAGACACTATTTCATCTCGAAAGCGACCGAATGTTAGCGCCATTGCTATCTGAACACTCACTGTCTGTGCAGCGCGATGTAGTTATCGAAGAGTTCAAACAGCAATGTTTAAATCGTCCGTATGGCGATTTGATGCATCACTTGCGTGGCATGGTCTATGGCTCGCACCCCTACTCTTGGCCCGTAATCGGCAAAACGCCCGAACATCTCGAGCGTGTAAAACGCCAAGACATGGTAGACTGGTTTGAGCGTAACTACACGCCAATGAACGCTGTGCTGGCCATTACCGGAAACATCTCGTTTGAGCGCGCCGCCGAGTTGACAAAGAAGTGGTTTGGCGACATACCTGCTCGCAAAACACCTGCTCGCAACTTACCGACAATTGAAGATCTCAAAGAGCCGATAACAAAAGAAGTGCACGGCGCGGTCCCGGCAACAACAATCACAGTAGCCTATCTTATGGATGAATATGGCACTCCCGATTACTATGCTGCCGACGCGCTAACCGACCTACTTTCGGCAGGTCACGCCTCTCGTTTCTATCGCCGACTGATAATTGAAGACGGAGCATCAATGTTTGCCGAGGCTGATGCATCAATAACAGGTTGCGAGCACCGTGGATTGCTCATGCTCACCGCACGCTTGGCGTCTGAAGATATCGACCCGATGATTGCCGTAGACAAACTCATTGAGCAATCGAGAACAGTAATCAGCGAAGGCGTTAGCGAGCGCGATATGCAACGTCTGAAAAACCGCCATCAATCAATGTTCATAATGAGTTGTCTAGACTACATTGGCAAAGGTCAACGCCTGGCTATGGCTGAGATGCACAACGAGCAGCCCGACACGCAGCTAAACAGCTATATGAAGCTCACCGCTGACGACATTGTCAACGTGGCTGACAAAATATTTAACCACACAAATCCGGCAGTACTCATATACCGTCCGGAAGACAAACAATAATTGCTCAACTTTGTTTTTAATTAAAAGTGTACACGCACCTGCCGTGCGTCAGCAAAACAATAAATTTTAATCTATAGATGAAAGAATTTGTTATCAGTCAAGAGTCTAGCGAACGCGCTGTCTTGGTAGGGTTAATAACACAAAATCAACCCGAGACAAAAGCTATGGAATATCTAGCCGAGTTGGCTTTTTTGGCCGATACGGCAGGAGCTGAGACCGTGCGCATGTTTACACAAAAGCTCGACTATCCCAACTCTCGCACATTTGTGGGCAAAGGTAAACTCGACGAGATAAAGCAATTTGTTGAAGACAACGAAATAGGAATGGTCATTTTTGACGATGACCTATCTACCAAACAAGTGCAAAATATAGAGCGAGAATTGCAAGTTAAGATATTGGACAGAACCAGCCTTATTCTCGACATCTTTGCTCGCCGCGCACAAACGGCAAGTGCAAAAACGCAAGTTGAGCTCGCTCAATATCAATATTTGCTACCTCGACTAACTCGTTTGTGGACTCACCTTGAGCGCCAACGCGGTGGTATTGGTATGCGCGGACCCGGTGAAACTCAGATAGAAACCGACCGCCGTATCATCCTTGACAAAATTTCACGATTAAAACAAGAGCTTGCCTCGCTCGACAAACAAAAGTCTATGCAACGCAAAAATCGTGGTAAGCTAACTCGTGTGGCTTTGGTTGGATACACCAACGTTGGTAAATCTACAATAATGAACCTGCTAAGCAAAAGTGATGTCTTTGCCGAAAACAAGTTGTTTGCTACTCTCGACACTACTGTGCGCAAAGTCACCATCGCTAACTTGCCAATTTTGCTAACAGACACTGTAGGATTCATACGTAAGCTCCCTACCCACTTGGTAAACTCTTTTAAATCTACCCTCGACGAAGTGCGCGAAGCTGATTTGCTTGTTCACGTTGTCGATATATCGCATCCTAATTTTGAGGAACAGATTGAGGTAGTTGAAAAAACCTTGCGCGATGTGTGCGGTGGAGCGGATAAGCCCGTCATTTTAGTATTCAACAAAATTGACGCATTCACCTATACTCCAAAAGATGAAGACGATTTGACGCCTCGCACACGCGAAAACATATCGCTTGAAGAGCTTAAACAATCGTGGATGGCTAAGATGAACGATAATTGTGTGTTCATTTCTGCCAAGAAGAGCATAAATATTGATGAGCTCAAACAAAAAATTTACGAGCGTGCCAAGGAAATACATTTAGCGCGGTTTCCGTACAACGATTTGTTGTACCAGACCTACGACGAGCTCTCAAATGAAGAATAATGAAACCCACAAATTAGCAGCAAATCAAATTTGTTGCTAATTTTTTTGCCTACACAAAAACAGTAATGCTTCCTATATCTCCTATTTCCCTCGCCGCATCTCGCTATCCCCCGTGCCGTAGGGAGGCACGATTTTGTAGGTAACCGCGGAGAAAGCGCGAGGGCACGAGCGCGTCTCCGTGGAATGTCGCCCCCTCTCAATGTGTGCCGTTTAGGTACACATTCGTGCCGCCTCACCCCAGGTTGCAAAATGCCGCGTGGCGGCTAGCGCACCGCGTGGCGGTGCTAATAATGT
>CAZJEA010000036.1:0-18868 GCA_964544895.1 uncultured Bacteroides sp. | reverse complement strand
CCCAAAGAAGACCCGGCTACCATCGTCAAAAATGCCTTCAAAAAATAACCGTACTCAACTCGCTTAATTCTTACAAATGATATCAGATAAACAAATACAGAAAGAAGCTGCAAAATTCGCCAAGGAGTGGCAAGGCAGTGGTTACGAGAAAGGTCAAACGCAGCCTTTTTGGATGTCGTTGCTCAGAGTTTTTGGCATAGAGAGCCCAGAAAAATTCATTCAGTTTGAAGTGCCCGTTAAATCGAATAATACATCATTTATTGATGCATTTATACCTTCTACACTTGTCTTGATTGAACAAAAAAGTTCATCGGTAAATTTAAGGAGAGCAATTAGACAAAGCGATGGTACGCAACTCACACCATTTGAGCAGGCAAAACGTTATAATGCAAATCGTCCGTATACGCTGCAGGCGAGGTGGATTGTGGTGTGTAACTTCACGGAGTTTATGGTCTATGATATGGAGCATCCGGGCGATGCGCCACAAAGCATTTTGCTTGAAAATTTAGAGAAGGAATATTATCGTCTAAAGTTTTTGGTTGATAATCATTCCGACCATTTGGCGAAGGAACTGCAGGTGTCGGTTGAGGCCGGAGGCATAATCGGCGGAATATATGAAGCATTGTTGCAACAATATGGAGAAACTGATGAGGAGACTTTACGAATGCTTAATGTATTGTGTGTGCGTTTGGTGTTTTGCTTGTATGCCGAAGATGCTACAATATTTAGTAGAGATCAATTTTATCAGTATTTGCATCTTTTTGATGCGAAAAGCACACGAATGGCACTGCGAGAGTTGTTTGTCACACTTAACACTCCAATTGAAAAACGAAGCCCATACTTACGCAAGGAACTTAAAGATTTTCCGTATGTCAATGGAGGTCTATTTGCTGAGGAAATAGATGTGCCTCAGTTTACCCCTGAGTTGCGAGAATTGTTGTTGCAGAAAGCATCACTCGATTTTGATTGGAGTGCTATTTCCCCAACTATATTTGGTGCCGTTTTTGAAAGCACTCTTAATCCAGAGACTAGACGCAGTGGTGGCATGCATTACACTTCTGTTGAAAATATTCATAAAGTTATTGATCCATTGTTTCTGAATGATTTACGCTCCGAATTTCGCGCTCTCAAAAGCAATATTGTTAGCTCGCGAGAGAAAAAACGTCTTGAGGAATTACGCAAATTTCAAGAAAAGTTGGCTTCGCTTAAATTTTTTGACCCTGCGTGTGGATCCGGTAACTTTTTAACAGAAACTTACTTGTCATTGCGCCGTCTGGAAAATGAGGTGATTGAAGAAATGACGCATGGTCAGACTCTTATTGGCTTTGATGAAACTGACATCGTCAAGGTAAGCATTAATCAATTTTACGGAATTGAAATCAATGATTTTGCTACTACTGTCGCAGCTACGGCTTTGTGGATTAGTGAGGCACAGATGCTTATTGAAACAGAGCGTATTATCAAGCGAGATATGGACTTCTTGCCTTTGAAACATTATGCCAATATTACTGAAGGTAATGCTTTGTCTCTAGATTGGAATGATATTATTTCTGCCAGTGAATTGACCTATATTATTGGAAATCCACCTTTTGTTGGCGCTCGTTTAATGGATAAGTCTCAAAAGGATGATATGTTACGAGTGTTTGGCGTAAAATGGCAAAATGTTGGTAATCTTGATTATGTCTGCTGTTGGTACAAAAAGGCGCTCGACTACATCAAAGGTACATCAATTGCTGTCGCTCTTGTATCAACAAATAGCATAATACAAGGTGAGCAAGTAGAACCGTTGTGGGCCCCATTGTTTGATGATGGTTTGTCAATTAAATTCGCTTATCGCACGTTCCGATGGGATAGTGAGGCTAGAAGTAATGCTCATGTGCATTGTGTGATTGTTGGTTTTGTTGATGGAAATACTTCATCTGTTGGCAATCGCTATCTCTTTGATGGAGAAGAAATGCTAGACGCTGAAAATATAAATGCATACTTGCTTGATGCTCCGAGTGTATTTATCAAAAGTAGAAACACTCCTATCTCTGATGTCCCGGAAATTGGTATAGGAAACAAACCGATAGATGGTGGAAATTATCTATTTTCGAAAGATGAAAAGGATGATTTTATTGCAAAAGAGCCTCAATCTGCTCAATATTTCAGACCATTTTATGGCGCAGTAGAATTTATAAATCAGTCTCCACGTTATTGCCTTTGGTTGGGCGATTCTACTCCCGCTCAGCTAAAAGCAATGCCTCACTGTTTGCAAAGAGTGCGAAATGTGAGAGAATATAGATTAAAAAGTCCAAGTGAAGGTACTAGAAAATTGGCAGACAAACCCACACGATTTCATGTTGAAAATATGCCGGACAGCGACTTTTTGATCGTGCCACGTGTGTCATCGGAGCGTCGTGAATATGTGCCTATGGGTTATGCGAATAGCGATATTATTGCTTCTGATGCTGTTCAGATCATCCCGAGTGCCACACTTTATCATTTTGGGGTGCTTGAAAGTAGTGTACATATGGCGTGGATGAGGTCTGTTTGTGGCAGGTTAGAAACGAGATATCGATATAGTAAACAAATTGTTTATAATAATTTCCCGTGGCCGGAAGTGTCTGAAAAGCAGCGTGATAATATAGCCAAGACCGCGCAGCAAATACTTAACGCTAGAGCTAAATATAGCGACTCGTCGCTTGCTGATTTGTATGATCCGGATACTATGCCGATTGAGCTACGAAAAGCGCATGCCGAAAATGACCGTGCTGTGTTACGTGCTTTCTGCTTTGATGTAAATATGACGGAGCCACAAATAGTAGCACAGCTATTCAAACGATATAAAAAACTAATAAAAAAATAAAAATGACCGGTTTTATTGCAATGAAAGGTAGATATCGCGAATTGCTTGCCTTTCAAAAAACTGAGTGTATTTATGATATCACTTACTATTTTGCACATACATACCTTAAAGTCGGAGATAGAACTGTCGATCAAATGATTCAGGCGGCACGTTCCGGAAAACAAAATATTGCTGAAGGTTCTTTAGATGGCACCACTTCTAAAGAAATGGAGATAAAACTTACTAATGTGGCTTTGGCGAGCTTGCATGAGTTGCGTATTGACTATGAAGATTATTTGCGTGTGCGAGGATTGGCACAATGGAGTACCACGTCTGAAAAGTATATGCAAACGCGGCGAGTATGTGCGTGTCATAACGATTCCGCTTTTTATCGTGCAGCGATAGTAAAGCGTAGTGATGAGACGATCGCCAATATTGCAATAACGCTTATACATCAGGCAGATTATTTATTGCGAAAACTTATAGAGCGAATGAAGTCGGATTTTCTTGTAAGCGGTGGCATAAAAGAAGAAATGAGTAGAGCTCGGCGCGAATGGCGCGAAAAAAATAAATGATAGGAGTAATAGGAGCAATAAGAGCAATAGGAGCAATAAGAGCAATAGGAGCAATAAGCTGTGCTACTCCCTATAACTCCTATAACTCCTATAACTCCTATATCTCCTATTCCCCTTATCTTCCCCTTATCTCTACCTTAAAAATTTTGTTTTTACCTGATTTTGAGCTATCTTTGTAGCTTAAAAATCATATTGGCTATGAATAAACGAAAAATGTTCACTGTTGTTGCAGCGGCCACGGCTTTGTGTGCCGCCGCGCAAATCAATTCGCCCGAGCCTAAAGGTTATCTTTTGCGCGGTAAGGCGATGTATAACGATAATAACTACGTAGGCACTATCCATCAATTGAGACAAGCTGCCGCTTCTAGAGATCTTACTGCTTTTGAACGCGAGGAGTTGGAATATTGCGAAGCTATGTCGGCTTTCAATCTTGGTAGTGAGAATGCCGAAGTGCTTTTGCGTAGCTGGTTGGAAAAATGGCCCGCTTCGCCTCGTCGCACTGATGTGCTTATGAGCGTTGGCGATTGTGTCTTTGAGCGTAACTATGCTGAGGCTCTTCAAATCTATAATAGCGTTGACCCCGAAGCTTTGTTCACTCAAGAGAGAAAAGATGACCTTGCTTATCGCACCGGCTACTGTTATATGAAGCTTGCTGACTATGACCGTGCTCTTGTTGAGTTTAATAAACTATCAGGCTCAAAAACATATAGCAACGCTGCTCAATTCTATAAAGGATATATCGCTTATGCTAAAGGCGACTACCGCAAAGCTAAACAAATTTTCAGCTCTGTAAATACTGCAACTCAACCCGGTTGCATGGCTGATTACTACTTGAGCCAAATTTATTACATAGATGGCGAGTATGACCGTGCCCTGTCAACTGCACGTAGCGTGCTCAATCGCACTGACGTTGAACCTGAATTTACTGCCGAGGCAAACCGTATTGCCGGCGAAAGTTTATATCAAACAGGCCGTTCTACCGACGCTATTCCTTATTTGCGCAAATATGTGTCTATGACCGACACACCAATGCTTTCGTCGCTTTATATTTTAGGTCTTAGTGAATATGCAAACGGCGATTACCGCGATGCTGTTAATAGTTTACGCCCTGTCACCAATGACGATTCGTCAATGGGTCAAAATGCTTACCTTTACGTTGGTCAGGCTTTAATGAAACTTGGCGATACTGACGGCGCTATAATGTCGTTCGACAGAGCGCTTAAAATGAATTACGACGATTCTGCTCGCGAAACCGCTTTTTACAACTATGCTGTAGCTAAATATGCCGGCGGAAATGTGCCTTTCGGCTCTTCGGTTAATACCTTTGAAGAGTTCGTGCAACGCTATCCAAATAGCCAATATGCTGACGATGTGCGCCAATATATTATTGCCGGTTATCTCACCGATAATAATTATGAGGCTGCTCTCGCTTCTATAAACCGCACAAAAAATCCGTCGTCAAAGATTCTTGCTGCTAAGCAACAAGTGCTTTACACTCTCGGTTCTCGCAATCTCGCTTCAGGCAATGCAGAGCAAGCTGTAACTCAACTCAAGGAAGCAAAAAAACTCAGCAACTATAATAGCGACGTCGCTCGCGAAACTCGCCTCTCTCTTGGTGAAGCTCTATATCGCATCGGCGACTATAGCAATGCCGCAACCGAACTAAGCTCATACGTTAGCGCTTCAGGTGCTTCTACTGCCAACCGCGCTGTCGCTCAATATGACCTTGGATACACTAATATGGCTCTCAAAAAATGGAGCTCGGCTGCCGAAAACTTTAAAGGCGTGATTAACGCCCCCGGCGATTTAGGCAAAGATGTGCAAGCCGATGCCTGGACTCGTTTGGGCGACTGCTACTATTATCAAAAAGATTGGTCGCAAGCGGCAAATGCATATGATAAATCTTATGCTTTGCAACCTTCTTCAGGTGACTATGCTCTCTTTCAAAAAGCTATGATGCAAGGCTATGCCGGTAACTTCAGCGGCAAACTCTCAGGCCTGGAAACTTTAGAAAAACAATTCCCGACTTCGTCTTTGCTGCCTGATGCTTTGCTCGAAATGACCGAAGCGCAACTCCGCACCGGCAATACTAATGGCGCGATCACTACTTATAAGCGCCTCATTAGCAACTATCCTAACACAACACAAGGACGTCAAGCTTACTTACAGTTAGCGTTGACTTACGCCGATGCCGGCAATCGCAGTGAGGCTATAAGCACTTATCGTACTATCATCAAAAACTATCCCACTAGCGAAGAAGCCGCTCAAGCTGCCGAAACACTTAAACGTATGGCTGCTGCCGATGGCACTCTCGACGAGCATATCGCATTCATTAATAAAATTGATAATGCCCCCAAAATTGATGCTAACGAGGCTGAAAAACTCGCTTACAATGCAGGTGAACAAGCTTATCTCGATAATGGTGCTACTAAACGCCTTGAAGAGTACGTTAACAAATATCCTAACGGCAAATACGCTGTGCAAGCTTACGCTTACCTAATGGAGGCTGCCGATACTGCTGACGACTCAACTAAAGCTTATGCTTACGCTAACCGCATAGTTGATAACTGGCCTGATAACAGTGCTGCTGTTGATGCTTATGCCATTAAAGCCGAAGTTGAGTATAGCAAAGGTCAAGGCGAAGAAGCCCTCAAATCGTGGAAAGAGCTGGAGCGCCGTGCTTCTACTCCTGCCGATGTCAACGAAGCTCGCATGGGCATCATGCGTGTAGCTCGCGACCTTGGCCGTGCTGACGATCTGCTTTCTGCTGCCGACGCTGTCCTCGCTTCGTCAACTCTTGGCTCTGAGGACAAAACTGAAGCTTCTTTCTCTCGTGGCGTTGCTCAACAACTCAAAGGCGATGTTTCTGGCGCTATCACAACATGGACTCCACTCGCATCCCTTACTGACGATGAGTACGGTGCTAAATCTGCCGTTTATCTCGCTCAAGCTTTGCTTGACAAAGGCAAAACTTCTGAGTCGGTGAAAGTTTCTGAAAAATTCATCAATTCAGGCACACCTCACACTTATTGGTTGGGCCGTGGATTCATTGTCCTCAGCGATGCTTATCGCAAACAAGGAAAAACTTACGAAGCTAACCAATATCTTAAGGCTTTGAAAGAAAACTATCCCGGCACCGAAGCCGACATCTTTACAATGATTGACGAACGTCTCAATAAATAATTAGCATCATGAATAATAAAATATATATATCGCTTCTCTCTTTAGCTGTTGCTTCGTCAACGGCTTTGGCGCAAGATCTCAAAAAAGACGTTGTTATTGATCGCGACGTTGAGCCTGCTGTTAGAGCTGCAAATAGAATGTCTAGCGTTGCTCCTTCTATTTTATCGCCTAATGTAGAAAAACGTAAGCTCTTGCTTAGCGAGTACACCGGCACCGGATCTCTCAATTGCCGTTTATCTATGCTTGAGCCTGCTGCTTATGCCGATACTTTCGCCATTTCTCCCTATCGTGGATATGCTGCTATCGGATATTTCCCCGCTTTCAATCTTGGCGCTTCTGCAGGTTATCGTTTTGTTGACACTGAGCATACCAAACTTGGCGCTTGGTTGCAATATGATGGTAACAGCTATAACTCTAAAAGCGAATTATTAATGGGTGGCACTGTGCCTTACTACACTTACAAACTCAAACGTCACACTTTTACTCTTGGTGCCGAATTTGAAAATGAGTTTCGCGTAGGTTCACTTGGCATTGACTTCGGATATACACACGACTATACTACACAGCCAAACATCGCTGACGACTTCACCCAAAATACAAACAAATTCGAATTTGCTGTGGGTTGGAAAGCTAAATCGCACAGCTTGCCCTGGCATGTTGGCGCTACTTTAAACTATTTTGGCTTTGGCAATGCAATGCCTATTGACAAACTCATCGCTGTGCCGGTAAACGAATCGCGTGCTGTTAACGAATTTATTTTCGGTATTAATGGCGGCATTGAGAAAAAGTTCAATAATCAACTCGTTGGTTTAGACATTAATGCTCGCTTCCAAAATCTAAATAGCTTGGCTACTGTCATCCCAGTTGCATCTCCGTTGGGAAGTGAAGACGTATTCCCGAGTTTGATTTATACCGACTACTACGGCAAACGCACTCTCGGCATCACTTCGCTCACTCCTCACTACAACTACAATAACGGCAGCTTCACCGCCAATCTCGGCGTTAAAGTTGATCTTTGCACAGGCAATAGCAACGGTGGCGTGTATTTCTCTCCCGATGTGACTCTTGCTTATGCACCAACTTCGCAATTCTCAGTGTATGGCAAAGTGAACGGTGGTAAAGAGTTAAATTCTCTCGCTGAGTTGTATGAAGACTCGCAATTCATGTCGAGTGCTTATTCTTACGAGCGTAGCGAAGTGCCTTTTGATGCCCAAGTTGGTGTTAATGTTGGCCCATTCTCCGCTTTCACCGCTGAGCTTTGGCTAGGCTATAGTAAAGCTAAAAACTGGTTGATGCCGGCTACTTACGATGATTTGGAATTTTTCGTACCTACCGATATCAAAGGTTTCAGATATGGCGCTCGTTTAGCTTGGCAATACAACGAGGTGTTTAAAATTCATGCTCAAGCTGAGGGCGTGCCTACCGGTGCCAATAAAGGTTACTATAAATGGCGCGATAACGCTCGTTGGGCTATCAATGCCGGATTTACCGTTACTCCTATTAAGCCCCTTGACGTAAATGTCGATTGGAATCTTCGCACTAAACGTCATCTTTATGATGTTTTTCCTGCCGTTTACGGCACCATCGCTTACTGGAATTCTGTTGACTTCGATTTAGGTAATGCCAGAAGCTTGGATATTAGCGCTACTTATCGCATCACTGATGCTTTCAGCGCTTTCGTTAATGTCGAAAATATTCTTAGCAAACGCTGGTACATTACTTCCGAACTTAAAAATCAAGGCATACACGGCTTATTCGGTGTTACCTACAAATTCTAACATATTGGCTATTATGGCTGTCTACGGTCATAATAGCCATAAAAGTTATAAAGTTGTAACATATTTGTAAAAATAGCGGAGTTTTTGTAACTTTGCAGCATGGAAACAGAGTTGAGTATAGCAATTACAAAAGAGCAAGTCGCTCAGATGCCCGTGGTTGAATACCCGGGGGGTGTTGATGCGGTGACGGTGATTGATACTGCCGCCAAGGCAAAAATGGCCCTACGCGCACTCAACAAATGCACGCACATCGGTTTTGATACGGAAACTAAGCCTACTTTTCAGCGCGGTGGCAAGCAACACAAAGTCGCTTTGTTGCAACTCTCCGACGGCGAGCGTTGCTACTTGTTCAGATTGAACAAAGACGGCATTTTTGAAATGGTGCGCCCGTTGCTCGAAAATCCTGATATCATTAAGGTTGGCTTATCGGTGCACGACGACTACAATGCCCTGCGCCGACGTGGTGACATTGATCCTGCCGGATTTATCGATTTGCAGGATTATGCTCGCACTTTTCACATCGCTGATATTTCGTTACAAAAAGTTTATGCTATCGTCTTTGGCGAGCGCATTTCTAAAAGTCAGCGCCTCACTAACTGGGAAGCTGAAACCCTAACCGAACAACAGCAAATTTATGCTGCTATTGATGCTTGGGCTTGTTTGAAGCTTTACCGTTATATGAGAAGTGGTGCTTTCCACCCGGCTGAATCTCCATATATTCACCATGTTGAAGTGGCTGAAGCCAACTAATTTGTTTCCTATGAAAAAGCTAAAACGCTCTACTATTATCCCAATTCTCCTGCTGATTTATTTAGCGGTTATGGCTTATATTGGCTGGCCCGCTTATGCTTCGGGACAAACTTCTGCGTTGCAGTACTTTGGCATCATCGTTGCCTGCATACTTGTTATTACGCTTCTACATTTCACGCTCAAAAAACGTGAAAACCTTAACAATAAACGAAATAATCAATAACGTTAAGTACAAATTTACTAAAAGAGGTTGTGCCATCGGCGCAACCTCTTTTACTTAGTCGAATTCGTTATCTAATTACCACTTTCGTCGCAGCCTTTAGCCCGCGCACTATGTATAAGCCAGGATTTAGCTCGTGTCCTTGCTCATATCGGCGCCCTTGAGCGTCATAGATGCTTATTTTAGCTGTTGACTCTATGCGGCGCCCAACAATGTTTATTGCCGGTTGTGAGTCATTAATATCATTAACGCCCGTTTTATTTAGCAGATATTCTAACCCGGCAAAAGCATCAATGCATCCTGCCCCCCAGCGCACGTCGCTGATGTCGCTGAAGTATGTCTGTGCTGTTGCAATTGCTGCCTCGCGAGCTTCTTCTACTGTCAATGTTGGTATAGCCTCCAGCCACAATGCCATTGTGCCAGTCACTATCGGTGCTGCCATTGATGTGCCCTGTGCTACGTGCCAATGGTATGTGTTGCCGTCAACTGTGGTCTCGTATGCCACATCAATAGCATTGCTTTCCTTTTCGTAGTAAGGCGTACTTGTTGCCGATACAACTTTACATCCGGGAGCGCAAATGTAGGGTAGGGCGCGACCGTCGTGTGTTGTGCCATGCGAACTCCAACTTGGCACTGTACCTACAACAACATTATTGTCTGTCTCTCCGCCATCTACCGTTGGCGTCAGATTGCGCCCTATGCATGCGCCTACTGCTATGCTTTCGTGGTTGCAGCATAGATTGCTCTCTGTGCACTCACTGTTGCCGTCTATCATGCCGCTAACACCATATTTACGAAAGTATGAATAAGAACCGTCAGCGTAGCCTTCTACGTGCATCCCCGGTTCTCCTTTTATGCGCCATCCGCAAATATAACGTGCCCAATGATGCCCTTCTATCTCTTCATTGGGCATCAAATTATATGATAACGCTGCGTTATAGCGATTGTTATTCTTGTCTATTCCATACGCCACAGACATATAGCTGCTCGGAAAGTGAGCATCAAACACTTCGTTCACGCCACTCTCGAGCGTAAAAGTGCCCTCCCCGTCTCCGCCAAACCACTCACTTTCGTAAACAAACTTTTTATCGACTATGTCGTATGCCACAAGTTGCATTTCAAAGCTGCGGCTGTCGTCGCTCCAAAAGTCCATCGCGCCCAAAACGTCAAAGCCGTTCCATGTGCGCGCCGACTCTATCATTGTCCCAAACGTGTTATCGTCGGCAGTGAAGTCGTGTTGCACATATATTTTCTGTGTGCCGAAATTGCCCACTGAAAAGCAAATGATAGCCTCTTTGCCCAATAAGTCGATATATTGGTTTACTATGTCGGTGCCGTCGTGAGGCCCGAGAAATGAGCTTACCGATAAGTTTATTGCTGCCGGTTTGTTTTGCTCTTTAGCGTAGGCAATAACGTCTTCAATGCCACACAAAAGAGCCATCTCGCTCAGTTCGCTCGTCGATACTGCCAACTCTGCCCCGGGTGCTACGCCATAATACGGATTATTTCCCGTGCCTCCTGCCATGGTGTTTGAGGTGTGTGTGCCGTGTGTTTCTTCTGATGAGTCGGTCTCCGGATATTCGCTTTGTGTTGCCAATGATGAGTGTGGCGCATAAACTTCGCGCTTGCCGTAAAAATCATCATATTGCGACATCATTGCCAACTTATCTTTAAATGCGATGTGGTTGGGGTCAAAGCCCAAATCGCAAATGCCACATATCACTCCGCTACCGTCATACCCTTTTATCGTGCCGCTTCCGTTGTGCACGGCATTAACGTTTGTAAAGTTGCGAGCCTCGTCGTTTGTGCACGATGCTATTTTGGCGATTGATGCGCAGCGTATGTACTGCGATTTATCTATGTCTCCGATGCTCGTTGTTGGCACCGATGCGAGTAAAAAATTCGCTCTACGATAGTACACAATTACCCCAATCTCTGCCAATTCTTCTAAAGCGCGTTCATCATTGATTTCTATGATAACCGGATAGTATCCTTGACTGCTCGTTTTTGCTTTTGCCGAATGTGTTACAGCTGTTTTTGCTATGATATTTGCGCGCGATAGATTGTCTAAGTTTTTAGCTTCACTGCTTATGGTTGTTCCCGCTAAAATTAATATCGCAAGTTGTTTAAGTGTCATGGTTTTATAGCTTTTCGTTCATGGTAAAAAAAGATGCCCGACTCAATGCCGGGCATCTTTTTTGAAGTTTTATTGTCGCGGCTTATTTCACTAGAATGCGTTGGCTGTATGTGCCGTTAACTTTCAAGATATATATGCCGTGAGTGAGATTTGATGCATCAACATTTATTTGCTCTCCGTCGCCGCTTTGGTTCGATACAAGCTGACCTGAGATATTGTAGATTTGTGCATTTACTTGGTCTGCACCCGATACAAACACTTCGTAAACATTGTTCCCGGTATTTGTAACGATTATGTTGTCTTTGTCTACTTTAATATTCGATACACCTGCAATGCCTAGCAATTTCTTCAAACCGCCGATAGCATTAAATTTGCCTGCACCCCATTGTATTTGGTTGCCTACGGCTGTGTATTCGTCTTGTATTGCTGTCTCTTGTATAGCTTGCAATGCTTCTTCGAATGTGAGTTGCGGATAGGCTTCCAACCATGTAGCAATGCTACCTGCTACAATAGGTGTTGACATTGATGTGCCACTCATAGGTGCCCAATAATATTTTTTACCGTCTACGGTAGTGTAGGCACTTACGCAGTAGTTTGCGTCACTGGCACCAAGAGTTTCGTATTCTGTTTGGTATGAATTCACTGATGAAATTACCATGTTACCCGGAGCACATACGTGCGGCAGTTTACGTCCGTCGCTCAACTCACCATAGCTGGTAAAGTCTGCAATATAGTTGGGCGATGAGCTGTCTGTAAGAGCTGCTGTATTTATTGCTTGTGAAAGTATCTCTTTAATTGCCGGAATAAGTGTGCTGTTTGCATTATAAGCTCCAACAACAATTACATTCTTACCGCATGCCATTGAGCTGATTGAGAAGTCGGGCGATCCTTTATCCCATCCGTCCATGCCATAGCTCGATAGTGCAACACCACTACCTACTTCTATGGTTTGTCCGGTAGCACCTTTGATGATGAACCCTAACACTTTTGTACCACGGTTGTTGCTAGTTTGGTTGTTTGTCAGAGTGAATGATATTGTTGCCGAATATCGGTTGCTGGTACTTTCATTCTTGTCTGTAACAATTCTCAAATAACTATTGCTAAATGCATTGGTGAAAGCTCCGTACGAATCACCATTGGAATATCCTGCTGTTATCAATTTTGTTCCTGCCTCTGAAATAGTTACTGTGTTTGTGGTCCAGATCGATTCTCCTTCTATAATATCGTAAATTACCGGTGTGATTGTGAAGGGGGTTGCGTCGTTCGAATATATTGATAAGCTACCTGAGCCTGTACTGCCCAAGAATGTTTTAACTTCGTTATCCGATGATGTTAATGTCTTGCGTATTGAGATGTTTCGTTGTCCGTCATTTCCGGCTGCTATACAGATAATAGCTTTTTTACCCAGCTCATCGATGTATCTGGTAAATGCGCCATATTCATCGTGTGAGCCGATGGTTGTTCCTATTGACAAACTCACAACAATTGGCTTGTTTTGTTCGTTCGCATAGTCAATCATTTTGCTAACGGCTACTGTTGTGTTGTTGTCATATAATCCTCCGCAGCTCACTGCTAAGTCTGCATCGTATGCTATGCCATAGTAGGGGTTCTTTCCTTTGTTAGGGGTCTTTCCGTAGTATTTCACTGCTCCGTTTGCATCAAGATATGTATATGCGCTGGTGCCACTCGAATTTTCGTTGTGTGCTCCTGCCATACATCCCAATGTGTGTGTGCCGTGCGACTCGTTGTTTGTGTCGGTGCCGAAGCTTTCTATTTCGCTATCTGTAGTCTTTTCTATATATGATCCGTCTGAGCCATTGAAATACCACAAATGTTTCACACGGTTGGTTTTCAAATCTCCACGCTTTTTAAAGTTGGGGTGGTTGGGATCGATACCTATGTCATAGATACCGCAAATCACTCCTGCTCCGGTGTAAGGTCTGCTCAAACCGTTGCTACCGTTGTGTATATCGTCTGCTCCGATAAAGGCGCGTGCTCGCATCAATGTCGGGTCGGCTTTTCCGCCAAATTCAATATTTGTCACCAAATCGCTTTCGCCTAGCGACTCAATGCTTTCTATTGAGCCTGAGGCTATCAACATATTGCCGGCTTGCGATTTAACTTCAAATCCGCGTGCTTGGATGTCGTCTGCGCTAACACCTTCGGCCATGGTGATATAAACTGTGGCTGTTGTCGCTCCGCGCGACTTTGTGTTAATCTCAAAGGGCATTCGATAAGGAACTGCCAAGTTTGCGGTCGGGTTTTCCATCAAATTTTTGTAGTAATTGATGTAAACTTGGGCATTACCCGATAACTTTGATCCTGCTGACATTGTGAGTGTAGCACCCAATGCCAATGATAACGGGAGTATATATTTTTTCATTTGCAAATAAAAAATTATTAACAAGTTTTGTTTGCGTTATAAATTTGTTACAAAGATTCGAGCAAAGTTAGCAAAAAAAATGCAATTATATACTCTTTGTAGCAGTTTATAGTCTTTTTACCTCCTATTTTAACAGTTATGTAACATCAACTTCCTGCTCATGCTTTTTCGCTGAGCTCTAGCCAGCGCATTTCTTTCTCATCCAGCAGTTCGTTGATCTCGTTGTATCGCTGCGACTTCTCGGCTATATCTGTTACTGTTTCTCCGCTGTTAAATACTTGCTCCAATGCTTGTTTTTCTGCTGTCAACGCATCTATTTCTTCTGTCAGAGCTTCAAATTCTTTCCGCTCTTTAAATGTAAGTTTGGCCTTACGTTCTATGGTTTGTTTTCCCTTCTCTTGCGGCGCTGCTTGTTGTTGTGCTTTGGGCGCCTCTGCCGATTTTTGCTCGGCGCAATACTCGCGATATTCGCTGTAACTGCCCGGAAAATCTTTAACCACGCCATTCCCTTCCATCACAAACAAGTGGTCTACTATGCTGTCAAGGAAAAATCGGTCGTGACTGATTACTATGACACATCCTTTGAATGAACAGAGATATTCTTCGAGTATGCCCAAAGTCACGATGTCGAGGTCGTTCGTCGGCTCATCGAGTATTAAAAAGTTGGGACGTCGCATCAGCACCGTTGCCAAATGCAATCGGCAAAGTTCGCCTCCACTGAGTGTGTGTATGTATTTTTGTTGGTCTGCTACGCTAAACAAAAAATGCTGCAAAAATTGCATTGGTGTTACACGCACCCCATCTGTTAGCTCTATGTCTTCGGCTATCGCTGTAACTGCGTCTATAACTTTTTGATTGCGGTTGAAACTTATGCCATCTTGGCTATAATAGCCGAATTTCACCGTTTCTCCAACATCAAAATGCCCGCTGTCGGGTGCTACTAGCCCTTGCAGCATCTTTATAAATGTTGACTTTCCTACGCCATTTTCTCCTACAATGCCCACTTTTTCATAGCGCGCAAATATGTAGTTGAAATCATCGAGTATTATTTTATCGCCAAAGCGTTTACTGATGTGCTCGGCTTCAAATATTTTATTGCCTATATAGGTCGAGTTGCCGTGTAGTTGCACCGACTTCTCTGCTAAATTTACCCGTGAACGCTCTTTGAGATCGTAAAACTGGTCAATGCGAAATTTCGCTTTCCCGGCACGTGCTTGCGGCTGTCGGCTCATCCAATCTTGCTCTTTATGCAGTGTGTTGCGCACTTTTGCCAACTCGGCGCTCATTGCTTCTATACGTTCGGCACGCCTACGCAGGTAGTAGTCGTAGTTACCCTCGTATGTGAAGATGCTCTGTCGGTCTATCTCTATAATTTTGTTGCATACCCGGTCCAAAAAATAACGGTCGTGTGTCACCATCAACAGTGTTACGCGCGACCTGCGCAAATATCCTTCCAGCCACTCTATCGTCTTTATGTCTAGGTGGTTTGTCGGCTCGTCGAGTATTATCATATCGGGCTCTGATGCTATTGCTCGAGCCAATGCCACTCGCTTGCGTTGTCCTCCTGATAGTTTCTCTATTGGCTTGTCTATTTCTTCGAGTAAGCCCATTTGTGTGAGCAGACGGCGATAGAGTGTCTCGCGGTCGGCATGACCTTGTAGCTCCGGCGCTGCATTGGCTGCTGTGCTGCCTTCCGCAAATTTCGGCTCTTGGTCGAGCATTGCAACGTTTATGCCATTGCGAAAGGTCACTGTGCCGCTGTCTTGGCTTTCGTGACCGGCTATGATGCTGAGCATTGTCGATTTGCCAGTGCCGTTTTTAGCTATCAATCCAATCTTATCACCTTCATTTACTCCAAAAGTGACATCGCTAAAGAGCATACGGTCTCCGTAGCTCTTCGTTAGGTTTTCTATTTGCAAGTAGCTTATCATGCGGCAAATTTACTCAATTTTTTGCTCTCTCGCAACTATACATCTCTTTACTCCCTCTGTGACAAAACGGTTAAATTGTAGTGACAATAGTGTTGCTCTGTTGCGAACCTTAATTTTATGTAATACATTTGCGACAATATAGTGATTCACAACTTTGACCTAATACTTATCTTTTCGGTACAATTTCTGTGTCATACTTATCTTATTTTATTATTAACTTACATACTTGTTTTATTGCTCATGAAAAAATTCTTATCATGCATAGCTACTTTGCTGGCATTGCTGGCTAGTCCACCTTTACAAGCAAAGATTTCTGTGAGCACTGTTTTTGCCATTGGCGAAAACGGTTCTAAATACTATCGCATCCCTGCGGTAACTCATACTGCCGACAATAAAATTGTTGCAATTTGCGATAATCGTGGTAATAGCTCCAGCGACTTAGGCTCTAACACCGCCATCAAACTCGTCTCTAAAATTGGCACGCGTGCCGATGATGGCTCTATCTCTTGGGAAGGCCCGTATGAACTCGCGCCAAATCTAGAAACGTGTCACGGCGATGCCGCTGTTGTTTTCGATAAAAAAAATCAACAGATTGTTTGTCTTTTCGCTGCTGAATACAGTTTTAATAGCTCTGTTGTGCTTAACGGCTCAGCTAAAATCTATATGGTAAAAAGTTCCGATGGTAAAAGCTGGTCTGATCCCGTAAATATAACTGAACAAATTGCTGCAGATGTATCTTCGTGGTCTACCGGGTTTGTCGCTTCCGGAAATATGCTTTATGCAAACGATGGCTCTATTTTAGCTGTTGCTAACGTGCGCTATTCGTTGACTAATACTCGTGAAGTTGTAATCCGTTCTATTGACGGTGGTGACACGTGGTCGGTTGTCAATAAAAGCACTTATAAAAATGCTCCCGTTACTAGTGACGCCAACGAGTCTAAAATCGCTCAATTCGACGATGATAGCTACATCATGAGCATTCGCACCGATGGCGACCAACGTTTTAGCTTCTCTGACGATGCTGCTAATTGGTCTTCTGCTACGAGTGCTGACAACGTGCTCAACGGCGATTGCAATGGCGATCTTATTAAGGTTAATAAAGATGGTAAGGAATATTTGATTTTAAGTATCCCTAATGCCGCTTCTCGCAAAAAAGTCTCTCTCTTTGCTTCCGGCGATAAAGGCGCTACTTGGACTAAACTTGTGCAAATTTGCAATGGCGCTTCGGCTTACTCTTCTTTGATTGTGTTCGATAGCGACAATTCTATCGGCTGTTTCGTTGAGGAAGGCGACGATACTAATGGATATAATCTTAATTTCTACACCATCTCCGAAGATGAACTCGACCCCACTAGTCGTGAGGTGCTTAGTTACGATGGTAGTTTGGTCTGCAATAACAAAGGATACGTCACTGTTCCTAAATTTGATGACATGAGCGTAGCTAAAGGCGAATCTATCACTGTCACTGCAAGAGTACGTCTCGATAACGAAATTACCAGTGGTTTAGACTATGGCGCATTGTCTACTCGTTGCTATCCTTACCATAAGTGGTCTGTGGGCGATGGCCTTGGCCAATATAAAGGCAATTCCGGATTTGAGTTTATTACCGGACATAGCACAACTGAAACCTTTGGCGTAAATGTTTCTGTTGATGGTTCAAGTAATGGTTGGTCTACTAATCCCGGTTCGTTGTCAAATAACAAATATACTGATAAGCTAATTCTTGGCGAATGGACTCACGTGGCTCTGACTATAAATACATCGTCAGGCAATGTTAAATCTTATGTTAATGGCGAATCATATCTCACTCAGTCAGCTAAAGATAAAGCTATCTCAATGGTGGTTGACTTGCTTATTGGCAATAGATACGATATTTCATACCAATCAAGTTCTCCTTGGACTCCAACACCTACCACTGCGAGCATATTCGATGGCAATATTGACGACGTGCGCATTTATAAAGATGAGCTCTCTGCTGACGACATCGTCAACGATATGAATTCCGGCTTCCCTCTTGAAGGTCATGCTCTTATCGCTGCCTACGATTTTTCTTCTTTTGAAAACAACACGTTTAAAGACATTTCCGGTAATGAACACTATGGTACTGCCACAACTATCGACGAATATGTTTTCCCAGCCATCAGCCATGACTTGGATGTTATAGCCAAGCAACCCAAAAATGGCGCTTTGCACGTGCAACGTTATGACGATGGTAAACGTTATGCTCTAAAATATGATGAGGCTTATCAAGCTGCTTACAATCAAGATTTCTATATCTTTGCCGAGCCGCATCCCGGTTTCGAACTTGAATGGATTAAAGTTAACGGTGTCGAAGTCGACAATGACTCTTATGTGAAATCTGAAAATGAAATGGTGGTTACTGCCAAATTCAAACACGTAGAGAAAGATTTGGACTTATATCTTGTTGGTGACGAGACTGACAACGAGCCTTTGAGCAACAACAAGTTTAGTTACGACGAATTAAACGATAACTACATTTTATTCTATTCCGGAGACTTGGCAGGCAAATATTTTGTTAAAGAAGCATACTATGTCACTTCTTCTAACAAAGTTGCCGCTCGTGCTGCTAGTGCTAGAGGTGCTGTCGAAGAAAACCCAAATGTCGAATCAACCGACAACGACGATTTGTACACTTTTTATGCTGCTGACAAAAACACTAAAAACGAAAATGGCAGCGTTACAACTCTCCTTGGCGTGCAATATCCCATCTCGTTAACTTCTTCTGACGACACTACTTTCAGCGTCTCTGATGAAGCTTCTATCGATGGTGAACACTTTATTACCGACCCGACTATTATTGTTGACCTCAACGAAAATACTCTCGAAATTTATGGCGGCATAGCAACCGGTGTCGAAAATATTGCTGTCGATGACAACAATAACAACGTGCAAATATTCAATTTGCAAGGTGTACGCGTCCCTGAACAAAACATTAAGCCCGGTGTCTACATCATTCGCTCCGGCAACACTACTTCAAAAGTACATATTAAATAGCAAGCTTCTTCATCCGTCAATAAAAACGGTGCAGCGTGGTCATCCCTTTTGGCCACGCTGCTTTTTTCA
>CAZJEA010000035.1:0-18926 GCA_964544895.1 uncultured Bacteroides sp. | reverse complement strand
TTAACTAATATTTTTCTCAAATTTCCTTGCATTTCCTAGAGTAAACGGCACGGAGAATTGCTGGGATGGGGTGTTTTTATACGCACCGCTACGCGGAGCGCGGGTGTGGGGGGGGAACGCGCAAACCTATGGCTGCGGCGGCTCTGCCGGCCTTGCCATAGGCTACATTATTAGCACCGCTCTGCGGTGTGCTAGCCGCTACACGGCAATATGAACCAGGGATGTGAGGCGGGGTTTATAGCCCGAATGTGTACCTAAACGGCACACATGGTAGAGTCGAGGCTTTCCACGGAGACGCGCAAGCGCTTTCTCCGCGGTTACCTACAAAATCGTGCCTCCCTACGGCACGGGGGATAGCGAGACGCGGGGCGGTAGCCGCTACACGGCAATACAAAACAAAGGGATGAAGTGGTGTGTTAGCTGCTACATGGCATTTTGTAGTTGTATAAATCTCTTATGTCAAAACTTTGGGGAATTAATTGAAGATTTGTAAATTTGTGGAGACTATTCATACGTTAAATTAATCGCTATTAAAGCAAGACTAAACTCGGTATGTCATTCTATTTAAATAGGATAGAAGCTATGAAAGTATTAACATCAATATTATCACAAATTGTGCTCATTGCTGTACTATTCAGCTTGAATAGCTGTGCGTCAAAGGGTCGTTCATACGAGTTTAATTTGGGCGAAATAGGATATAATGGAGAATTTAAGGAAGTTGATGCCGATACGATCCTTGAATTTACATTTACTAAGATAGCCGATAACGACACTCGCAATTTATGCATTCGTAACGCTCCTTGGAATGTGATTAGTTTTGTTTTTTATGATGGCAATGATACGATATTTATAAGAAAAGGGACAGAATGGTTTGACCTATTTTCCCCTGAAGAAAGGATGTTATTAAAAACGGAGCGACCATTAAATGAGGATATAGATACTCCATATAATCCAATTAAAGGAAATTTACCGGATAGATTTAAACTTATTGCTTATGGAGATAGTAGTTTTTTCAAATGGGTAAATAATAAATCTGCGTACATACTCAAAAACGATTCTATACATATTGTTACATTAATGCATTATGTGGAACGCGGAAACGAATATGGCATGTGGAACGTAACGGCAAAAGACACAATAGGTATTTCTCTTCGTGAGACTACAAACGCATCAACAATGCATAAATAAAGGAGTAAATAGGTTTATTATATCTATATAGAAAAAACGCGTAAAACGATCAACTGAAAAGATATAGTAGTGATATAAATTTATATCGCTAGCTAAGTTGTTATGTCTATGTCAAAACATAGAAGTAAAACGGCATTAAATTCGAACATCATAACCCTAGGTTAAGACTAACTATAATTGGTTTTATGATGGAATAAAATTTTCAAAACTATTGTCGGTATAAAATACCATTATAGAAGCTATTTTTTTTGTTTTATCAGCTATCAGTGTTTGTTTTATATTAGAACCTATTTCTTCCTGTTGTGGGTCTGATTTTTGATTAGTATTCATGAAAGTTTCATCCGCATCAGTACGTTTTATTGTTGGAGACGTAGATGAAGTTGAAATAGAGTTATTATTTTCCGTGTTATCTATATTAGTAATGTCTTGATCTAGAGCTGGTTGTTCTTTGGCATTGAAGAGGTTTGGCTCATTTAAAGCCTCTGAGAATTCAATATTTTCATCGAATACCATATTACCATCACCAAACATAAGCCATAATACGTTAAGTTGAGGAAATGCTTCATGTAATTTTGTGATAAGTTCGTTGCTTATTTTCTTGTTACGGCCATTCATGATTTGAGATAGAGTGGGGCGTGGAATCTGAGCCAAATCTGCGAATTGAGAACTTGGTAATTTGGTATAATCCATAAATAGTTTTAGTCGTGTTACTATATCCATAACTGATAAATTGTAAATTGTGAATTTTTAGACTTAATTTACGATATGCAAAAGTAAACAAAACAATTGAAAAATCAAAATTTTCTGATGAGAACGTGAATTTGCATTAGTAAAGTTAGCTATTTGCAGATGTGAATTTATGCCGGATTTGCATTATGAAATTTGATTGTTGTGAGTATATTGATTGTTTAATCATTTGATGCTAATCTCTGAAATATAGGTAGTTGTACTATTTTAAATGCGAAATAGCGTACTTATGCTTATAAATTGGGTTGATGTATAAAGCTGTGCAGTAGATATGGAATGTAAGATACTGGGATGTAGAACATTAGAGTGAGTGTTAAAATAAAATATGGGTATGATTTAGAATTGAATATAATTTAATGATGTAAATTGGTAGCATTTGTAGATGTAAGATGCATTTGTGAATTAGATAAACTATCGTTAATGGAGATGGCAGTTGAATCATGATGTTTACAATTGTAAAGAGGTCGGACGTATTTGCGAAATTGAATTTAGACGCGTATTTTATCTTATTCGATAACAAATGTAAATCCACAGTCAAATAATGCGTTATGCTTTTAATATTCTTGGAGGAATATCAATTTCTATTTAAATTTTGAAATCTCAGAGCGTTAAATTTATTGTAAGTGCTTGACTGTAAATGCGTATACTTGCTAACATTTTCATTTGTTTTTTAGTCTTAAAAAAAATATTGTGTTATTATTATGTTGTTATTTGTTCTCTTATCGAAGAATGTCTTTAAACACATGGTTTGTATAATTAGTACGTTTAGAGTCTGTATTATGACAATACATATTATGTTAAATAGAATATTAACAACCCCTCTTCTCTACTTTTTCATATGGTCACGCTGATTTGTAACTCTTATTATTGATTTGTAACTCTTATTATTTTGATTGCTGTTCTTTTGGCTCTATTGAGAGGTTCAGTCAAAAAATTATTGTTTGTAATAGACATGAATCAATCCCTATAGTTCCATGTTTCATTTATTTCTGTTCGTCTTTCTTTATAATAGCATCTCAAAGATGCAGTTTATATATGGAATGGGCTCTCTG
Source organism: uncultured Bacteroides sp. (assembly GCA_964544895.1). GTDB lineage: Bacteria > Bacteroidota > Bacteroidia > Bacteroidales > Muribaculaceae > CAG-873. Next base: position 15,939 of record CAZJEA010000035.1, on the reverse strand, counting down.
TAGGTATTATTGAGGATAACCTTATACGCACTGCCAAGCGAGCGTGAGCCGCTACACGGCTTTTCATTAAGATCAATGTATTATGTAGAATGCGCGCAGCCACGTATTTTGTTAATTCTAGCACAAATTTGAGTCTAGTAGTATGTCTACTACCTTCAAAGCAAAGAAAAGCGCGAACCTCATTGGTTCGCGCTTTTCTTGAAGAGTTATCGTTGTAGAGTCGGCTACCAGATGATAATGCGATTATCAGCTGAGCGATACATTTTGTCTCCTTCTTTGATATTAAATGCATTGAAGAATGGCTCTAAATTACGAAGAGTAACGTTCACGCGATTTTCGCCAAGAGAGTGAACATCACCTATAGTTAGAGAACGAATTTCTTCGTCACGGATGTTTTGAGCCCAAAGGTTTGCATAGTTAAGATAAAACACTTGAGCAGGAGTTAAACCGTCAATTTTAGCATCTTCAGAGTTTATATCTACATTTTTTTTCTTTTGAGAGTCTAGAAAAGCAGTCATAGCAACACGAAGGCCGCCTTGGTCGGCAATGTTTTCGCCAAGAGTGTATTGTCCGTTGGCGTGCAGACCAGGCAATACTTCTATTTCATCGAATTGAGCTGCAAGTCCTTGAGTCATTGAAGTAAATGCTTCTGCATCTTCAGGCGTCCACCAATTAACCATATTGCCAGTAGCATCGAAATTGCATCCCTGGTCGTCGAATCCGTGCGTCATTTCATGTCCGATTACGACACCGATACCGCCATAATTTTCTGCATCGCTAGCATCAGCGTCAAAAAACGGTGCTTGAAGAATAGCAGCCGGAAAGACGATTTCATTTGCGAGAGGATTGTAGTATGCGTTGACAGTTTGAGGAGTCATACCCCACTCTGTTTTATCAACCGGTTTACCCCATTTCTCAAGATATTTTTGTTGATGCCACATTTGCACATTATGAATATTCTCATAATAGCTCAATTCCGGATCGACATTCATATCGCTATAGTCTTTCCATTTATCAGGGTAGCCGATCTTAACGGTGAAAGCGTTAAGTTTTTTAATTGCGTTGAGTTTTGTGTCATCGCTCATCCATGCGAGATTAATGATATGTTTGCCAAGAGCAGTGCGAAGGTTTTCGACAAGACCTACCATATAATCTTTAGAAGATTGAGGGAAGTATTTTTCGACGTAAAGTTGTCCTATAGCTTCGCCCATACAATCTTCAGTAGCGCTTAGAGCGCGTTTCCAACGAGGACGTTGTTGTTGAACACCACTCATTACTTTGTTGAATTCAAAAGCAGCATTTGTAAAGTTGTCGCTTAGAGTTCCGGCAGCTTGAGAAACATACTTCCACAAGTAGTAGTCTTTTATTTCACGGTCGGTAAGCGTTGAAATAAGATAATCTGCTTGTTTTACGGTTTTGATTTCAGTAACAATAACTTGTTCCGGAGATTGAATGCCCATAGTTTCAATGAAGAAACGATCCCAATTTATATGGGGGTACATTTCTTTAAGTTCGCTGAAAGAACGAGGATTGTACATAGCCGGAATATTGCGACTTTCCTCGCGTGTCCACGTTGAGTCAGCAAGAGCTGTTTCAATTTTGATGACGTTTTTAACGATACGGTTTGCATCTTTCTTTGAGTACCCAGAAAGTTGCATATATTTCGAGATTAGCGTTTTGTATGCGTCTCTCACTTCTTTATTACGTTTGTCGTTGAGCAAGTAGTAATCGCGATCGCCCAATCCGAGAGAGCCGCCACTTACGTACATGGCATATTGATTGCTGTTCGCCATATCTTCTTGAGGTCCGGCTGCGAAAAATGGGCTTGAGTAGCTTTTGTGCATCCATAAGAAAATATCTTCCATTTGGTCGTGTGTAGCAGTTTCAATTTTCTTTAGATCAGCTTTGATAGGAGTAGCGCCTTCTCGGTTTCGGCGTAATGAATCCATTGATTGATTGTATATTGTAGAAACTTTATAAGCGACAGACCCTTTTGCGGGATTTGAAGCGCCCAAGTTAAGGACAATGTTTTTTACTCGAATTTCGCTTGAGTCGCTGAGTATATTGAACTGGCCATAGCGAGAGAATTCGTCGGTAAGAGGATGGGCTTTTTGCCACCCGCCATTAACATGCCGATAAAAATCGTTAGCTGCGGGAGTGGTATTATCAAAATACTCAGGATTTAGACTTTTAAGATGCTCCTTTGCCGAAGCAGAAGATGCGTCGGCGATGGCTAAAGAAGCCATTAGAGCAATAAGAGATGATTTCATTTTGTTTAATTAATTGGTTTAATTTGGACGCAAAATTACAAAAAAAATATATTTTGGAAGTTCAAAATTACTAATAAAATAATGTAAATTCGCTTTGGTTTGGAAAATTCGTATAAATTGATTAACTTGCACTCAATTTCAAAGAAAATAAAATTAATCATGCTACGACGCCTAGTTTTTTATTTCGGCTTTGCTTTTTGTATGAATTGCATGTATGCCGGACAAAATGATTTATTACCACGACCAAAGGCTGCGATATTTAGCACCGGAAAGTTTAATTTAAAGAAAGATGTTAAACTAATAACACCAAAAACTACAGAAGATGAGCCACAAATAGAAACTCAATTACAAAAATTGATTAGTTTGAATGGCGGGTTAGTTTCGACTAATGCTAAAAGTCAGATAGTAGTAACAATTGATAAGTCTGTAAAGGGAGATGAGTCATATACTCTTACCGTGAATAAAAAATTGATAGAGATTAATGCATCGACTTTACGTGGCGCTTATTGGGGCGTTCAAACACTTTATCAATTAGCTGAAAATAATGATAATTCAATAGACTGTTGCATTATAGCAGATAGTCCGGCCTTTGAAGTACGAGGATATATGCATGATGTTGGTCGTGATTATATAGAATTTACTGAGTTGCTTAATGAAATAGAAAAATTATCACGATACAAGATAAATACATTTCATTGGCATTTGACAGATAATCAAGGATGGAGACTTGAGAGTCTAATTTATCCACAATTAAATTCAAATGCATCTTACGCACGTAAGACAGGAAAATATTACACAATTGAACAAGCCAGACAACTTGTGCAGTTTGCGCATCAGCATGGAGTAGAAGTTATTCCAGAAATAGATATGCCCGGACATAGTGAGGCATTTAGAAAAGCTATGGGTCATAGTATGTTGACACCTGAAGGCATGACTGAAATGAAGGCAATAATGGCAGAGGCGTCAAATACGTTCAGTGATACACCATGGATGCATATAGGGACGGATGAAGTGCGACAACCAGACTTAGGTACTTTAGATTGGACTAAATTTGTGCCAGAAATGGTTTCGTATTTACATTCGCTAGGCAAGAAAGTAGTTTCATGGAGTCCGGGATATAAATATCAAACCGGAGAGATAGATATGACTCAAATGTGGAGCTATAGAGGAGCTATAACTCCAGGAGTGCCAGCTATAGATTGTCGATATCATTATGCTAATCACTACGATAATTATGCAGATGTAATAAGTTTGTATAGCGCATCGATAGCCGGACAAAAAATAGGTGATAAACAATATGCAGGATCTATCATTGGTTTTTGGAACGACAGAGCGTTGCCAAATGAAAAAGAAATTATTAAACAAAATAGTTTTTATCCAGTGATGTTAGCTTTAGCTGAACGCGCTTGGCTTGGAGGCGGTAAAGGATATTTTAATGAGATAGGAGTGAAAATAGGAGCTGATGATAAAGATTTCAGTGATTGGGAACGCCGTTTTCTTATTCAGAAAAAAAATTATTTGAAGGAGGAACCTATTTCGTATATAAAACAGTCAAATATACATTGGCATATAACAAAACCAGTAGATAATGGAGGTGATTTTACGCGTAATTTTGAGCTATCATCGCTGGATACGTTGCCAACGATAGTGACAGGTGCTACGGTTTATCTTCGTCATACGTGGGGAAATGCTGTACCTTCAGTGATTGAAAACCCGCAGCCAAATAGTACAGTTTACGCATATACAGATGTATATAGTAAAAAAGATCAAACGGTTGGGCTGGTATTTGAAACACAAAATTATAGTAGATCAGAATCAGATATCGCTGCACCACAAGGGAAGTGGGATTATAGAGAAAGTCAAATATCAATTAATGGAGTTTTGATAGCCCCTCCAGTATGGGAGAATACACATACTTTACGTTCGCATGAGATTACGCTTAAGAATGAAAATAGTGTAGCACGCCCACCAATCACAATAGTTTTAAATAAAGGTTGGAATAGAATATTAATAAAATTACCTATAGGAGAATTTGGAAAATCGGATGAAACAAGATTAGTAAAGTGGATGTTTACTTGTACGCTGACTAATCTTGATGGAACAGATCAGGCTGAAGATTTGGTATATAAATAAAAAGACTTTTCTAATATTTAAAATAAAAATATTTATGCAAAAAGCGCTTATAGACATGAGAGTACTATCATGTCAAGCCATCGGAGAAAGATATGTATTACTAACACTGACCACAAATGATGGAAGTCGGTTACCTGAAATATTGCCTGGGCAATTTGTGCAGGTGAAAGTTAATAATGCAGCAAATACGTTTTTACGTAGGCCGATTTCAGTTAACTTCGTTGATGCTGATAAAAATGCCTTGTCTATGTTGATAAGATTGGCAGGTGAAGGAACTGAAAAATTAGCAAAATCGGAAGTGGGTGATATTATAAATATATTATTACCACTTGGCAATACATTCCCTATAAAAGGCTTAGAAGGGAAGAAAGTTCGTTTAATTGGAGGCGGAGTAGGAGTGGCACCCCTACTCTATTATGGCTATTATCTTAAAAATAGATGTAATGCATCGGTTGAATTTCTGTTGGGTGCTCGTACACAAGAAGACTTATTGCTATTAGATAAATTTGAGTCATACGGAAGTGTTTTTTGTACGACAGAAGATGGTAGCTTCGGTATTGAGGGTTTTGTGACTAATCATCCTATACTTGAGGAAAATGCAGATATTTGGTGCGTTTGTGGTCCGGCCCCAATGATGAAAGCTGTTGCAGCAAAAGCGAAGTCTCAGAATGTAGAATGTTATGCCTCTTTAGAGAATATGATGGCATGTGGACTAGGCGCATGCTTATGTTGCGTTGAAAAGACAGTAAAGGGCAATGTATGTGTATGTACAGAAGGTCCAGTATTTAATATTAATCAGTTGACTTGGTAATAAATATGGCTAATTTAGGAGTAAATATAGCAGGACTGAAACTTAAAAATCCTGTGATGACAGCATCTGGAACATTTGGTTATGGTTTAGAGTTTGCTGATTTAATTGATTTAAATAGATTGGGTGGCTTCATTGTTAAAGGAACAACAATAAATCCTCGACAGGGCAATGATTATCCCCGTATGGCCGAAACGCCATCAGGAATGCTTAATGCTGTAGGCCTACAGAATGGAGGTGTTGAGCACTTCATTAATGATACATATCCTCTAATAAAAGACCTTGATACAAATGTTTTGGTAAATGTGTCAGGTGCGACAATTGATGACTATGTAGCCGTCTGTGAACGCTTATCTGACTGTGACAAAATTGAAGCTATTGAGGTTAATATCTCATGTCCAAATGTGAAACAAGGAGGCATGGCATTCGGTACTACTTGCTCTGGTGCTGCGCAAGTAACGGAAGCAGTCCGCAAAGCGTGGAAACGCACTCTTATCGTAAAACTATCTCCAAACGTAACAGACATTGCTGAAATAGCACGTTCGGTAGAAGGTGCCGGTGCTGATAGCGTTTCGCTTATAAATACAATGCTTGGCATGGCTATTGATGTAGAACGCCAAAAGCCGTGTCTTTCAACAATAACTGGCGGCTTATCAGGTCCAGCAGTGCGTCCTATTGCAGTGCGTATGGTTTGGCAGGTTGCCAAGGCAGTTAACATCCCGGTTATCGGATTGGGCGGCATAATGACAGCCGATGATGCTCTCCAATTTATCATGGCTGGAGCTACTGCAATTCAAGTTGGTACTGCGAATTTTGTAGATCCAACCGCAACTATAAAAATTGTTGATGGCTTGCAAGACTACTGCACACGCCACGGTGTCACCGATATCAATGATTTAATTGGCATAATCTAACCGCACCACCCACAATATCAATAAAATAATCACAGCCAAGGATCGTATGCCCTTGTCTGTGATTATTTTATTGATTATTGCAAACTTTAATCTTTCAGCTTTGGTAATGGTATTGATTTATAGATGTGTTTGTCTGTGATGAGAAAGTCAAGGGGCACATCGTGAGGTTCAACTTCGATGTCGTCAAGGACTTGGAAATCATAAGCAATGCCAATGGTTGTAGCGTGATTGGTTGCTAGAAGTCGGTCATAGTATCCTTTACCGCGCCCCACTCTATTGCAATTTCGGTCAAAAGCAACACCTGGCACAACAATCAAATCAATGTCTGCGATGTCACAAAGCTCAGTTCCTTCCGGCTCTTCTATGTTGAAAGAACCATGGCGTAATCCATCCTTTCTATATTTTAGAATGTCAAGGTTACAGCCGTTTACTCGAGGTAAATATATATGCTTATAATCACACCATTTTTCAATAAAAGTGTGAGTAGAAATTTCATCAGGCAAAGAATAGAACATCAACACATTGCTAGACTTAACAAACGAATCTTCTCGCTCAAGGGCAGCGAAAGCTGCTTCTGCTGCAGATGATTTCTCCTCAGCTGAGAGAAGTTGTTTTTGCTCCTTTATGTATTTACGTGCTTCGGCCTTATTCATTTCTTTCTACTGCTTTTACTACCTTTTATTGGGAAGTTGGCTCCACCATTTTTAATTTCTGAGACAGCACGTTTTACAGCGGTATCGATGCTATTCATAATCTCATAGTATGCAGAGTCATCTATGACATCTTTAGCAATAAGCGCCTTGATCTGAGTTGTAATTAATTGTTTTGAAAGATTTATATAATACCATCTAGCAGGGATTCCCTTTGTAGTTGCATAGTATACAAAAGAACTAAGTAAAACATCGTTAGATGGAAGGCGTTTTAATAGCTGAGGTACGGTCTTTATGTCTTTTAAATATTGTCTATTAAGATCGCAATATTCGTATGCAAATTTCATTAGAAGGCCAGCATTAGCGACATTCACATAGTAATTTGTAATGCCAGACGTGTCATTAGGAACAAATATATCTGGCATTATGCCGCCACCGCCATAGACATTTCTTCCGTGAGAAGTGGTAAATACTAAATCTTTGCGTAGTTTAATACTATCTTCATTTAGCATTTCACCATTTTTGTATCTCTCGAATATTTCGTATTCATAATCTTGGTTCGCGCCTGGTTTATAGTCTTTTTGGATACATCTGCCTGAGGGTGTATAGTATCTTTGGACGGTTAATCTTAATTCACTACCATCGCTCATATCCATTTGACGTTGAACTAGACCTTTGCCAAAAGATCGACGACCAATAATAAGACCTCTATCGTTGTCTTGCATGGCGCCAGAGAATATCTCGCTAGCACTAGCGGACATTTCGTCAAGGAGGATAACCACTTTTGCATTCTTAAAAGAACCATTTCCATCACTAAGTGTAATTTGGTTATCTCCTATGTTTCTGCCTTTGGTAGCAACAATCACCTTGTTTGATGGTAAAAATTCATTTACCATGTATATAGCAGTCTCCATAAATCCACCGGTGTTGCCGCGTAAATCAATGACGAAATCGGTTGCGCCTTCAGCCTTTAGAGCACAAAGAGATTGATAGAACTCGGTGTATGTATTACGTCCAAATTTACTAGCTTTGATGTATCCGATATTTTCAGACAATAAATAAGATGCATTAATGGTATTTGTTGGGATATCTCCTCTAGTTAATTCAAACTTGAGTATTTTAGCGGAAGATGGACGAAGAATTGTCAATTCAACTTTTGATCCTTGTGGGCCACGGAGTTTAGAACGCACGAGTTCGTCGTCAGAAAGGACTGATTTTTCAAATGCTTTTCCATCAGCAGCAATTATTCTATCTCCAGGCATGATGCCAGCTTTTTCAGCCGGGCCACCAGAAATAACTTCCACAACATTGATAGTGTCATTGTTAACAATAAATTGGATTCCTATTCCGCCAAACGAACCTTCAAGTTCACTGTTGACTTCTTCTTTATTTTGAGCTGGTATGTATGATGAATGAGGATCAAGATTGCTGATAATTGCCGGTAAAGACAATTCGACAAGACTATCAAGATTTACATTGTCAACATAGTAGTCATTAATCGCGGTAAAAAGTTCTCGCAGTTTTTTCTCACCATTTGATTGATGATCAAGATTACTAAGGTATGCACCAAACCACATACCGCCAACAAAAGTTACTGAAACGGTAAGCGGGAGCCAATATTTATAGCGAGATCGGTTACTCATGATAGTCAATTTTCTGTTTTAATCTAAAGATATATGAACACATTCGACACCAGCCCTGTTAAGGAGATCTAAACCGTCGACGATGCGATAAAGTTCATTATAAACGACTCGTTTAATTCCTGCTTGGATGATAAGTTTAGCACATTCTAGACACGGAGAAGCAGTTACGTAAAGAGTAGCGCCATCACTAGAATTATTAGATCGTGCTACTTTTGTGATGGCATTGGCTTCGGCATGCAATACATAAGGTTTTGTAATGCCGTTAGAATCTTCACAAATATTCTCGAACCCGGCAGGAGTACCATTATAACCGTCTGAAATAATCATTTTGTCTTTTACAATTATTGCTCCAACTTGTCTGCGTTGACAGTATGAATTTTCAGCCCAAATTGAAGCCATTCGTAAGTATCGACGGTCAAGAATATCTTGCTTATCACGTATGTTATGTTCGAGTGTCATCGTTAACGAATTTTATTATTGAAAAATATTGTTTGCAATTTCTAGAGTTTCAGGTTTGCCAACATCAAGCCAATGATAATTGTAATCTGGAGAATAAGCCTTAATAGATATATTCTGCAAATTATCTATATAAAACGGAGAAATAGAAAATTTATTGGCTTTTGTGTAGTTTTTTAATGTATCAAAAACTTTAGGGGACATAATATGTATGCCGTTGAATGCAAGACGTAGCATATTTTGACTTACAATAAAATTATTGGGGCGAGTTTCGCCGGTGTTTATATTCCCCCATCCGACTAGCTGTTTTGATTGTCTATCAAAATAAAAATAGCGAGCTGTTTCCCTAGGAGAGCAAAATAATGTTACGTCAGCATCAGATGAGATGTGTTTTTTATACATATCTAAAATATCTACATCTGTAAGGATATCAGCATTGTGTATGATGAATGGCTCAGATCCGTCTAACCATTGGCGAGCTTTAAGCACACCGCCTCCGGTATCGAGTAATTCAGAACGCTCATCGCTTATAGTTATTGATATATTAAAATTATTATTTTTCTCAAGGTAATCAATAATTTGGTCTGCGAAATGATGCACGTTCACAACAATTTCGGAAATGCCAATATCTTTGAATTTGTTGATGACTCTTCCTAGCATAGGCATACCTCCGACAGGCACGAGCGCCTTGGGATGCTCGAGAGTAAAAGGCTTTAAACGAGTGCCTAAACCAGCTGCAAATATCAATGCTTTCACTGTTCTATTTGGGTAATAGCGTTTGTTGTATATTCTGTTCGCGGTGGGTTAATTCAACTTTGATGTTGAATTTTTCATTTAGTCGCTCGGCTAAATGTTGTGCTGAATAAACAGATCGGTGTTGGCCACCTGTACATCCAAATGAAACCATTAAGTTAGTAAATCCTCTGTCGATATAACGTTTTACGGTTGCATCTACTAACGCGTAACAATGTTCTAAAAAAGTCAAGATTTCACCGTCATCTTCTAGAAACTTAATAACTGGTTCATCAAGGCCGGTGAAAGGTTTGTATCTATCGTATTTTCCCGGATTGTTTACTGCTCTACAATCAAAAACATATCCGCCGCCATTGCCGGTAGTATCATCAGGAATTCCTTTTTTGTAAGCAAAACTCATAACGCGTACAGTTAGTGTGCGCTTTTGCATTTGATCAGAAAACTGTTTTAGCTCAACCAACTGATTTAGCATTTGATTTAAATACGGATATTCAGGGAATGGACTTTTTAGCAATTCACGCAGGTTTGCTATGGCATAAGGTACACTTTGCATAAAGTGTGGTTTTTTCTCGAAATAGCCTCTAAATCCGTATGCGCCAAGCACTTGCATAGTTCTAAACAAAACAAAGTGTCTAAGCTGTTCAAAGAAGTATGCTTCATCGACAGGCTTGTATTTGCGTAATGCATCAATATATTGGTGAAGTAGTTCGAGACGAAGACTTTGTGGAAATCCAGCTTTTGCTTGCCATAAAAAAGAAGCAACATCGTAATAAAATGGGCCTTTTCTTCCTCCTTGAAAATCGATTAGCCAAGGCTTGTTGTTTTGAATCATTACATTTCTTGACTGGAAATCACGATACATAAACGTGCTAGACTGACTTCTCATTAATACTTCAGCTAGAGCTTGAAAATCATCTTCTAATCGAGATTCATCAAAATCCAGGCCTGTAGCTTTTAAAAAGCAATATTTGAAGTAATTTAGATCCCACATGATAGACCTAACGTCGAATTGGGATGCGGGGTAGCATTTGGTGAAGTCGAGACCAACTGCCCCTGCGAATTGTATGTCTGGCAGTAATCGAATTGTTTTAGTTAGTATGTCTTTTTCCTCGATAGAAAAGGAAGACGTTTTGCGACCTTTTTCGATAGCATTGAACAATAGAGTATCGCCAAGATCTGTTTGAAGATAAGCCATACGATCGTTAGAAACGGCAACAACTTCAGGGACAGGTAACCCTTTATCTTTGAAATGTTTGGCTAAGTATAAGAACGTTTCATTTTCAGGTTTACATGTTCCTAGAACGCCGATAAGAGTTAGCTCTCCTTTTAATCGGAAATACCTGCGGTTTGATCCAGATGAAGGTAATTCATCAATAGATTCCGGTTGTCTTCCGACATGCTTTGTGTAAAGATCTTGTAAGAATGTTGCGTCCACTGTATATATATTTTACTTATTATCTGTAATGTTAATATATTAATTTGCCAGGTCAGACATGAATTTTATTCGGACGAGTCTAATCTCTTCTTCAGTATATTCACCATCTAACTCCTTATAAGCTATAGAGATGTCGTCGCTTTCACTTTCTTTGAAATAATTGTAAATTTCGTCTTGTAGGTCTTCATCTAGCACATCATCGATATAATAATTTATATTTAATTTTGTGCCGGAATATACAATAGCCTCAATTTCGCTTAATAATTTGTCAAAACTCATATTATTTGACGCGGCGACTTCGTTTAAAGCAATCTTTCGGTCTATTGATTGAATGATAGAAATTTTTAGAGAGTGATTAGGTATTGTACGAACTCTGATATCTTCAGGTCGTTCTATCTCATTATCTTCAACATATTGTTTGATGAAGTCAATAAATTCTTTTCCATATCGCTTTGCCTTACCAGCCCCTACTCCAACAATATTTTGTAGTTCATCTAAGTTTATAGGATACATTGTGGCCATGGCTTCTAGAGAAGGATCTTGAAAGATTACGTAGGGAGGTAGCCCATATTTTTTTGCGACCTTAGAACGCAGATCTTTGAGTATGTTGAAAAGTCCGGGATCTATAGCTGAGGTAGAACCACATTTAATAGATGGCTCTTCATAATCTTGAGAAAAATCATTGTCTTCAACTATTTTGAATGACGTTGGATGTTCTTTAAATTCCAGCGCTTTAGGAGTAAGTTCTATTAATCCAAAATTTTCAATGTCTTTATTTAAATATCCAGCAATAGTCGCTTGTCTAATAATTGCGTTTAGTAGTTTTGGGTCGGCCTTTTCGTCGCAACCAAATATCTCCAACTGCTCGTGTGCGTAAGACTTTATATCAGCAGTAACACGTCCACGCATTATGTCGACGATATGTTCAGTTTTAAATGGAGTTTTGAGCGTTTCTACTATGTCTATGATATCTAGCAGATAATCTTTCGCTTCGATTTTATTCTTGGGTGATAAGCAATTATCGCAGTTGCCGCAATTATCTTCTGTGTAGGTTTCACCAAAATAATGAAGAAGCGTACGCCGTCTGCATATTGATGATTCGGCATATGCAGCTGTTTCCATCAGAAGCTGTTTTGCAATCTCTTGTTCAGAGACAGGTTTGCCTTGCATGAATTTTTCATTTTTGCGGAGATCTTTGGCCGCGAAAAAAGTGATGCATTGACCTTCGCCACCGTCACGTCCTGCTCTACCTGTTTCTTGGTAATAACCTTCGAGAGATTTTGGCATATCGTAGTGTATAACAAAACGGACATCAGGCTTATCAATGCCCATTCCAAAGGCTATTGTTGCAACAATAATGTTAACTTTCTCTAGCAAGAAAGCATCTTGATTGGCGCTACGAGTAGCGCTATCCATACCAGCGTGATATGGTAATGCTTTAATGTTATTTATGCGTAAAAATTCAGCAAGTTCTTCGACCTTTTTTCTGCTCATGCAATAAATAATGCCAGATTTGCCAGGATTTGCTTTGATGAACTTTATGATGTCGCGATCAATGTTTTTTGTTTTAGGACGTACTTCATAATATAAATTTGGGCGATTGAACGACACTTTGAAAACGGTAGCGTTATTCATCGCTAAATTTTTTTGTATGTCATGTTGTACTTTCGGTGTCGCTGTCGCAGTAAGTGCAATGACAGGTCTAGATCCTATTTCGTTTATAATAGGGCGGATGCGACGGTATTCCGGTCTGAAATCATGTCCCCATTCAGAAATGCAATGAGCTTCATCTATTGCATAGAAAGAAATTGGAACAGTTTTTAGGAATTCGATATTTTCTTCCTTGGTTAAGGATTCTGGTGCGACATAGAGAAGCCGAGTCTTTCCTGATGCTATATCATCTTTTACTTGGTCAATAGCAGCCTTAGAAAGTGAAGAATTTAAGAAGTGAGCAATGTTGTCGTTTGCAATAAAGTTGCGCATTGCATCTACTTGATTTTTCATCAGGGCAATAAGTGGAGATATAACGATAGCTGTACCTGGCATCATAAGCGATGGTAGTTGGTAGCATAGCGATTTACCTCCACCTGTTGGCATGAGCACAAATGTATCGCGACCTTCAAGAAGATTCTCGATGATAGCTTCTTGGTTGCCTTTAAATTTGTCAAAGCCAAAATTCAGTTTTAGGGCTGCAATTATTTCTTCTTTTGTGACCATGCGATAAGGTAAGTGTTGTATTTTAGCATTTATTCTGAAAAACCTTCGAAATGTGCTTCCCTGATTTTTTGAAGAGCATATTCAGATGTGACTTTAAATTCTTTAACTTTTTGAGATGGGATGTCGAACATTGCATCAACCATAATAGATTCTACTATAGAGCGTAATCCTCGAGCACCAAGTTTATATTCGATAGACTTGTCAACAATTAAATCAAGAGCATCATCGGTAAATGTTAAATCGACGTTATCCATTGCAAATAACTTAACATACTGACGAGTTATAGCATTTTTGGGTTCTGTCAGGACTTTACGAAGTGCGTCTCTGTCTAGAGGATTCAGATGGGTGACGATTGGTAATCGACCGATAATCTCAGGTATTAGCCCAAAAGATTTTAAATCTTGAGGGGCTACATAGCGCATAAAATCGTCTTTTTTGATATTGAGACGTTTACCATTAGTGGCATAACCAACAACATGCGAATTCATCCTATGAGCAATTTTTTGCTCGATTCCGTCAAATGCGCCACCACAAATAAACAATATGTTTTTGGTGTCAACGGGAATCATTTTTTGCTCAGGATGTTTCCGCCCTCCTTGTGGAGGGACATTTACGATTGATCCTTCAAGTAGTTTTAATAGTCCTTGTTGTACACCTTCGCCACTCACGTCTCGTGTGATTGAAGGGTTATCTCCTTTCCTAGCAATTTTGTCAATTTCGTCAATAAATACTATTCCACGTTCTGCTTTTTTGACGTCGTAATCTGCGGCTTGTAAAAGTCTGGTTAATAGGCTTTCTATATCTTCACCAACATAACCTGCTTGAGTTAATACGGTTGCATCGACGATAGTAAAAGGGACATCGAGTAAACGAGCGATAGTTTTAGCTAAAAGTGTTTTGCCGGTTCCTGTCGGACCAACAAGGATAATATTACTCTTTTCAATGTCAACGTCGTCGGTAGTTGGTTGTGCAAGACGTTTGTAATGATTGTATACAGCTACCGATAAGTATTTCTTTGCATCATCTTGACCGACTACATATTGATCAAGGAATTTTTTGATGTCATAGGGCTTTGGAATTGAAGTTAGGTCAATATCTGTTGCCGTTTCTGTTGAATGAGAATATTCAGAACGATATTTGACAAGCATTTGGTGTATATTGTCAACACATTCTGCACAAATGTAAATATTTTGATCTGCAGATGGCACCAAAACTTCGCTCATATCGGCAGGGCGTCCGCAGAATGAACATACGGCTGTGTTTGTTCTCTTTTTTGCCATATTAAATGCGTAATCTTCAGGTTTTAAATTGTATTTACTTGTTACGCGTTAGAACTTTGTCAATCATTCCATATTCTTTAGCCTCTTCAGAGGTCATCCAATAGTCGCGATCTGAGTCAGCCCAAACCTTATCTATTGGTTGACCTGAGTGATCTGCAATTATTGTGTAAAGTTCTTTTTTGAGTTTTTGAATCTCACGCGCTGTGATCTCAATATCAGATGCTTGTCCTTGAGCACCGCCCATAGGTTGATGTATCATAACTCGTGAATGTTTTAAAGCGAAGCGTTTGCCATTTTGTCCAGAGACTAATAAGACTGCCGCCATAGATGCTGCCATACCAGTGCAAATGGTAGATACATCGCTTGTGATATATTGCATAGTGTCATATATGCCTAATCCTGCATATACTGATCCTCCAGGAGAATTAATGTAAATTGATACGTCTTTTCCCGGATCTGCAGAATCCAAATATAATAGTTGGGCTTGTATAACGTTGGCAGTGTAGTCGTTTACTTCTGTTCCTAAGAAAATAATACGATCCATCATTAATCTTGAAAACACATCCATCTGAGCTACGTTTAGCTGTCGTTCTTCTATGATTGTGGGTGAGATGTAACTTGCATTTACATTGCCCAAATTATTTAAAGAAGATGTATATTGATCAAGGGCTAGTCCATTCATGCCGAGATGATGTACCGCATAGTCGCGAAAATCATTTTTATTATTCATAGAGTCGTTTTTAATCTAAAATTAAAGTTTTGTTGGGTTTAAGCGAGCGATTCTATTGTTTTTGTCTCGCTTGTGGTTACTCAATACGAAATTACAAAAAAAAAAGATAAAAAAAAAATTTTTGCAATTTTTTATATTAAAACGAATTTATTATGAATGTGATGAAATGAGGCACAAAAACAAAGTCCAATCTATCCTTTTGATAAATTGGACTTTGTTGAGATTTTTCGCGCTGTTATTATTCAGCAGTAGGAGCTTCAGTAGCTTCTTCTGTTTCAGCGTTTGAAGCTGCTTCTGCTTCTGCTTTTGCTGCAGCTAATTCAGCTTTCTTCTTTGCTACAGCCTCAGCTTTAGCTTGGTTTTTGGCTGTTTCTGCATCAAGACGTTCTTTAGCAGCTTGTTTTTCTTGGTCAGCTTTAGCAGCTTTCAAGCTTTCGCTTTTTTGTTGTTTGCCAGCTTTCCAAGCGTCGAAACGACGTTGTGCTTCTGCTTCATCAAATGCACCTTTTTTTACACCACCTTGTAGGTGTTTCATGAGAAGAACACCTTCTTCAGAAAGGATAGTGCGGACAGTGTCAGTGGGCTCAGCACCGCAGTTTACCCAATACAAAGCACGCTCGAAATTGAGAGTAATTGTAGCAGGATTAGTG
>CAZJEA010000034.1:2556-19004 GCA_964544895.1 uncultured Bacteroides sp. | reverse complement strand
AAATTGCAAGTGAGGAGAATTAACATATCACGAATGTGTACCTCCCGGCACACATGGTAGAGTCGAGGCTATCCACGGAGACGCGCTCGTGCCTCGCGCTTTCTCCGCGGTTACCTACAAAATCGTGCCTAAACGGCACGGAGGATAGCTGGGATGGGGTGTTTTTTATACGCACCGCTCTGCGGAGCGCGGAAGTGGGGGGACGTGGGCACCTCGGGTTGCGGCGGCTCTGCCGGCCTTACCCGAGGCTACATTATTAGCACCGCTCTGCGGAGCGCTAGCCGCGATGCGGCAGCTGATGGTGACACGGGATGAGTCGCGGCGGTATTTTTAAGAATGGGTAGTAGGCGGAGGAATTCCGTTGGTTTAAATTTTTGGGAATTAATTAAAGATTTGTAAATTTGTGGAAATTGTTCTTGCACAATATTGATGAATCAGTTGACGAGCAAATAATTCTTATAAACCTAAAATTTGATAGTTATGAATAAGATACTCATTATATTAATGGCATTATTTGTAATCTCAAGTTGCAATAGCACAGGGAACAGAGATACTAAAGACAAGTCTGAGTCATATACTCAAGAGAGTGATACCATAAAAGATTGTACGGTGACACTTAGTTTGACGTATACCGGTATTTATGGGCAAATAGTGCAATTTACGCCGACTGATTTGCAATGTGGTATTGGCCAAGTTCTTTATGGCGAGAATGGGTTAATAGAAGATATTAGGTGGAATGAGTCTGACTATGCAGTACGGAAACGAAAATTAACTAAAGGCCAAATGGATATCATACAAAAAATAATATCGGGAGCTAAGGCTTTGAAATTTAAAGATGATGAACATGCCGTAAAAGATGGAATAATATTTACGTTATATATCAAGAACAAAGAAGTTGCGCGCGGTTGGGTTAATATATTGGATTTATATCCTAAAAATATACAGCAAACGATAAATGAGTTAATAGAGATAGAACCTCTGCTTCCCGAAATATTAGAGGGTGTTGCATAGAGAAACCATATAACTAATTAAAAAATTATGATTACTTTTATTATAACGAATAAAAAATTGGGACTAATATGTAAGATATTGGTCAGTATTTCTTTCTTTATATTTCTGTTGACATCGTGCGCAACAGATAATAAAAGTGATGAAATTTTCTTAGAAGTAAGTGACTTAAGGCGGCCGTATTTTTACTATCAAATTGCGGTGAGAAATGACACTATAGTATTTTTTAGTCCATCAAAGGGCTATACGGAAAAGATATTATCAAATTCGGAACGGGCTGATATTGATAAAGCAGTAGGCTTGTTAGATCGTAACAAAGCTATAATACATGATAGCATTGGTGATATAGCCGAATTTAATTGCGAAGATTATGATTACGAATACAGACATTATTCGGTTAAGCTACAGATTAACGGGAAAAGCGTATTATACGTAACAGATATGCGCCTAAAGAACATGCCTAAACAATATACAAATTGCATAGAACAAATAATAAATAAATCGGATAATTTGTGTTTTGGCGTAGGCAAACGATACTACAATGATCGAATATTTGATGATAGCTATTTTGTGATTGATTGCGACAGCTCAATGACAAATGCAAGTGATGGTAGAAAATCTGCCGATGACATAGATTTGCCTAAAATAGAGATGTCTTTTCAGAAATTTGTCAACAATGATCCGTTGCTAACAAATTCAAAGAGCGAGCTAAAGATTATTATAAGAGGCGATAGCGTTGTTACTAAAGCAAATTTACGCCATGATAGTATCAATGCTGAATATTATTACAAACTGTTTGCTCCGTACCGTGGTTGTTGGGAAATATTGAAAAACAACAATAAATTTGTTCGTAAATTAGACCTAGTACAAGCAGGCGAGCTGGTGAATTTATCAAAATTAGTAACTAAGCAGCAACCATATACGTGTATATTTCCGGGAAATAATACGTTTTCATGTACTCTTCGGATTAATGAACAGTTGATTTTTTATGTACACGACTGTCATTTTGATGATGCGCCACTTGAAATGATAAAGATGTATATGTGTATTCTAAAAAGCTCCGGTCTTGCAACAGATTGGGCGAGAACGAAAAAGAACAATTTGCGCCAATGATTAAATATACGGATGAACGGATTGAGTAAAATCTAAATTGATGAATATGAAACGCTTAATTGTAATATTAATATCTATTTTGTCTATACAGTATCTTTTTGCGAAGAGTATTGTGCTGGATTGTGTGCAAGTGCCAAAGGAAAATCCTATAAGTAGAATAATAGAAGAAGTGAATTGTCAGAGCGATTCAATTACTTCAGGAGAAGAAAAACTATATGACGTATCTTTTGTAGAAGAAGGAGATGGCATATATGTAAGTGTAAGTTTGAATAAATATAATAAGCTTCCGGATGATAAAAATTATATAGGTTACGTAAAAATAAAGGACAGCACTTTTGTACTTAAAGGAGATAAGAAAGTGCATAAGTTTACAAAATTAGCAAGAAAGAAAGTATATTTCAAAATAAAATCATCAGCCGAAGGATTGGTTGTTGATGGAGATATTGAGTGGCTATTCTATGTGAAAGGAAATGATTATAAGAGAATATACTTTAAGGATAGTTGGTAAATAAGACTATCTGCGAAAGGAACTAATCAGTCGGAATGAGAGAAATAGCAGTGAGAGTGCGGAATGGGAGACTGCGACCTTCGCGACGCACGGAGTGAAAACGATTGTCGCACATAGAACAAGCAAACGGAGTAGTGATGTTTTGTTTGTTGAGTCCCAAACTGAGTAGCTGTAAAGATACCGCTTTTGCAAGATCAACGTGTGGCTTATGGTAAGAGCGGACAATAGATTCTTCGGGGAATTGCTCGGCAACCTCATTGCCTACTTCAAAACATTCGACACCTATGCAAGGACCCATTGCAGCCACGATGTTTTTAGGATTAGCTCCGATAGAAATCATTTTTTGTAAAGTGTTTTCGACAATGCCAGCAACAGTGCCACGCCAACCGCAGTGTGCGGCAGCGATGATGCCGGCAGAAGGGTCGACGAGTAGGAGAGGAAGACAGTCAGCTGTGTTTATGGCTATGACTTGGTTTGGCTTATTTGAAACAATTGCATCAATGTTGTTAAGGTTGTCGCCCGGTGTAGCAACATTTGTGCTATGTGTTTGACGTGGAATAAATAAATTGTTGGTTGAAACATTAAAGAATTTAGCAAGTTGAAAGCAGTCGGCATTAACTTGATTAAGATTAGCACCGGCGTAGTCGCAGGCATTGAAACCAACGGTTGTAGTAATAGCTTTAACGTTAGGAATATGTTGAAATAATTCGATGAAATTCATAAGCTGTTATGTTTTTGAAGTGCAATATTACGCATAAAAAACGATGGAAACAATTATTAAATATCTTTTAGCATTTTGTGGATACATAATAAAGTTGTAAATTTGTAACATATTATTAATCCCTACTGATTTTATTTAATATTTCCCGCACTACAGAAATGAAAAGTGACATCGAAATAGCTCATTCAACAACATTGTTGCCAATAAGTGAGGTTGCTCAGCAGCTAAAAATCGGAGAAGAGAGCCTTGAACACTATGGTAAATACATTGCCAAGGTTGTACCGACAAACAAATCCGGCAAAAAAGGTAAATTAATATTAGTGACAGCAATCACTGCGACTAAGTCAGGCATAGGTAAGACAACAGTGTCGATAGGATTGGCACTAGGTCTTAATAAGATAGGAAAGTCTGCAATAGTTGCGCTACGCGAGCCATCGTTAGGGCCCTGTTTCGGGATGAAGGGTGGAGCAGCCGGAGGCGGATATGCCCAGGTTTTGCCAATGGAGAAAATAAACCTACACTTCACAGGAGATTTTCACGCTATCACATCAGCGCATAATATAGTGGCAGCATTGCTTGATAATTATGTTTATCAACGACGTAAAGAAGGATTCTCTTTTAAAGAGGTATTGTGGCGTCGAGTGTTGGATGTTAATGATCGTTCACTAAGGAATATAGTAACCGGACTTGGAGCCAGCACAGATGGAATACCAACACAAGCCGGATTTGATATCACGCCTGCGTCTGAGATTATGGCAGCCTTCTGTTTAGCAAATGATGCAGAAGATTTGCGTCGACGAGTGTCGAAGATAATATTAGCAGTTAATCATGACGGGACTCCGTTTACGATAGCAGATCTAGGGGCAACCGGATCAGTTATGGCGTTGCTTTCGGATGCAATTAATCCGAACCTTGTGCAAACTACGGAAAATACACCAGCTTTGATACATGGAGGGCCGTTTGCAAATATAGCGCATGGATGTAATTCTGTGATAGCTACTAAATTAGGCATGGACTTGAGTGATTATTGTATCACAGAGGCCGGATTCGGAGCCGATTTGGGAGCGGAAAAATTTTATGATATAGTATGTCGTGCGAATAATCTCAATCCTGATTTGACAATTATAGTGGCCACAGCGCAAGGGCTGAAAATGCATGGCGGAGTGGCACTAGAAGCCATTAAAGAACCAAATATGGAAGGACTGACAAAAGGTCTAGCAAATTTGGAGAAACATGTGTCAAATCTACGTTCATTTGGACAGACGGTAATGGTAGTGTTTAATCGTTTTGCAACGGATACGGATGAAGAGATGAATTTGTTGAAGAATTATTGCGAAACGCAGATGAAATTGCCGTTTGCTATCAACAATGCATTTGCAGAAGGAGGAGAGGGTGCACGAGAAATGGCATTGAAGGCAGTAGAATGTATAGAAACAATGCCATCGCAACCATTAACATTTGCATACGAGTTGACTGATTCGATAAAGGCCAAGATAGAAAAAGTGGCAAAAAATATATATGGAGCGAAATCAGTAGTATTTACGAAGAAAGCGCTTAATGGAATCAAGAAAGCTGAGAGCTTAGGCTTGTCGGAGTATCCAATATGTATGGCAAAGACACAATTCTCGTTTTCAGGAGATGCCAAATGTTATGGAGTGGCAAAAGATTTTGAATTAGAAATAAAAGATATAGTGCCTAACGGAGGAGCCGAAATGGTGGTAGTAATAGCCGGAGATATACTTCGGATGCCGGGATTGCCGGCACGACCGCAAGCGGCTCTGATAGATTATAAAGACGGAGAGATCACCGGATTAAGTTGAGAAAATAGATTACCTTAATATTTATATTATGACTCTTATAGACGGAAAACAGACAGCTGCTAGTATAAAGGAGCAGATAGCCGCAGAAGTAGAAACCATGCGCGCCCGCGGAGAGCGAGTGCCCCATTTAGCCGCCATACTAGTAGGCCATGATGGGGGCAGCGAGACCTATGTAGCAAACAAGGTGAAATCGTGTGGCGAATGTGGCTTTAAAAGTACGCTATTGCGCTTTGAAGAAGATATAACGGAATCCCAATTGTTGTCAGAGATAGATAAACTCAATAGGGACGAAGAAGTAGATGGCTTTATAGTGCAATTGCCATTGCCGAAGCATATAGATGAAAATAAGATTACAGAGGCGATAGATTATCGCAAAGATGTAGATGGCTTTCATCCGATAAATATAGGCAGAACATCAATAGGATTGCCAGCATTTAAGTCGGCAACACCTTTAGGAATAATGACGTTGTTGGAAGCTTATAATATAGAGACAAAGGGTAAACATGCTGTAGTAATCGGTCGCAGTAACATAGTAGGTAAGCCAGTTGCAATGTTGCTTGTACAGAAACAATTGCCCGGAGACTGTACCGTTACAATTTGTCATTCATCGACAAAAAATTTGAAAGAGATTTGCCTTACGGCTGATATAATAATAGCAGCTTTAGGACGGCCAAAGTTTGTTACGTCAGACATGGTTAAAGACGGAGCCGTGGTAATAGATGTTGGTACGACAAGAGTGCCAGATGCTAGTCGTAAGTCAGGATTTAGATTGTCAGGAGATGTTGATTTTGAAAATGTAGCGCCAAAATGTAGCTATATAACACCAGTTCCCGGAGGAGTTGGCCCTATGACAATTTGCTCGTTAATGAAAAATACTTTGCTTGCCCGAAAGGGAGAACTGTTTAAGTAAAGGATATATACTCAAAAAAAAAGTGCAACTACTATATCGTTTAGTGGTTGCACTTTTTTAGTATGAGGTATAAAGCAAAGTCAATAATTAGTTTATGGTGCGAGATGCAAGGTAAGCGTTAAAAGCAGCGCGGTATGTGTCGCCAACGGGGATGTAATGGTCTCCAAATACGATACGCGAACCTCGTTCGATGGCTGTTATGTTATTTGTATTTACGATGTATGAACGATGAACGCGCATGAAAAAAGGCGGGAGCTTTTGTTCAAGGGATTTCATATTCATAAGGGTAATTACCGGTTTTAGTCCATTGTCGGAAGTTGTGTAAATTTTCACGTAGTCTTTAACTCCTTCGATGAAAAGGATGTCATTAACCGATAGCTGGATTAATTTGTAGTCGCTCCGAACGATAATGTGAGTCATTTGTTTGACATCGGATTTAGTTTGACCTTGGCGTTGTTCGATTATTGACATGACGCGGTGAGTTGAGCTTAGAAAGTCGTCGTAGCTTACTGGCTTAAGTAGATAGTCGATAGCATTAACTTTAAAGCCTTCAATAGCATAGTGGTCGTATGCGGTAATGAAGATGATGAAAGTATCTCGATTAATGAAGCGAGCGAGCTCCATGCCAGTCATTCCCGGCATTTGAATGTCAAGAAAAACGACGTCAGGATGCATTTCGTTTATGCAAGAAATAGCTTCAGTAGCAGATCCGCATCCTGCTATTAATTCGAGAAATGGAGTTTTGTTGATGTAAGAAATGATAAGGTCGCGAGCGAGAGGCTCGTCATCAACTACAACGCATCGAATAGTGTTCATTTTGTTTGAGAAGTTAAGTCAATAGTCATGGTAAAACAGTAAGTACAATCAGAAATATCTGTATGTATGTTAGCGTCGTCGCCGTAAATTAATTTGAGACGTTTTCGAAGGTTTTGTATACCAATGCCAGATTGCTTGTCGTTGTGAAGCGTTTTAGCGTCGAAAGAATTAACAATCATGCAATTGATAATGTTGTCGTGGCAAATGATAGCGATGTCAATTTGGGCATTAGGGTTACCTGTATTTCCATGCTTAAAGGCATTTTCGACCGGGGAGATGAAAATTAGAGGAGCGATTTGTAGGTTAGCACAGTCGCCAGCCTCGAGAGTAGTGTTGATAGTGATATTGTTACCTAAACGTAATTTCATTAGCTTAACGTAGTTGTCAATGAATTTGAGTTCGTCAGAGACTCTAACTGTGTGGCTATTTTCGTAAAGGACATATCGGAGAAGGCTGCTCAATTGATGAACAGCTTCTTGCGCTCTTTCCGGGCAAACGGAAATTAGGGCGTATAAGGCATTGAGAGTGTTGAAAAGGAAGTGCGGGTTTAGTTGGCTTTTAAGACTTTCGAGCTCTTGAGCTTGTTGTGCACTTTGAAGTTGACGGTGGGTTTCACGTAAATTCATCCATCGTTGAGTGATTTTTACAGCAATAGAAAGAGCTATCGTCATAACCATCATGACGATGTCGCGAGCGACGAAAGAAAGGTGCAGCATTAAAGCGTTTTGCCCTTCGTCGTGGTGTCGTTGACCGCCATCAGCTTCGCGGATGAAGTATAAAGCGAGAATGGTAATGAAAATAAAAAGGACATTCCAGGCAGAGACGTGAGCTACCCAATGTTTGCGAGAGAGGCATTTGTCTATAACAAAGTAGTAGTTGATGTAGAACAAAACTACGAATAAAACAGACTTAGCGTAAACGAGCCACGGAGCGCCCCCAAAGTGGGGGATGCTCCGGCTCATTAAAACGTCAGGAAGAATGAATATGATAGACACGCCAAGCAGGTGCGACAAAAACGTGACAAGTTTTTGCGCTTTTGCCGACGGTTGCTTGTTAGTGAATCTTTCAGTATTATTCATATCTGATAGCTTCGATTGGGTCAAGATTTGCTGCTTTTTTAGCGGGATACCATCCGAAGAAAACGCCAGTGGCAGTGCAGACAGCAAAAGATAAAATTACGGAATAGCTTTGTACAGAAACCGGCCATTGTGCGATGACATTAACTAGCCAAGAAGCTATGCAGCCAAGGATGACGCCAAAGACTCCACCGGTAACGCTAATAATGATAGCTTCGATGAGGAATTGAGAAAGGATGTCAATGCCTCGAGCACCAATAGACATGCGTAAACCGATTTCGCGAGTACGCTCAGTGACAGATACGTACATAATATTCATGATGCCAATACCACCTACGAGAAGAGAAATGCCAGCGATACAAGCCAGGAGTATAGTCATCATATCACTGGTAGAATTCATCATTTCGCTAAGCTCTTGCTGAGAGCGGATTTGGAAGTCGTCGTCAGCATCGTCTTTTAGCTTGTGATTTTTGCGGAGGATAGTAGTAATTTCATCAATAGCATCTTCGGTTTTGTCTTCGTCTACAGCGCTGGCGTAAAGGCCTTGGATGTAGTCGATAGCGAGGACACGTTTCATAATGGTGGTGTATGGAGCTAAAACGACATCATCTTGGTCCATACCCATAGAGTTTGTTCCTTTTTCTTCGAGAACGCCAATTACAGTCATTGGAATTTTGTTGAAACGAACGACTCTGCCAACTGGATTTTCACCGTTAGGGAACAAGTTTTCAACGACAGTTTGTCCGAGTAGGCATACTTTAGCAGCTTGCTTAACATCTTGATCAGTAAACATAGAGCCATCGTTGACTTTGAGTTGTCGGATGTCAAGATACTCAGGGGTAATGCCATAAATGCTAGACGGGTAGTTGTTATTGCCGTTGATGAATTGGCCATTGCTAGAAACTTGCGGAGACACGGCAGAAAGTAGAGAGCAATTATCGCGGATGCTTTCGTAGTCAGCGACAGTTAGGGTTTGCATATCGTCAGCGCTTTGTCGTACGCCGCCACGTTGGTCAGCACCAGGATGAATCATGATCATATTAGAACCCATTTCAGAGATTTGGGCTTTGATGCTATCCTTAGAACCTTGACCGATAGCGAGCATAGTAATAACAGAAGCGACGCCGATGATAATGCCAAGCATGGTCAGGAAGCAGCGCATTTTGTTATTGTTTAATGCTTTTATAGCAATTCTTAAAAGATTAAATATCTTCATAATCAGTCATTTTCTTTAGGGAGTGATTCGTAAATTTCGCGAGCAGAGGCAATATTCTCATTTTTCGTATCAGAAATAATCTTTCCGTCACGAAGAACAATGTTACGAGAAGAGTATGCTGCAAGCTCGGGGTTGTGTGTTACGAAGATGATTGTTCGTCCACGCGCGTGAAGTTCTTGAAAAAGGACAAGGATGCTGAAAGAAGTTCGCGTGTCCAAGTTACCTGTCGCTTCATCGGCAAGAATGATGACGGGATCGTTCACAAGAGCACGAGCGATTGCAACGCGTTGTTGCTGACCGCCGGACATTTGGTTGCTTTTGTGATAGAGACGTTCATGAAGGCCAACAGCTTCGAGCGCTTTTATTGCGCGTTCACGACGTTCTTTTGACGAGACGTTGGAGTTGTAAAGTAAAGGGAGTTCTACATTTTCAACAGAAGTTGTTTTAGGCAAAAGGTTGTAGTTTTGAAAAACGAAGCCGATTTTACGATTACGAGTAAAAGCGCGTTCGTTTTTACTCATTTTTTGTACCGAAACGCCGTCAAGTATGTATTCTCCGGAAGTAGGGCGGTCAAGACACCCCAACATATTAAGGAGTGTAGATTTACCGGAACCGGACGTACCCATAATAGTTACAAACTCGCCTTCATTGATGTTGAAAGAAACGCCACGGAGAGCGTGAACAGTTTCGCCTCCAACAACGAAGTCGCGTCGCAAATTTTCAATACGTATAATTTCTTTTTGTTGAGACATTTTCTCGGATTTAGTCGGATTAAGAGAAAATAAATATAGAGGAGAGATAAGAATGAGAAAGAATTATTTTTTCTTATTCTTGCCCGGCGGTTGAGGGGCGAAAGGACTTGTTTCGCCAGAGCTTTCTTCGCCTTCGGTAGAGGCAACGGCAGAAGAGTCGTAGTCAATGGCGACGATATCTTTTTCTTTTAACCCGGAGATTATTTGAGTGTTAACGCCGTTTGTAGTGCCAATTTTAACAAGGGTGGGAACGAGAGTGTTGTCTTTAACCAACCAAACGACACGTTCGTCAGATTCGTTGGTTTCGGGCTCAGAGACGCCTTCTGCAACACGCGGTAACTTAGAGTCTTCTTCGAGATCTGTTTTGGGGTTAAATAAGAAAGCTTTGTTAGGGACGAGTAGAATATCTTTCTCGCGAGTGATATAAATAGTTAAGTTAGCTGTTAGGCCAGGAATTAGTTTGTGCTCGGGGTTAGCAGCAGCTACAATAACTTCGTAAGTAACGACGTTGCTTTCAGTAGTAGGGTTAAGACGTACTTGAGTGACTTCGCCGTCGAACATATCATCGGGATAAGCATCAACGGTGAAAGTTACGCTTTGTCCGACTTTAACTTGACCTATGTCAGCTTCGTCAACATTGCCAACGACTTGCATATTGTCGAGGTCGGCGATGGTATAAAGGTTGGCAACGTTCATGTTAGAAACGACAGTTTGACCAACTTCAACTTCGCGAGAAATAACAATGCCGTCAATTGGAGAGTAGATTTCAGCATAGTTTAGGTTTTTAGCTGCTTTCACGCGATCGGCTTGAGCTTTTTCGTAAGCGGTTTTCGAAACGTCGTAATCTTTTTTTGTAGTTTGAAAATCGTAATCGCTAATAAGCTGTTTGTCGTGGAGTGCTTTGTCGCGTTGATAGTTTGTTTTGTTATATTCGTAAGTGAGGCGTGCAGACTCGAGGTTAGCATTCGCACTTTTTAATTCGCTATCGAGCAAAGTTTTTTCGATTTCGGCGATAAGTTCACCTTTTTTTACTACAGAATTATAGTCGGCATAAAGTTTGTCGATGATGCCTGTTACTTGTGTGCCGACATCTACTTGAGTTACGGACTCAAGTGTGCCCGTTGCTGTCACTGTTTCGGTGATTTCACCGCGGGAAACAGTTGCTGTTTCAAGCGATTCTTGTGCCTCTTTAGTGCAAGCCGTTGACACTAATAAAAGTGAAGCTGCAAAAGCAATAGATTTGTTCATAAAAATATAAAAATTTGTAATTACATATCAACTTTAGTGGTACGATAATAGCCAATCATTTTTTTGCCAAGCATAGCCATATATTTAGCTTGCAAAAGAGAATGTTTAGCCTCGAGGAGGGTGTTGTGAGCATTCATAAGCTCAACAGTAACAGCAAGACCGACGTTGAATTGCTCGTTAACGTAGTCGTTAGAAATTTGAGCAGCATTGACTTGCTCTTGAGCGGCAGCGAATCGAGATTGAGCAGCGCGAGCATCAATGTACCAACTTTCGACAGACTGTGCGAGTTCGGTTTCTCTAGAAACTTTATCGAGGTCGGCGTTTAAAGAAGTGATGTTAGCTTTAGCAACAGCAACTTTTGTTTTTTTGTTGTCGAAAATAGGAATAGAAAGAGAAAGTCCAATATTTTCATTAATGCCTTGTTTTAACTGCGTGCCGAAAGCTTGTCCGCCAGAGATGTAAGAAGTGCCAATTCCAGCATTGAGAGATATTTTTGGAAGTTTTCCGGCTTTAGCTGTTTTAACAGCAAGATCAGCATCTTCTTTTTCGAGATCAAGGCTTTGCATTTGGACGTCGTTGTCAACTGCTAGCTCATAGGTAGACTCCATGGTTGGGAGAAGGGCCAAGACTTCGTCGGCAGACCAATCTACATCTTGAAGTGTGATATCATCGCTGATGCCGAGTTCGAGGAGCTTCTTTAGTTCCATTCGACGGCTGTCGTAAGTGCCTTGTGCATTGACTAAAGCGTAGTTGTCTTGTTCTAGTTGAGCTTTAAGTTGAGCATAGTCAACTTTAGAAAGTCGGCCACTCTCCATTAGAGCTTTAGCTCTTTCGGTTTGTTTTTGGCTTAAAGTAACAGCCTCTTCGTAAATGCCAATGTTTTCTTTGGCGTAGAGGATGTTGATGTAGACTTGCAAAAGATCAGTTTCGAGGTTTCGCGAAATATCTTCAGTAGCTAAAGCATCAATAGATTGGCGGAGTTTAGCAGATTTAATATCATTTTGGCGAACACCTCCGTCCCAAAGAGTCCAACCGGCATTAAGGCCGTAAGAACTAGCATACACATTTTTTGAGCTGTTATTAGCCCAAGGCGTGTTAGTGTAGTTTTGAGAAGTGGCAAAATCGAGAGTAGGTTGCCATTGAGCTTGCGCTGCTTCCAAATCGTAATCGGATGAAAGTTCATTTAGCTTCGATTTTTGCAGCGAGATGTTGTGCTGACGCGCATAATTTAGGCAGTCCTGGTAAGACCAGGTTTCGGCTTGTGCTGAAATCATAACGAAAGCAGCTAATGCGGTAAGCATAGATTTTCGTTTCATAAATCTAATTTGTGGTTTGTTATAGAACACTATTATTAATGCTACAAAATTACTATGACAAACTCAAAGCTACAAATTTTTTAGACGAAACGGCGGAGATGGGGTATAAACGGCTATAATTTTTCTATAAAGGAGGATGTGCTATAAAAAATAACAGGAGATAAACGTCAAAGCATTTATCTCCTGTTATTATGTATGAGTAGCTATTAACGAACTACGCTTGAAAGGTTGAAGTTTGCAAATTCGAGATCGTTAGCGGCTTTAGATGCGAGAGAGCTATCAAGTTTGATTGCTTGACGGAGGTTAGATGTAATCATAGACTCGTTGTTTGTGCGAGCGCCAAGAACAGCCATCAAGTAGTAAGTGGTAGCGTCGGGATTAGTGATGCCGGCAAGAGTAGATTTAGCTTTGGTGTAATCTTTTGTTAGGATTTGAGCTAAAGCAGCATTGTTGCTCTTGCTGTCGCCGAAAGCGCGAACTGCAGCGGCATTATCACCTTGTTTAAGGTAGTAAACGCCGAGAGCATCGCCGAGGCCGTCTTGACCAGCAGCAGAGCCAAAGTATTTGTTAGCATTGCTGTAGTTGCCGTTGAGTAATTCAACGAGACCGAGGTTCATTTGAGCTTCAGAACTTGTAGGAGCTAGACTAGCAGCTTTGTTGAAAGAATTTTTAGCAGCGTTGTAATCTTTTGCTACATATTGAGCCATACCGAGGTCATTCCAAGTACGGTAGTCGTTAGGATAAAGTTGAGTAGCGGTTTGGTAAATTTTTAGGCGGCGAGCGTTGTCGTCGGTGAGAGTAGCAGCGTAAAGTAGTTCTTCAACAGAAAGCGCCTTTGGATTTGTGTCAAATAGGTTGTTGATTTCGCTGTCGCTTTTACCGATAACGTCGATAGAAGCAGTGATGCGAGAATAGCGAAGTTTAGGAAGGATTTCGTCAGCGAGGTTTTCAAAGACGTTAGCTAGGTTGCGAAGCTCTTTTTCGCGTTGCTCAGGATCTTGGTACATAGAGAGAACGCTAAGGATAAGTTCTTTGTCTTGGATGTTGCTTTGGCTAACGAGTTGTTGGAGGCCTTCCCAGTCTTCAGCAGTGAACTGAGCAGTTAGTTCGCCGAACTCAGTGATTTTGTCTTTCTTGAGCTGACCGGTTATGTAGCTTTTGGTGTTAGTTTCGCGTTCGCCAGCGAGTTTATTGTTGAAATCGTAGCTACCATCAGGAGAAGCATAAGATTTAATGTTGATTTCTTGGATTACGCGAGCGGTATCTTTGTTAGCAGCGACGAGCTCTTTTTGGAGTTCGCTCATAGCATCAGTGTTTAATTGATTAGCGCGAACGTTAGCCATATTAATAAGGAACATGATGTCGGCAGCGTATTTTTCGTTGATGACGCGTTGGAAAGCGTCAGGAGCAACAGCTGGATTAACGGTGCTAGCATCAGCAAGAGCAGCAGTAGCAATTACACCATCGGCAACTTTAATGCGCGGCAAAGTATATTGCTTAGAACCTTGTGTTACATTGAAGGCAAGTTCCAATTCACTCTTAGCCATTTCCGGTTGATAAAGGTATGAAACCGGGATAGTAACAGTGCCGCCATATTCGTAGCTAACGACCGGAGCATTTCCGCGCACTTTCTCACCTTGGAAAGAATAAGCTTGAGAAGCGACTTCAGTACCGTTATAGACGAGGTAAGGAGTGACAGTAACTTGAGCGTCTTTGACGAAGAAGTTAGCAGGGATTTTACCGGTAACAGTTCCGGGAACTTTTTCGCCCACGACTTCAAGAGGATTTGGATTGACACTAAAGTAGTCAGAGTTGAATTGACCTAATTTTTTGCCACAAGAACTAAGCAACACTGCAGAGCTAATGGCAATTGTCAAACAAAGTTTTTGATTCATAAGTAAATGAGAATTATGTGGAATGATTTAATGTTTTATTATTTTAAAATTTAAGTTGGTGCTGATTAGAAGTAAAACTTAATTTTATGCAAAGTTAATATGTAAGATTAAAATTTCAAAGTTAAATTTGCTTTATTTTATAATAATGTGTATGTTTTACAGCATGAAAATGGAGCTAAAGGGTGGTTAAAATGTAACAAAAGTGACATAAAGAAAGTGGTAATTACGCGAAAGATAGAGGAAATAGACAAAATCATTAACGAATTGGTAAGTTATAGGTGTTAATAAGTGTGAATGCGATAAATCGGTAAAAGCTGATAAAAATAATGCTAAATGTTGCGTAAAATGACTGTTTGTGCCAGAAAGAGGATAGCGGCAAAGGTTAAATCGTTATATAAATTATGTTAATTTGTTTTTGTTTTCACAGTAAACGATATAAATTTGCCGCAAAATTCAAACGTTATCAAAACGAAAATGAAAAAATCTATTGTATTCGCAGCTGTTGCACTAGGTGCTATCTCTGCCTCTGCTCAACAAGCTATTGAGCAACCCAAATTCTCAGACAACTGGTCAATCGGTCTAGACGGTGGTGTTACTACTCCTATCACACATCACGCATTCTTCGGTTCAATGCGCGGCCTTGTAGGTCTTCACGTTGACAAAAAAATCACACCCGCATTTGCTCTTGGTGTAGAAGGTCAATTCTCAGTAAATACTTCAAGCTGGAGTGGAACACACAGCTCAACTGCATTTGACGAATCATACGTTGGCACATACGGAACTGTAGATCTCTTCAACTTCTTTGGTGGTTATAACTGCGGCAAACGTGCATTTACAATTGAAGCACTTGCTGGTGCAGGTTGGGGTCACACCTACTACAACGTAGCAAATGGTAGCGACTATAACTACTTTGCAACAAAAGCAGGTCTTAACTTCAACTTCAATGTAAGTGATAAAGTTACAATCGCACTCAAACCTTCTGTAGTTTGGAATATGAATAACACAGGTGTTCACCAAACAGCAGTAGCTTACAATGCAAACAATGCAGCATTCAACTTCCAAGCAGGTGTAACATATCACATCGGTGGAACTAAATTTGAATGCGTACAACCGTACAACCAAGCAGAAATCGATGCATTGAATGGTCAAATCAACGATCTTCGTGCAGCTCTTGATGCAACATCAGCACGTGCTACTGCTGCAGAAGCAAAAGCAAACGGTCTTGCACAAGAACTTGCTGACTGCCTCAATCGTCCTGCTCAAGTAGTAAAAGAAGTAAGCAATAATCTTAACTCAGTTCGTTACATTTTCTTCCGCTTAGGTTCATCAACAATTACTGCTGACCAACAACCTAACGTAGAAATGATTGCAAACTACCTCAAGAATCACAAAGATTCAAAAGTTGCTATCAAAGGTTATGCTTCACCCGATGGTCCTGCTGACGTTAACGAAAAACTCGCTGCAGCACGTGCTGAAGCAGTTAAAACAGCTCTCGTTAAGAAATACAAAATTTCAGCTGATCGCATCACAGCATCAGGTGAAGGTGTAGGTAACATGTTCAGCGAAGAATCATGGAACCGTGTAAGCATCTGCACAATCGAAGAAGCTAAATAAATTATTGCATAGATAGTTTATAATCAATAAAAAATAAGTGTAGCTCGAAAGAGTTACACTTATTTTTTATGGGTATACAAAAATGCTCGAAAATAAATCGAGCATTTTTTTTGAGAGTGTAATAACCTTAATGCTGTTTAGGTGGCATAATTTCCTCTTGTCTTAGTTGTTGCCATTGAGCGAATTTGCTATCATCTTTAATGACCTTGCGTATAGACTTAGATAGCTTGTCTTCTTGCTTTTGCATTTTCTTGTGCATCTTTTCTAAATCTTTTTCGCTCATTTCTTTAGGAGGAGTAGGTCGAGAATTAGAGTCTTGACTCATATTTGGACGTTCACCGTTCATATTGCCGGGACCGCCCATGTCTCCACCAGGACCGCCCATGCCTCCACCGGGGCCACCCATACCGCCGCCGGGGCCGCCCATACCTCCAC
>CAZJEA010000034.1:0-2456 GCA_964544895.1 uncultured Bacteroides sp. | reverse complement strand
CCCATGCCTCCACCGGGGCCACCCATACCGCCGCCGGGGCCGCCCATACCTCCACGAGGACCACCCATGCCGCCGCGCGGACCGCCACCAAAGCTGGCTTGATTACTGTCTCCGTAGATTGCTTTATTGTATGTTTCGTAAGCTTTATATACCTTTTCAAATTCCTTTTGGTTGAGGTTTAATGCTTTTCTGATTTTGTCTACTTGTTGAAATGTAGAAACTTGACCTCTTGGTTGAAAGTTTTGTTGCTCTTGCGAGTGTATCTGTTCTTGCTGTTGAGAAAAGATGAAAGGGGAGCTAGAACATAAGAGCAAAGATAATATTAGTTCTTTTTTC
This sequence comes from uncultured Bacteroides sp., assembly GCA_964544895.1. GTDB lineage: Bacteria > Bacteroidota > Bacteroidia > Bacteroidales > Muribaculaceae > CAG-873. The sequence continues at coordinate 2,120 of CAZJEA010000034.1, read as the reverse complement.
ATTTTGGGTTAAATGTGAAGTGATAAGTGAATTATGTATGCAAACTTACAATAAAAGCTTTAAATAAAGGATTAAGAATGGATAAAAAGTGATGGGTTTTAAGCATAATTAAAATCTCGGTGACAAATGGTTGATTTTGTTATTGTTTATCTCATAAAATTGTAATATTTTTGCAGATTAAAATTTAGAAATAAAATGAATGCAGTTTTAACTATAGTATTGCTTGTAATATCTAATGTTTTTATGACATTTGCATGGTATGGCCATCTGAAACTTCAGCAGATGAAAATTATTGGCGCTAATACGCCTTTGTATATTGTAATTTTAATGTCGTGGGCGATTGCATTGGCAGAGTATTCGTTTCAGGTACCTGCAAATAGAATAGGATATGTAGGCAATGGAGGATCGTTTTCGTTGATGCAGCTCAAGGTAATACAAGAGGTGATAACGCTTACAATATTTACACTTTTTACAATAGTTTTCTTTAAAGGCGAATCATTGCAATGGAATCATTTTGCTGCATTTTGTTGTTTGATAGCAGCTGTGTATTTTGTATTTATGGATTAAGGTAGTGCGGAAGTTTTAATTTAACTATACTTCTTTTTTATCAATACAGTCTTGACATTCACCGTCAAAGAATACGTCAATGTTGCTTATTTTTAGGTTGATAGGTTTCTGTATGGTAGAATAATCAAACGGGACGTCAATGATGCGACCACAAGATGTGCAACGGAAATGCGCATGAGGGCTCTCCCAATAGTCAAACCTAGCATTAGCTCTATCGATATTCAAGGAATTGATGGCTCCAGATTTTGCTAAAAGCCAAACCGTATTATAAACAGTGGTGCGAGATAGAGTCGGAGCACTAATTTGTAGGGATTGAAAGATCTCGTCTACGGTTGGGTGAGTTTTGTGCTCCATAATGTAGCGCATTATTTCGATACGTTGTGTAGAAGGCTTGATATGGCAAGCTCTCAGTTTGTCTATGATTTGGTGTGTATCTATAATGCTCATTTGATTTGTAATGATTACAAGTTTATAATAGATACACAAAATTACGGTTTAATTTTAAAATATGCAAATTGAGAGAGTATAATTAATAAAAAAAGCTCGACGAAATGCCGAGCTTTTATGAGGAAAATAAGAGTTTACTTATTTAAGTAAAGAGACTGAACGATGTATAAATGTGTTTAAAGCTTCGCCGCGAAGGAGGCCATTGCCAAGGAGGGCGAGGTCAATAAGTTGGTTAATGAGATTATTATCTTTTGCATAGTTGCTGATGATAACATCTTGTTCGCTGCGAGTATCTGAAACTTCTTTTTCGAGGTCTTTAATTTTTTGTTCAGTTTCAGCGTCTTTTTTCTCAATTTTGCGTAAATTGCTCAACTCGGCATTTGCAGCGTCGATTTTGTTGATTAGAGGAGTAATAGAGGCGCTAAGACTGTTGTCGGCTTCGGTGCGGACCTTGTTAACAAGATGATTTTCTGTATTTACTACAAGATTATAGCTGTCAGGAAGGTCGCCGTAAAAATTCATGCCAGGTTGCATTGCCGCCATATCTTTCATGCGACGCATGAATTCGTTTTGAGTTATGATTATAGGTAAATCATTTGGATCAAGAGCTTCAAAGCTAACAAGGAATTGAGTTTTTTCGATAGATGGAGTCTGAGAGGAGAATGCAGTGGTCAAAATAGTGCGTTCAACAGCAGATAAATTAGCTTCTTTTTTGTTTTCTTTGACGATAAGATTATCGATTACATCGCTGTCTACGCGCACAATGCGAGTTTTTTCAAACTTTTGTTCCAAAAGCCCAATAAAGTGATTATCCAACTGTCCATCCATCATAAGGACGTTATATCCTTTGTCGATAGCGGCTTTGATGTAGCTAAATTGAGATTGCTTGTCAGTGGCGTACAGATAGATGATGTTTCCATCTTTGTCGGTTTGAGAACTTTCGACCAAAGTTTTATATTCGTCGAAAGTGAAATGCTTATCATTTGTGTCTTTAAGTAAAGCGAATTTCATAGCAGACTCGCAGAACTTATCATCAGAGAGCATGCCGTACTCGATGAAAATCTTGATGTCATCCCATTTTTCTTCGAAATCGGAGCGGTTGTTGC